>NZ_JALOCP010000017.1:0-171718 GCF_030511745.1 Paraburkholderia sp. SECH4
GTGGCACGCTCACATTCCTGTGGACGATGGCAGGCATCGAACAACCCTAAACGACTCCTGTCCCACGTCTCGCTCGGAAGTTGACATTCGCTGAATGCTGAAACGACGGATCTCGGATGACTGCAATGGGTGATAACGGCGTGAATGAGACTGATGCGATAAACGACTTCCGCGTACAGGGCCTAAAATTATAAATAGCGCCAGTCCCTTTGTGTGGGGCGGCTCGCCCTATCCTCTTCTGTCAACGGCAGGCGGCCATGAACACTCACGATGCGCCTTTTGTTCGCCCGGTGCTGGCTGCACTTTGCGTGGCCTCGCTCGCCACACTCGCCGCGTGCGGCGGAAGCGCCTGCTTCGGCTTCGACGGCTGTAGCGGCGGAAACGGGACGCCGAACGTCGCCGTATCCGGCACGGCAGCCATCGGCAAGGCGCTCGCCAGCGCGACGGTTAGCCTCAGTTGCGCGTCGGGTTCGGGCTCCACCCTGTCAGACGGCGGTGGACACTACAGCACGACCCTCAACGCCACGCTTCCCTGCATCCTCACCGTGACCGCCGGCGGCACGACCCTGCATTCGCTGGCATTTGCCGGCGGCACTTTCAATACGACGCCTGAGACCGAACTGATGCTCGTCTATCTCGCTTCGCAACTTGGCACAAACGAGACCAGTCTGATTGCGAACTTCCAGAACAATTCACAGTTCCAGCGGGTGCTGGAAAATCAGACCGATGTACTGGCTGCGCAAACGGCAGTTGTCGCGAATCTGCAGCAGCGATATGCGGTCACGCTGACGGCACCGGCGTTTCTGACGACGCCGTTTGTCGTCGGGCAAGCAGGGGTGGACAGCGATCTCGGCGCGCTGGCGACAGCAGGCGCCATCGACGTCAATGGCATGCCCGATCCGGCTGCCGTCTCGCTGCTGTCCGCGGCGGGTCTCGCCCATCCGCTCACAACGACGTCCACACCTTCATCCGGCACTGGCGGAACAGGGAGCGCCCCCGGCGGCATGATGTGAACTGAGGCAGTTTGAGGCTGGCGTCATCAGGCAGAGGTCGGCCAGGAACGATCCATCGTCGTTGGACTCTCGCTCCGCATTCACTGCGCCGTGACCGCCATTTCGTCTGGACCAGCGACGAGAGTCCCGACACATCTGGACGCGACGTCTTCAAGCAAGCTGTAGCGGTCGTGCCCAGATGAATTTGCGCCGGCGGGTGCCTTTGCCGGCGCACACTGCTGCTGCGCCCTGAGACAGGGCTAAACCAGTTCCGCTTCAGGCTTCCTTAGAAGCGCGTGCGCAACCCGACCGTGCCGACCACCTGGTTTGCCGTCGACGACGCACCACCCGACGTATTAATGAAGGCGACAACGTTTTGGCCGATTGCGTGCTGATACATGGCTTCGGCGTAAACATCCGTGCGCTTGGAAAACGCGTAGACAGCTTGCAAGTTGACCTGATTCCACTTCGGATCCTTGCCGTACTGCGTACCGGTCGCATTAAACGCGCCTGACAGATGGGCATCGGTGTACGTGTCAGTGATGCCCAGCGTAATCGCCGGTGTCAGCGTGTACTTGGCGTTCAGTTCATAGTTGTTGAAGCGCTGCGAACCGTTGTTGAGGTTGAACGATTGCGTGCCCTGATAAAAGCTGTTCGTATACACGAAGCCGACCACTGCCGGGCCGAAGGTGTAGTTCAGACCCGCGCCGATCGTGCGCTGAACGTTCGCCCCGAACCGGAAGCCAGCCGTCTGGGCAGGCGCTTCGCCGAGGTCAACTGCGCCGCTGGTGTTCACTTGGGGGGCAGCGCCGTTGCCGTTGATCTGCAGGTAGCCGGCGGCCATCTTGAACGGGCCAAACTCGTAGCTTGCGCCCGCGCTGTAAGCACGGTTCAGCGTGAAGTCAGTGTTGTTGGAGAACGCGTAGAGGCCGCCGAACTTCAGGCCTGCATAATTGCTGCTCGTGTACTTAACCGCGTTGCTCATCCGCAGCGTGTGGTTCAGGTTGTCGTTGTCAAACGGGTGCGCGAAGCCCGTGTCGCCGAACGTGCCGGCCGTACCGGACAGCGGTGCCACGAAGTCCACCAGTGAGTCATACTGGCGGCCCAGCGTCACCGTACCGAAATCGCTGCTGCTCAGGCCGACAAACGCCTGACGACCAAACATCCGGCTGTTCTGGCCGAGCTTACCGTTCTGCACGTTGAAGCCGTTTTCCAGCACGAAAATGGCCTTCAGGCCGCCACCGAGGTCTTCGGCGCCACGCAGACCGAACCGGCTGCCGTTAATGGTGCCGCTGGTTGCCTGAAACAGGCCGCCGTGCGAAGTGGCGGAGGTCTTGACGTTGTTGGTATACATCAGGCCGGCATCGATCAGGCCGTACAGGGTGACCGAACTCTGTGCATGGGCGGCCGATGCGGCGAGTGCAGCGGATACGGCGAGAGCTACGGGGATCTTTTTCATGAATTAACTCCAGCGGATTGCGATTCAGGCGGAAAACAGCGGCGCGAGTATAAGAGGCAGGTAGCCTCATGATGTCATTTCCGGGCTGGATTTCACCGTTACGTTTTGCTGAGATAATTCGTCATAAATCCGAAATAATTCTGGCGAAATCCCTGCCAGAAAAGGCGCGGTGCTGTTTTTCATCCCATCCGGGACGCATCCGGGACGCATCGCCGTTGTATTGAAGCGACGGCATCAGGTTAGCCGGCATCCCACCACTGACATGACATCTGACAGCGCCCATCTGTATCTGGCTTTGACACAACGACACGCACGCCGACACCTCGATCTGGCCTCGACATGTTGCCGGTACGTTTTGACAAACCGAGGTACAGATGCCTCGGCTGTTCGCTGGCACGACCGTTCGTCGAGATAGAGCTAAACGTTAGACAAATGGTCGTTCAGGCTTCGCTGACCGTGCGTAGTCGGGATGGTGAGCGGCCGCTCTTTTTGCGAGGTTGGGACATTCGGAGAAGCATCCGGCCGTGCTGCTGAAGATCTACATCTACGGCTATCTGAACCGGGTTCAGTCGAGCCGCCGCCTGGAACGCGAATGCCAACGCAATGTTGAATTGATGTGGCTCACCGGCCGTCTTGCGCCGGACTTCAAGACCATAGCTGACTTCCGCTGTGACAACGGCACCGGCATCCGCAACGTATGTCGCCGCTTCGTCTGCTGCGATGATTGGGAGCGAATGAGTTTGTTGAGTTCGGCTCCTGACTTCGGGTCTTGACTTCGTTGGCGCACTCGCTCAGCTGGTTCCCTTACTTGGATTCCTGTGCCTCATTCTTGATCGCCTGGCCTCCCTTCGAAATGTCCTGGCCTGCGCCCGCCATCGTGTTGCAGCCGCCGAGAACTACGGTACCAGCAATCAGCATCCATGCAATCAATCGAATCATTATCTTCCCCTTGTTCAAATCAGGATCGGACCAGATTAATTTTAGACGATTTTGCCGTCGGCGCTGCCTGTTTCGCCTGTTGGCATCGCTTGACGCGGCATCCGGTGAAGTTCGTTAAGTCTGCTAGGGGTTCCCTTTGATTATGCGTTTTACGGGAGTAGCACGATCTTGGTCTCATGCCGATGCGCTCGTGGAAACCGGCGTTTTGCCCTGTTCCCTTCATTTCGGAAAACGTGGCGTTACCCGTCGATTGGTACGTCGAACCGCGTCCGACAACCTGGGCATTTGAATGGCTCGAAGTTACCTTGCGCCGGCAATGCTGCGAGCGGCTGCTCCTCGCCGGCGAGGTAGCAGACTGGGCATGGAAACGCTTCGTGCGATCGAAGTCGGTGCCACCGATCGACAAACCGCTGAATATCGATAGGCTGGGTGCCGTTCGCTTCGAGGTGGTCGAGAAGCACGTGGAACAGAGCGGGGCTTTGCATTGAGACCTCTGCGGCAATTTCCAGCCATCGTAGCATCCGCCACCCATGCGCGGCCCGCGCTCAAGCAGTTCCGCGCGCAAGCCACCGTGGATGTTCAGTGCTAGTGTAGTGGTGGGGATTTTTCCCAGTCACCGGGAGAACGCGATGCCGTCAGACCCCGCCACAAAATCCGCCGAGCCACCTTCGCCGCGAGACAAGCCGCTTCCTGCCGCGGCGCCGCAGGCCGAGTCATCTGCACGGGACGCAGATAAAGACGAGCCGGTACCGCATGAGCGCCCGCCAGTCCGATCAGACGACAACTGACTTTCCGCCGCGCCCTCGGTTTAACGGAAGGGTTCGTGTGTGCGGAGGTCAGAGGTCTCTCGACAGGTAGTAGCTACGCACCAGTGAAATCTGAGAGCGACTCGACTGCCTATCTCGGCCGGACTTTCGAAGGTCCGTTCTGCTCAGTTAGCTGCCCTTGCCCTGCTCGAAGGACGCTGCGGCGGTTTCGTCCATGACGTTGGTCACGCGCTGCACCGATTGCGTGTTCTCATCCATCGCAGCGCCGGACGCTTGACGAACTCGGCGCCGGCTCGCACGCCCCCCTCGAAGTCCTGGATAGTCAGTGTTGTCGCCTCCTCCGGAGCGTCGGCGGCGAAATGGCGTTTCGGTCGCGCGGAAGATCTACTGATCGATCTTTCGTGTGACGCTCGATTGCGGTTCGCTGTATGCCAACCTCCTTCGCCTCTGTGCAAACATTTGTGCGCGCTGGAACAAGTATGCGGAATTTCGTCTATCTACCCTTGCGCTGGTGCGATGCAACAAGGCGTACATGGTGTGGGCCATTGCCATCTGCCGCTCAGGGAGTTCCGGGATGTATATCAATCTTGTCGATCACGGGCATGGAGTGCTGCGCGCAGGCGGTCTTGCCCGCCGCTGGCGCGAGCTGGTTCTTGGCGCCGTCAGTCTGCTGGCGCTGCTGATCTCGAGTCACGCACAGGCTGCCGCGCCGGCGCCTGCCGAATGCGCGGCGCTGCAGGCGAAATACCCGCAATTCAAGGGCAAGACGCTAATCAACGCGATCAACCCACACACGCCGGGCTATGAAGCGCTGGACCCGAACGACCCGAGTAAATACATCGGCTTCGACATCGACCTCGGCGAAGCGATCGGCAACTGTCTTGGCTTCAAGATGGCGTACAAGCCTGTCTCGTTCGCGGCGCTGCTGACCACGCTGCAAAGCGGCCAGGCCGACATCGTAATCTCCGACATCTATGCGACCGAGGAGCGCGCGAAGGCGGCGGACTTCATCACCTATTCGAAAGTGTTCGACGGCGTGCTCGTCGCGAAGGGAAATCCGAAGAAGATCAGCGGCATCAACCCGACAATGTGCGGCACGACTGCCGCAGAGAACACCGGCTACGTTGAAGTGCCGCTGATCCAGAATCTTGCGCCGGCCTGCAAGGCGGCGAACAAGTCGGAAGCGGCCGTGCAGCTGTATGACAACAACGCGAACGCGATCCAGGCGATTCTCTCGGGCCGCGCGGACACGTACATCAACGATGTGAACACGGTGGACCAGGCGGTCAAGGCGTATCCGAACCAACTCGAAAAGGCTAGTGCAGTGACACTGCCGTATTCGATCGGTATCGGCGTTCCGAAAACTAATCCGGCAATGCGCGCAGCCGTGATGGCAGCGCTTGTCGCGATCCAGAAGGCCGGCATCCAGACTGACTTGCTGAAGAAGTGGTCGCTCGGTGTTGAAAACCTCGAAACCCCCAAGCTGATTGCCTCGAACTGATGAATCTGTTTCTGCACTATCTCGGTCTGCCGTATCTGCTGAGCGGCATCGGTTTTACGATCGCAGTCACGGCCCTCGGGCTCGCGGGCGGTCTGATCGTGGGACTGGTGCTCGCGAGCATGCAACTGAGCAAGGTGGGGCCGCTCGCCGCGATCGCGCGCGGCTACACAGTGATTTTTCGCGGCACGCCGCTGATTCTGCAACTCGTGTTCGCGTACGACGCGCTGCCGCACATCGGGCTGAAGTTGAGCGCGATGGGCGCAGCGGGTCTCGCGCTCGCGGCGAACGAGGGGCCGTTCATCGCGGAGATCCTGCGCGCTGGCGTGCTCGGCATCGACCGCGGGCAACTGCTCGCGGGGCAGGCGCTCGGCATGACGCCGACCGTGCTGCTGCGCCGTGTGATCGCGCCGCAGGCCATCCGCACGATGATCCCGGCGCTCGGGAACGAGTCGGTCAGCGCGTTGAAAAACTCGTCCCTGGCCTCCGTGATCGCGGTCGACGAACTGACCTTGCGCAGCACCCAGCTCGCGTCGTCGACGTTCGATTTCTTTTCGATCTTCTTCGCGTCCGGGCTGATGTATCTCGTGCTGACAGGCGTGATCGCCGCGATCCAGTTGTTCGCCGAAACCGCGCTCGATCTCGATCGTAGCCCGTCCGGGCGCTTCGCACGGCTGCTGCCGTGGCGCCGCGCCGGGATTGCGGCGAACTCGACCGGCGCGGCCCCGACGTTACCCGTCGATGCGCCGTTCGGACCGACGCCGTCGCCCATGCCCAACGCGGATGACCTTCACGCAGAGCGCGCGCAGCGCTACACGGCGCTCCAAAAGCAGAGCGCGACCGTGCAGGTGAAGGGTCTGCGCAAGCGTTACGGCGGGCAGACGGTACTCGACGGTTTCGACCTCACAGTCCGCTTCGGCGAGGTTATTGCGCTGCTCGGGCCAAGCGGATCGGGCAAAAGCACGCTGCTGCGCTGTATCAATCACCTGGAGCAGTGGGATTCGGGGGAAATCCGCATCGCCGGCAAGCGCCTCGGTTTTCGGGTCGATGGTCAGCAGATGACCCAGGGCGATATCGCCAACGAGCGTGCGAGTGCCGGTGTCGGCATGGTGTTCCAGCATTTCAACCTGTTCAGTCATCTGACGGCGTGCGAGAACATCGCGGGGCCGTTGCGCTGGGTGCACGGCATGGCGCCCGCCGATGCCGAGCGCCGCGCGCGCGAACTGCTCGAACGCGTCGGCCTCAGTCATCGCGCCGATGCGTTGCCGCGCCATCTGTCCGGTGGCCAACAGCAGCGCGTCGCGATCGCCCGCGCGCTTGCGCCCAATCCTCGCGTGCTGCTGCTCGACGAACCGACGTCCGCGCTCGACCCCGAACTCGTCGGCGAAGTACTCGACGTAATCCAGCGGCTCGTGAACGAAGGCGGTCTGACGATGATCATCTCAACGCACCAGTTACGCTTCGCCGATCAGGTCGCGGATCGCGTCGTGTTCATGAGCGGCGGCGCGGTGGTCGAACAGGGGCCTGCGCACGAAGTGCTCACACACCCACGCCATCCTTTGACGGCGCGATTCTTGAGCGTGATGGGCGCCGACGACCGACTCAAAGTCGCGTCGTGACGGCACGCGCCATTCAGCATCGCCCGGCCCTTTGCGCCCGGCGCCTTACGAGGTTCGAACAAACATGAAGCACCATACTCTCCCCGTGTCGCCCGAAACGGTTCACTGGGGTTACTTCAGCAAAAAAGTCGAGCCGGCGTTGACGGTGCGCTCCGGCGACCGGATCACGATCGAGACGCTGACACACCATGCAAACGACGATCACGAACGCATGGTCGCGGGCGACCCCGGCGCCGAAAGCATCTTTCACTGGACCCGGGAGCACAAGGCCATGCCGCGCCGCGGCGCGGGGCCAACCGACGGACCCTTTACGCTAGGTTCGGGCGAAGGTGTCGGCGTGCATCTGCTGACCGGGCCGGTCGCGATTGAAGGGGCCGAGCCCGGCGACGTGCTCGAAGTGCGGATTCTCGACGTACGGCCGAGGCCGAGCTGCAATGCGTGTTATCGCGGCCGTTGTTTCGGTTCGAACGTCGCCGCATCCTGGGGCTTCCACTATCGCGATCTGATCGAGGAGCCGAAGCCGCGTGAAGTCGTGACGATCTTCGAGCTCGATACCTCCGGCGAGCCGTTCGCACGTGCGGTCTACAACTACGTGTGGACGCCGCAGACCGATCCGGACGGCGTCGTTCATGCGATGATCGATTATCCGGGCGTGAAGGTCGATCATTCGCTGGTTCGCAAGCGAGAGAACATCCTGTCGAACGTGAAGGTGCCGGCCAGGCTGCATTTCGGCACGATGGGGCTGGCGCCGACGGAGGCCGACTACGTCAGCTCCAATCCACCCAGCTACACCGGCGGCAATATCGACGACTGGCGTGTCGGCAAGGGGGCGCGGATGTATTACCCGGTCGCCGTCGAAGGCGCATTCTTTTCGGTCGGCGATCCGCATGCGGCTCAGGGCGACAGCGAGCTCGGCGGTACCGCGATCGAGACCTCGTTGACGGGGGACTTCGAATTCGTGCTGCACAAAAAGAACGACCTGGGCGGCACGATCCTCGAAGGCCTCACGCACCCGATGCTGGAAACCGACGACCAATGGTCGGTGTACGGCTTCACCTTCCCGAACTACCTGGCGGCACTCGGCCCGGCCGGACAGATCGAGGTGGCGCAGCACTCCAGCCTCGACAAGGCGATGCGCGACGCGTTTCGCAAGCTGCGCCGCTTCCTGATGACCGTACACAGGCTGAGCGAGGACGAGGCCATCGCGCTGATGTCGGTCGCCGCGGATTTCGGCGTCACGCAAGTCGTCGACGGCAACTGGGGCGTACATGGCTCGATTCGCAAGAATGTCTTCGTCGACGGCGCGGGGGACTGAGCGTTCCCGTGTGGGCCGCGAGGCGATGCGGAGCCCACAAGGGCTGGCGTGCCGGATGCATCGGTACGGTGCATATGCGCGCTGCTGGTGCGGTCTCGCGCACGACTGTGGCGGCCTCGCGCGCGCTGCCGCTCAGGGCCGGCCGGGCATCATCGATGCAGTCGACGTGCGATGGCGCGAATATTGCTCTTCTGCGATGACCCGTCCGGCTCCCCGAATCCATCCAAGGGTAGCGGGCGCCCTGCGACGCGCTCGCGCCGCAGGCATCGGCCCTGGAGTCCACTTGGATCTGCTGCGCTTTACTACCGAATCCTATCCGGAAGTCGAACGGCTGCGCGCCTGGCGGGAAGCGCTCGACAGGATGGGATGGCGTAGCGGCGCGATACCTCCGGCACGAGCGTTGCACGGGACGATCCAGACGCAGCGGTCGGTCGGGGGCTTCGATCTGAGCCTGCTGGCGTCCGTTGCGCAGACGCTCGAGCCGAATGCTGCCGGCGGCGACAGCGTGCTGATCATGCTGCACCTTGACGGCGTGGCGACGCTGCTCGCCGACGGCCGACGCCAGCCCCTGACGTTGAACGACCTCGTCTATCTGCCGTCACGCGAGGGTTGCTCGCTGGTTTTCGCCACGGATTTCCGCGCCTTTGTCGTGCGTATACCGCGTGCGGCGATCAGAGGGCGGCTGCTTGCGCCGTCGTCGATGTGTGCCGGGCGGATCGCCGGAGATGCCGGCATCGGACATGTGTTTTCCGGTTTTCTGGCGTCGCTGGCGGAAAGCGTGGACACGTTGTCGGCCAACGAGTTGCGTCCGCTTGAACTCGCGCTGATTGAGTTCCTGGTAGCGATTCTCGCAGTGCATCAGCGCGAAACGCCGATCAGCGGGCTGACATCGTCGCAGGCGGCCATCTTCTCGCGCGTTTGCCGCAGTATCGATGAGCGGCTCAGCGACCCGAAAATCAGTCTCGCGCTTCTCGCCACAGAAGAGCGCGTCTCGCAGCGCTACCTGCAAAAGCTGTTCGAAACCGCTGGCCAGAGCTTCTCCACCTATTTGCGGCTGCGCCGCCTCGAACGTTGCAGGGCCGAACTAGTCGATCCGCTACACGAAAAGATGTCGATCTCGGATATCTGCTTCCGTTGGGGTTTCAACGATCCCGCGCATTTCAGCCGTGCGTTTCGCGACCAGTATCACACCTCGCCGCGTGCCTTCCGTAACGAAGCGAGCCTGGATCTGGCCCGGCATCTGGTGCAGCGCATTTCGCGCGGACTGCCGTTCAACACGGAAGCGCTGCTGCTCCATGCGCAAGCCGCGGCGCAGGCCAGCGCGCAAGCGCGGCCGCGGGAAGCAACGCTCGACGATGCGGGTACGGTCGTGGCCAGCCCCACCGTCGAGACGCGGACCGAGTCCACAAGGGGCGTCGCCCGCCGGCCGGGCAAGCCGCGCCACCACCTGTTGCGTGCGACGGCAAACACGGTGCACTGGGGCTATTTTTCGCACGACCTGAAGCCGGTGCTCGAAGTCGACAGCGGCGATACCGTGACGATAGAGACGCTGACGCAGCATGCATCGGACGACTGGGCGCGCATGGTTGCCGGTGACCCAGGCGCCGAAAGCGTGTTCCACTGGACCGCAGAGCGCAAGAACGTGAACCGGCGCGGTGCCGGACCGATCGATGCATCGATCTACGGACGCGGCGCCGGCGAAGGGTTCGGGGTGCATATCTGCACTGGTCCGATCGCGGTGCGCGGCGCCGAACCGGGCGACGTATTGGAAGTCAGGATTCTCGATGTACATCCGCGGCGCTGCGCGAATCCGCAATTCAGCGGGCGCGCGTTCGGCAGCAATGCGGCCGCGTGGTGGGGCTTCCATTACCGCGAGCTGTTGACCGAGCCTAAACCGCGCGAAGTTGTCACGATTTATGAACTCGACGCCGAGCCGCAGCCGCACGACGGTCCGCCATATGCACGTGCGGTCTACAACTACCGCTGGACGCCGCAGCGCGATCCGTTCGGTGTGGTGCATCCAACGATCGATTATCCGGGCGTGCCCGTCGACCATTCGACGGTCGAGGAGAATCACGGGATCCTGAAGGGTGTCAAGATTCCCGTGCGCCCGCATTTCGGCCTGATCGCGGTCGCGCCGCAACAGGACGGCCTCATCGATTCGATCCCGCCGTCCGCGTTCGGCGGCAACTTGGACAACTGGCGCGTCGCGCAGGGCGCAAGCGTCTATCTGCCGATTGGCGTTCCCGGCGCGTTGCTGTCAGTCGGGGATCCGCACGCGTCGCAGGGCGATTCGGAGCTGTGTGGGACCGCCATCGAATGCTCGCTGACCGGCGACTTCCAACTGGTGTTGCACAAGAGAGCGACTCTTGCCGGTCAACCGTATGCGGACCTCACGTATCCGCTCGTCGAAACCCCCGAAGAGTGGGTGCTGCACGGCTTCAGCCATGCAAACTATCTGACTGAATTCGGCACGCACGCGCAGAGCAAGGTCTACGAGAAGTCGACGCTAGACCTGGCGATGCGTGACGCGTTCATCAAGACACGCCGCTTTCTGATGACGACCAAGGGTCTCACCGAAGATGAAGCAATCTCGTTGATGTCGGTTGCGGTCGACTTCGGCGTGACACAGGTTGTCGACGGCAACTGGGGGATGCACGCGATTATCCGCAAGGCCTTGTTCGCGGATTAATTATTGTGTGACGTTCGCTATGGCGCTGCCAGGCGTCGTACGCGTACGACGCTTTTCTTTGTTCATGGAGTTACGGTAGATGGATTTATCGACGAGATTCTGGATGGTTGAGGATGCGCCTACGCCAGTCGGTCCCTTTTCTCATGCCACCGAGCAGCACGGCTGGGTGTTTCTCACTGGCCAGATGCCGACATCGCCTGACGATGACAACGCCCCGCTTCCCGAAGGTGTTGCCGCACAGACAACCCGGGTGATGGACAATCTGGTTCTCGTGTTAAAGGGGATCGGGCTTGGGCTCGAAGATGTCGTCTCCGCGCGGATCTTTCTGACCGAGTTCAAACGCGATTACGCGGCGATGAACGCGGTCTATGCTGCCTATTTCCCGCCTGCGAAATTGCCGGCGCGGACTTGCATCGGCGTGACTGGATTGGCGCGTGACGCGCTCGTCGAAATTGACTTTATTGCACACAGGCAGACTTCAGCAGCCGCTTGATATCGGTGGGCGGATGTTGACCATTCCGGTGCCGGATTCATGACTGTCAGCAGCGGGTCGGCCGTTCTTCTTGCCTGGGCCGTCTGGATGAGTCGGGAGCACTCATTCGTGCCCCACGCCCGACTACCTGGAAATCTTCTCCAGCTCGAGCCCCTTCGTCCGCGGCCCCATCAAGCCGATCACCAGCATCACAATCAGCATTGCCCCGGCGATGAACACAAACACACCAGTCGTCCCGAAGTGCTTCAACACGGCAGCGATCAGAAAGGCCGTGAAAATCGCCGAGAAGCGGCTCCACGAATAGACGAAACCCACCGCCCGCGCGCGGATACTTGTCGGAAAAAGCTCGGTCTGATACGCATGGTAGCTGTACGAAATGATGTTGCCCGCGAGCGTCAGACACACACCAAGGCTCACCAGCAACACCGCACCAGACGCCTGGCTGAACCACAAACCGCACACGATATTCACCGCCGCCATTACCACGATCACCGTCTTGCGCTCGAAGCGGTCTCCGATGAAAAGTCCGATCACCGGACCGATAGGCGCGGCCAACGCGATCACGCTCGAGTACATCAGGCTCGTGGTGATCGTAATGCCCTGCTTGATCAGCAGCGTCGGCACCCAGTTCGCAAAGCCGTAAAAACCGACAGTCTGGAAGATATTGAAGATCGTCATCATCAGCGTGCGGCTGCGGTACGGCGGCACCCACATATCGCGGAAGCTGCCGCGCGGCGCGACCGGCGCGGGCGGCGCCGGCGGCGGCAGTTCACGGCCGTATTCGCTGCGTACTTTCGCTTCGAGTTCGCTCATCACGCGATCGGCTTCGGCGAGACGCCCTTGTTGCGCAAGCCAACGCGGGCTTTCCGGCAACGCGCGCCGGATCCACCAGACAAACAGCGCACCGTGTGCGCCGATCAGCACCACCCAGCGCCAGCCGTCGAGGCCGAACAGCGTGCGCGGCACCAATAGATAAGAGAGAAAAGCCACCACCGGGACGGCCGTAAAACCAACGGCCTGCTCGCATGCGAAAGCGCGGCCACGAATCTGCTTGGGCACCAGCTCCGAGATATATGTGCCGATCGTCACGAGTTCGACGCCGATACCGACGCCCGCCACGAAGCGCCAGAAGTTCAAACCCGTCGCCGTTTCCTGAAACGCCATTACGACGTTGGCCGCCGTGTACCACAGCAGCGAATACGTGAACACGGCGCGGCGGCCGAAGCGATCCGCCAGAAAGCCGCATGCGATCGTGCCGATGAACAGCCCGCTGAACAGTGCGGCGATGAAACTCGCGACGCCGGTCGAGCCGAACAGGCCGTGCGTCGTCGCGGTCAGCAGGCCGCTTTTGACGAGGCCAGGCGCGACGTAGCCCGAGTACAGCAGGTCGTAGAGTTCGAAGAAGAAGCCGAGGCTCAGCAGCACCACCAGTTTCCACACAGAGCGCGTGGCGGGCAGTCGGTCGAGGCGCGCGGAGATGCTACCGGCGTCGAGCGTGGTGGATGCAGCGGACGCCGCGGCAGTCGCGCTTGCGGAAGACGCCGCGCCGCCGGCGCTGCGCGCGACGGACCCGGCGTGATCGGGGGATGCCATATTGTTTGTCTCCTGGTGATGCGGGTCATTCAGGCGATGCACGATGATGCTCGCCGCGACCGGTCTTGTGCCGGCCTTGGGTACTTTCGTATGTCACGCGCACCACGATGCCGGGCCGCAAGGTCCGGCCAGCATTCTAGCGGCGCGCGTGCTTCAATTGTTCGAAGGTGGTGATTTTTCCGGCCAGCGCGCTCGCCGCAACGGTGTACGGGCTCGCGAGCCACACGTTGCCCGGCCCCGAGCGGCCAGGGAAATTGCGGTTGATCGCGCTGATCGTCACCTCGCTCGCATCGGCCGACTGGCCTGGTCCGCAGTTCGCGCACGAACCGCAGCCCGGCATCACGAGCGTCACGCCCGCGCGCTCGAAAACCGGCAAATAGCCCTGGTTCTCGCAGTAGGCGCGCACGGCCATGGTGCCGAATTGCAGGAAGAGACGCGTGCCCTCGGGCACATGCATGCCCTGCTCCACGCCCCAGCGCAATACCTCGTGATAGAAGTCGAAGTCTTCGCGCTTGCCCGCCGTACACGAGCCGCCATACGCGATATCGATTGCGACGTCCTGCTTCAGTTGCGGCGCCGGCACGCCATTGCCCGGATCGCCCGGACGCGCGAGCATCGGTTCGATGGCGGTGGCGTCGATGCGGATCGTGTCGCGATACGTGGCGCCCGCATCGCTTTTCATCCAGTTTTCAAGGGCGAAATCGACGCCGCGACGCTCCTTCAGGAACGCCACGGTGCGTTCGTCCGGTTCCACGATGCCCGTGAAGCCGCCCAGTTCCGCGACCATGTTGGTGAGCGTGGCGCGTTCGTCGATCGACATCGCGCGCACCGCGGCGCCGCCATACTCGAACACGAGGCCGATCGCGCCGCCCGAGCGGATCACGTCCATCTGCAAGAGGTGCAGCACGAGGTCCTTCGCAGTGACGCCGTCGCGCAACGTGCCGTCGATTTCAATGCGCAAGGTCTCGGGCACCTTGCAACGCACGTAGCCCGTCACCCAGCTATTGGCGATTTCCGTTGCGCCCGCACCGAATGCAAGGCAGCCGAGCGCGCCGGAATGCGGCGTATGCGAGTCGGTGCCGCATGCAACCTGTCCTGGCAATGCGTACTGCTCGGCCATCAACGCATGACAGATGCCTTCCGAACCCGGCGAGTTGTCGAGCGCGCCGTGCGAGCGCACCGGATAGTCGCGCGAGAACGACGTGTGCCCTTCCATCAGATTGGCAACGCCCGGCAGCAATCCGTCGCGCACGTGCGGAATGCTTTGCGAAGCGAGCACCAGGTGATCCTGGAACGCGATGATGTGATCCGGCGCATGCAGCGGCGCGGGCTTGCCGAACGCGCGATGCATCAGATGCGCGCACATGCCGGTGAAGTAGTCGTGGCTGAAGCGCCAGTCGGCGGCGATGAACACGCCGTCGCCGCGCTGCGCGCTTTCAATGCCGGGATGAAGATGGCGTTCGATGATCTTCTCGACCAGCGTCTTCGGCTCAGGGGCGGTTGCGGTGCTTGCCGCGTTTGCCGGGTTTGCCATTTCCCGCACACGCGGCGCCGGCCAGTTCGCGAACTTGCTGTACGCAAGCAAGCCACCGCTGCGAATGATCTGCTGCGTGAGCGCGTCGCGGCCTTTGAGAAACTCGTCGATCGGCACCGTCTCTCCCGCGATCAGACGATCGAGCACGGAGAAATCGGTGGTCGTGAGAATGCCGATGTTGTCGCAGTTCTGCTGATAGATACGCTCGAAACTCTCCGCGACGATCAGGCGAATGCCCGCCGACAACTCTGCCAACGGGCTCGATTCGCGCGACGACCCCTTGCCGTAGCGCTTGCCCGCCACCGTCACCTGGAAGCCACCGTTCTTGACCGCATGGCGGCCGATCGGCATGCGCTCGCCGGCCTTGAAGCCGACGTACGGATACTGGCCGAGGCGTTCGTCATAGGTGAGCATGACGGTGACCGGTGTGATTTCGTCGGTGGAGACGTTATCGCGCAGCGCACCGGCGGTGGCGCGCGTGAAATTTTCACCGGCAAGTTGCGCCTCGATCACCGCGGGGTCCTGTGACAGGTACAGCACGCGGCCGTCCAGACGAATCGTATCGCTCATGAGCATTCTCCTTGCGCCCACTATACGGCGCGCGCAGGCAATGCCGAAGTGCCGGTCCAGCAACACAGACGTCTCGTTTGGAGAATGGTGCGAGGCGCCCTGCGGGCTAGGGCTTGCTGCCGAGGAACCCCACCAGTGCCGCCGCGCTGGCGCTTAACTGATCTCGCGACTTGAAGATCATGATGAGATGCCGCACCGCCCAGGCGTCGCTCAAGGACAGCAGGCGCACGTCGAGCGCATTCACATAGAGCAGTCCCACCTGCTCGGGCACGATTGCGATGCCGAGACCGGCATGGACCATCCGGCACAGTGCGTCGAGACTGCTGACGCGGATCTTGACGTCGATCTGCCGCCCAGCGCTGGCCGCCTGCTGTGCGAGAAGTTTGGTCAGCGCACTCTCACTGCGCAGGCCGACGAAGCTGTCGTCGAGCAACTCGTCGAAGGCCACGCGCGAAGCGGAGGCCAGACGATGGCCGCCCGGCACCAGCACCGCCAATCGGTCTTCCCGATACGGCACCTGCTCGAAAGCTTCACTGCCCGCCACCGGATTGCAGATGCCAAAGTCGGCGCCGTGTTCGTCGACGATACGCAGCACGTCGGCGCTGTTCTCTTCCTCCAGTTCGATCGACACCTCCGGGAACGCGCGCCCGAAAGCCGCCACGTCCTCCGGCAAAAACTGCACGATCGACGAGAGATTCGCCACCACCCGCACCCGCCCCTTCGCCCCCGAGGAGAAGCGCGACAACTCGGCGCTCATCTGTTCGATGTTGCCGATGATCGCCTGCGCATAGCGCAGCACGGTCTCGCCGACCGGCGTTACCGTAATGCCGCGCGACTGGCGCTGAATCACCGGCAAGCCGATCAGCGCCTCGATTTCAGCAATGCGCCGGCTCACCGCGGACGAGGCGATGAACTCACGCTCAGCCGCGCGCGCGATGTTCTGCTCCTGGCAGACGGCGACGAACAGGCGCAGCGAGGTGAGGTCGAGCTTTTTGAGGAGGTTTTCCATGGTGCTGCGTTTTACATTTGAGAGTGCAAAGGCATTGCCTTTTTCTACATTTGAATAAAGCGGTGACCGCTCCGCGAGCAAAGTCGCCGCCTTTTTAACGCCCGATTTGCCTCTATCCTACCCGTCGGCGTGTCTCGCCCCTGAAGCGGCTGCTTCGAACAATAGGTGAGGTTTGCTATGAGCATCAATGAACGTTGTTACCTACTTCGGCATTGCTCCTGCCATCGTCGTGATCAGCGAGCAGTCCATCCATACGCCTAAGGCAGTGCGATCAGTTTGATTCGAACGCTAGATCGCCTATCGCGCTTCATGCACCTTATGGTCGGCGCTTCTCTCGCGTTCCGCCGCAAACGGCCGCGGACCGGACGCGGGAATGATCTGCAGCAGCATTGAGGCGCTGGCAAAAACGAGCCCGACACCGCACACGCCCGGCCAATGCCACACGCTCCATGCATAGTTGCCAAGCGTCGCGCCGAGCGCCCCGCCCGCAAAGCGGATCGTCATATAGAGCGTGTTGGCGCGACTCATCGCGGTGCTCCGAACTGCCAGATTGCGCGCCATGTTCGAGACATGCGAGCTTTGCAAGCCTAGGTCGAGCAGGACCACGCCGACGATTAGCCCGCCGATGCTCGCGCCTTTCCAGGCAAGCAGCATATACGAGGCGATGAACACGATGCTGGCCACGAAAATGACACGACGCGGATCGTGCCTATCGGTCAGCTTTCCAACGGCATAGGACGCGCTCGCGCCGGCGACACCGACAAGCCCGAACAATCCGGCTGTCTCGCTGCCGTAACTGGCGTTGAGGCCGTGCAGGTGAAACGCGAGCGTCGTCCAGAAGGCGCTGAATGCGGCGAATTGCAACGCCGCGATCGAAGCGGTCTGCCGTACCACGGGCTCCTCGCGCAGCAGCGCAAGCAGCGAACGCATCAACGCACCGTAGCTGCCCGAGAAGGTCGGCTCGACGCGCGGAAGCACGCGCGCAAGCATGACGGCAACGGCCACCATTGCGACTGCCGCGAAGGCGTAGACAGCGCGCCATCCGAAATACGCAGCGATCACGCCCGATACCGTGCGAGAGACGAGGATGCCGCAAAGCAGGCCCAACATCACGATTCCGACGGCCTTGCCGCGGCCTTGGGGTCCTGCAATCTGCGCCGCAAGAGGCGTGAGCAGTTGCGGTGCCACACTTGCCATGCCCGCGGCAAAGCTCGCCGCCACAGCCCAAGGCAGCGTGGGCGCCGCCGCCATCGCAACGAGGGCAACGACGGACGCCGCCAACGTGAACGCGAAGAGCTTGCGAAGCTCGACCTTGTCGCCCAGCGGAATGAACAGGAGCAGGCCGAGCGCATAACCAGCCTGCGCGGCGATGGAAACCACGCCGGCCTGCCCTTCAGCAACCCTGAACGTATGCGCGAAATCGACGAGCAGCGGCTGGTTGTAATAGTTGTTGGCGACGACGAGCCCGGCTGCGAGTGCCATGACCCAGTAGATCGACTGTTTCATCTGCGTCCATCCTTTGCCGGAAATGTTCGAAGAGCTCACGCGCTCCAGGCGTGGCGCGCGGGCTTTTGCGGTTTGCTCAAAGGGGAATGTAGACTATTCCCCGATTCGGGAGTACGGTCATAAAGCGATAATGACTCTTCCGCTTCGAGGAAAGGTGACCAATGGACCGATTCGACGCGATGAACGTGTTTGTCCGAGTGGTGGAAACCGGCAGTCTGTCTGCCGCTGCACGTGCGATTCCGATGTCGCTCACTTCGGTGAGCCGCCACTTGTCGGCGCTCGAAAAGCAATTCGGCATGCAACTGCTGCGGCGCACGACACGGCACATTGCGCTGACGAACGAGGGGCGTCTATTTTTTGAGCGCGCGAAGTCGATCCTCGCGGAGCTGGACGAAGTGGGCACGTTACTCAGCGCGGGCCAGAGCGAGCCGGCGGGCCGTTTGCGCATCGCTGTGCCCACGCTGCTCGGCCGAACCGTCATCGCGCCGCTCTTGCCGTGCTTCCTTGCGCGCCACACCGCGGTTTCGGTCGAACTGCTGTTGATCGACCGCGCCGTGAATCTCGTCGAGGAGGACATCCACCTCGCGATTCATGTGGGCTGCCTGCCCGATTCAGCGCTCGTGGCACGCAAGCTCGGTGACGTGCGCATGGTCGTTTGCGCCGCGCCGTCTTATATCGAACGCCGCGGCGCGCCTTGCTCGCCTGACGAGCTGCGCCGGCACGACTGCCTCGTTTTCTCCGATCAGCCCGGCCCCGTCGATTGGCGCTTCAAGTCCGCAGGCACCCGTCATTCCGCCCGCATTACAGGTCGCCTCTGGGCCAACGCGCTCGACGTGCTCGCGGCCGCGGCGATCGACGGTGCGGGCATCGTGCGCGCCCCGTCGTGGCAAGTGGCAGCCGACATCGAGTGCGGCCGGCTGCGGCGTATCCTGCAGGACTACGAGACTATGCCTGCACCTGTGAATGTGCTCTTCGAACGCGCGCGACGCACGTCACCCTCTGTGCGGGCCTTCCTAGACTACCTGGTCGAATCGACGGAAACGGGCCCGCTCGCGGGCATGTCCCGCTTCGGCGAAGCGCTCGGCGCGGCAAACGGGTGATACCGCATTACGCCGGGCGCCTATGCGACATGTTCGTTCGTGAGTCTTAGCTCCCACGCCTTGGCGCCCTGAGCGCGCGCCAGCGTCAACGCTTGCTGCAAAATCAACGCCCGTGGCGCTCGCCGAGATGACCTCTTCTCCGAGAGCGTCCGAGACTTGACTCTCATCAGTTCAGGGGCGTTCCAAAACTGTCCAGTAGCGTCGCCGGCCAGCCGGGCATTAATGAGGCTGGCTGCTTCTCGCATACGGCCCTGTTCCAGCATTGCGCTCGCAAAGTCGGATAAGAAAACGGAATAAGCCGGATCAAATCCACGGGCTTGCAGCGTCTCCAGTGTCGATCGAAGCTCGACGAAAGAGACAGCGTTCGGATCCTGGAATACTTTCGCCCAAAGTGAAAAAGCCGAACCATAGAGTCCCCAAAAGTCCAGACCGTGAGTTCCTGCCACTTGGATAAGCTGCTGGGACACACGCTTGACGCCTTCTACGTCTCCCGAAAGTGCGCCCACGTTACAGCTTCCCTCCGCAAGGGCGCAGCATAGGGTGCAGGCGTGATCCAGTGCCATCGCCTCGTCAATCGCTATCTGGGCAGCCCGTCGCGCTTTGGCCGGGTTTCCCATTACCCACAGAATGCGCGAAAGAAAGGCCCAACCTGCCACGCGCTGGTCCATTCCAAATCTGAAATGGGAGCCATGACGTTCGTCGCGCGTATAACTGTCGAGCATGCACTCAATTTCAGACAAAGCTTCAGTGTGATTTCCCAGAAAATGATGAGATGTCCCAATCAAACGACGTGCCGTCAGAAGTGCCGCTTGATCGCGATGACTCGCGGCTAGATCTGCCATGTTTTTCCCGTGCTGGAGGGCCTGTGCGTAGTAACCGCTGCGGAGATGATAAAGCCATAGACCGTATTCAGCCTGCAGTTGCGTTTCCGCGTCGTCCAGCCGGAGCGCGAGATCGCTGGCCCTGCTCCAGGCCCGCCCATTAGCCGGAACGGGTCCACGTGACCAGGTCAGCGAAGTGGCCAGTGCGGTCTGGATCATCATCTCCTGGCGCTCTTCAACCGGAGGAATTTTCGTTTCTTCCAGTACGTTCGTAATCCGCAGGCGACACTCGTCGTAGAGTGATAGTTGTATCCAGAATGGGGCGGAGTTCGCGAGAATGAGCAGACCCGAGGCACGGCGCTTACTATCTGACAATGACCAGTCAAGAGCGGCCCTGATATCGTCAATGTGGTGTTCGTATTGTCGCTTCCATTGCGTCGTGGGTAGCGACGTCCAATCTCGTTGGGCTTGAGAAGTCAATTGCTCAACGAAGCGAGCATGCTTTTCAGTCATGGCCGCCGTGCGGTTCGCAAGCTGCTCCAGGGCGTATGCCCGCAGCATGGTTAGATAGCGATAGCGAATCGGTTGGGTTCCGGCCTGCAACGTGATCAGCGACTTGTCAACGAGGCTGCAAAGCACATCAACCAGTCGGGTGGGCTTTTCCAGATTGGTGGATACGATACGTTCTGCGGCAGCGACGGTGAAATCGGCAGGGAAAATGGCCAGCTCCTGGAACACCGCTTGTTCCACGGAGTCGAGTAATTGGTAACTCCACTGCAGCGCGTCACCAAGCGTCCGATGGCGACCTGGGGTCTGGCGTTTCTGAGCGGCAAGCAATCCGGACGAAAGGGCTAAATCTTCGGTGACCGCTGCGAGACCCAACGATGGCACGCGAGCTGCAGCGATTTCCAATGCCAGTGGAACCCCATCGAGCGCCCTGCATAACGTCGTAACCTGCTCTACGTTCGTTTCCGTAAGCTCGAAGTGATAGTCCGCGGAAGTTACACGGCGGACAAACAGTTCAACCGCACTATAGCTTCTTGCGTTTGCTGCGTTGATGGTGCGCGGAGGTAACGCGAGGGGACTGAGCCGGTAGACCTGCTCACCGTCCAGCCCCAATGGGGTCTGGCTGGTGAGCAGCACGCTCAGTTGCGGATCAGATTCCAGAACCCGCTCGAGGGCCGCTGCACAGGCCGACGTAACGTGTTCGCAGTTATCAACGACCAGTAGTGCCCTTCCCGGGTGAGACGCCAACTGTTGTGTGCTTGTCCCAGCAAGCCCCGCCAACGCGCTCGAAATAGCTGGCGATACTGAGGCTGCGCTCAGTTGCGACAAGTCGGCGAAGTAAACCCCGTCGGGAAACCAGGGACGGGATTCTGACGCGGCCTCTATCGCCAGGCGGGTCTTACCTATGCCGGCAGGGCCTGTGAGCGTACATAGCGTTTGGGTAGCCAGCAGCCGGTTCAATTCCAATAGCTCCTCAACGCGGCCGATCAAAGGAGACCGTGGGCTCGGCAGGCCAACTCGTGGTTGAGGTGCGCCTATGGACGACGTGACAGCCCGATGCGCCTGCACTGAACCTGTAAAACGATAGCCTCGACCGAATTCCGTCGCGATAAGGTCCCGATCATCCCCCAGTATTTTTCGCAACGACGAGATCTGCGCCTGCAAGCTGTTTTCCTCGATGACCTCCTTCGACCATATCCGGGAAAGAAGCGAATCTTTGGATACGACCTGGCCTGCCGTACTGACAAGCTGGACTAACACGTCCAGCGCACGCTCACCTACGTCCAGTCGTACACCGTCTCTTAACAATAGCCGCAAACGTGGGAACAACTGGTAGCTGCCGAAAGCAACCATATCGTCGTCGCGGGAGTCCGGGCCCTTCGACGGCCTTTCATGGCGAGTCTTTGTACCTGTAGGCATTTGTCAATGTCACACGGCGAGATTTCGGGGATCAACAGGGATTTCAGACGTCTGAAATTGTAGGCCAAAGACTTCTTGTGTGCGCTGCATCACGATGAAGGTCCCTGTACTACGTCGTGAGTCTGGACATGTCACCCAATACAGTTGGTAGCGAATCTCCGGCGCAGTCCGCCGCCCCTGAAGAGCCCGGGTTAACACATCACCTGGACAGTTCATTGCTGATGGTGATGGCGGTTGCCTGCGGTGTCTTCGTCGCTAATATTTACTACAACCAGCCGATCCTGGAACTATTGCAGCAGGCTTTCCCACGATCGGTTGGCCTCGTCAATCTGGTTCCGACGGCGACACAACTGGGTTTCGCCTGTGGTCTGTTTTTTCTGGTACCTCTGGGAGACCGGATTGATCGGAGAAAATTGATTCTCGGGCAAACGGCAGTGTTAGTCGTGGCGTTGGTATGCCTTGCTGCAGCCCCGAATGCCTGGTTGCTGGTAGTCGCTTCAGCAGTAGTAGGTATTTCAGGATCTGTTGCCCAACAAGTCGTACCGTTCGCGGCAGAACTAGCCGGATCCAATCGCCGTGGCCAGGTCGTCGGTACCGTGATGAGCGGCCTGCTTTGCGGCATTCTGCTGGGACGGGCCGTCGGCGGATTTACTGCCGATCATTGGGGCTGGCGTGCCACGTTTTGGCTAGGGGCCGCGATGACCGCCATTATCTGGGTCATGTTGCTAGTCAAACTCCCACACAGTGAACCCAAGACAAGTCACAGCTACTTTCGTCTCATGAAGTCACTCATCGAGTTGTGGCGAGAAGAACCGTCACTGCGCCGTGCAACGTGTATTCAAGCCGCGATGTTCGGCTCCTTTATTGGGCTATGGACGATTCTGGCATTGCGTCTGCATGAAGCCTTCGGCTTGGGGGCTGATGTCGCAGGCCTCATGGGGATCGTTGGTGCGGCCGGTATTCTGATTGCCCCACTTGCCGGCCGTGTCGCCGATCGTCGTGGACCTCATGCAGTTATCGGGCTTGGTTGTCTGATCATGCTGCTGTCATACGCGGTTCTCGGCCTTTGGGGCAGCCTCGTTGGCCTGATCGTCGGCATCATCCTGTTGGACTTCGGTGAGCAGTCGGCTCTCATCTCCAACCAACATGTGGTGTACGCACTTCGCCCGGAGGCAAGAAGCCGACTCAACACGCTATTCATGAGCGGCATGTTCGTAGGCGGTGCCGCGGGTTCCTGGGGAGCAAGTCTCAGTTGGCGACTAGGTGGATGGCACACAGCGTGCATATTCGGCGGCGCATTGGCATTGCTCGGGTTTGTTCTTCATTTCTCCGGGAGGCTGGCTGCTTATGGCACCACCAGGAGTTGAAACGTCGACAGTGGCTGAAAGCAACCGGGAATGGAATCGATGCCTCCCCCTGTAAGGGCCGACGGACGTAGCAGCTCGAAGGAATCAGGAAACTTTCGTACTCGACTCAATGTGAACGTAGAAAAGAGAGCGGGACGCAAGCGTCCCGCTCTCTTCTCACCTTGTGCTTTTGCTTACGCGTCCAGATAAGCCACTTCGCCATGCAACTCGGTATCGAGCCCGTGCTGCGCGGCGGCTTCACCGACCTTAACGGGTGTCACGCGGTTGATCAGCCACAACATGCCCCACGTGAACACGAACGCCCAGACGCCGGACACACATACCGCCACGCATTGCTTGACGAAGAAAGCGCCGCCACCTAACAGCAGGCCATCCGCGCCATTCGGATTCCACGCTTTCGACGCGAACACGCCGAGCAGAACGGTACCGACAAGACCTCCCACGCCATGCACGCCCCACACGTCGAGCGCGTCGTCGAGGCCAAGCCGGTTTTTCAGCGCAACAGCGTAATAACAGATCACACCGGCAGAAATGCCGATTATCGCGGCGGTGCTCAACGACACATAGCCGGCCGCGGGCGTGATGGTCGCAAGGCCGGCGACCGAGCCGGTCAGCAAGCCGATGAATTTCGGCTGCCGTGCGTTGGCCCATTCGATCAGCAGCCACGTAATGGCAGCGAACGAAGCGGCGACGTCGGTGTTAAGGAAAGACGAGGCCGTGATGGCGTCGACGCGCAGCTCGGAGCCGGCGTTAAAACCATACCAGCCGAACCACAGCAGACCCGTGCCGAGCGCGATCAACGGCACGTTGTGCGGCTTGTGCGTGAGGGTCTGACGGCGTCCCACATACAACACCGACGCTAGCGCGGCGAATCCGGCGGTGTTGTGGACCACAATGCCGCCCGCGTAATCGAGCACACCCCACTTCGCGAACAGTCCATCCGGACTCCAGACCATGTGCACGAACGGGAAATACACCAGCACCAGCCAGCCGGTCAGAAACAGGAAGTACGCCTTGAACGTCACGCGGTTGGTGAACGCACCTGTGATCAGCGCCGGCGTGATGATCGCAAACATCATCTGATAGGCGACGTGGACCACCAGCGGAATGCCCGCGTCATTGCCCGTGTACATCGTTTGCAGCGTAATGCCGCGCAGGAACGCATAGTAGGTCGGGTCACCAATGATGCCGTGCCAGCTTGGGCCGAAGCACATCGAGTAGCCGAACGCGAACCACAGCACGGTTGTCCACGCGAGCGAGATGAAGCTCTGCATCATGATCGCCAGCACGTTCTTGCGTTCGACTAGGCCGCCGTAGAAAAACGCGAGACCCGGCGTCATCAGCATGACGAGGCTCGCGCACAGCAGCATGAAAGCGGTATTGCCAACGTTGATCGGCATGGTTGCGGGAAGCACAGCTTGTCTCCTTGATGGTCGTCGTGATGTGTGCCTCCGGCGGCGCGAGGCACGGGCGTCGAAAAGAGCCCTTCAGCGCGGAATTTCTTTCAATTTGTAGGCTTCGTCTGTTTTCGCGCGTTTGCGGCAGGCGAAAAGTATTCTCGCGCCGGAGTCGGCGCAATACGGCTGGAAGATATAGCGGGATTCACGTGCCCCGTATGGCCGTCTCAGGCCCGACCGGCGACCGCTCGCCATCGTCAGCGTGCTGTAAGCGCGGGTAAACCACGTCCGCTCGAACGGCCGCTCATTGCGATGCCTGCGCAAAAACGTCGCTTTTTTGCGTCAGTTTCACATCGCTCCGTCCGCCCCGCCCACAGGCCACACAGGCTTAAAAACACCTATGATTTACAAGACATATTTCCTTCAAAAGGAAATTTAATCACTTCATGAAACAGCTTATTGTAAAAAAGTAGAGACACATTGGAACCGGTTCCATTTACTATGGCGCCGAAATCCGAAGACCGTCCGTGCACACCACGGCGCGCCCCCATCTCGCGATAAAGAACAATATGGCTCAATCTCCCCTCACCTCCCGCCGCGGCTTCTTACGCACGGCCGTTGCGCTGGTTCCCGCCGGGACCCTCGCCGGCTGTGAAGTCAAGCAATCCGCCACGACTGCTCAGGGCGCGAGCGGCACCGCCTCCGCGGGCCAGCCCTCCGGTGCCGACTACAAGCCGCATTTCTTCGACGCGAAGGAATGGGCGTTCATCCACGCGGCGGTCGATCGCCTGATTCCATCGGACAGCGAAGGCCCGGGCGCGGTCGAAGCCGGCGTGCCCGAGTTCATCGACCGGCAGATGGACACGCCGTATGCGCACGGCGCGCTCTGGTACATGCAGGGCCCATTCATGCAAGGCGCGCCGGAACTCGGCTATCAGTTGAAGCTCGTGCCACGCGATCTGTACCGGCTCGGCATCGCGGCGGTCAACGCCTACTGCACGAAGACCTACTCGCATCCGTTCGACGCCCTCGACGCACCCACACGCGACACCGTGCTCGCCGCGCTGGAGACAGAAAAGATCGATCTCGCGGACGTCCCGGCCGGCGTCTTCTTCGGCCAGTTGCTGCAAAACACCCGCGAAGGCTATTTCTGCGACCCGATCCACGGCGGCAATCGCGACATGGGCGGCTGGAAGATGATCGGCTTCCCCGGCGCGCGCGCCGATTTCATGGACTTCGTCAACCAGAACGGTCAGGCCTATCCGTATGGCCCCGTGTCGATTGAAGGAAAGCGCACCTGATGACCACACAAACCAAACCGCACGTCGACGCGGTCATCGTCGGCTTCGGCTGGACCGGTGCGATCCTCGCGAAGGAACTCACCGAGGCCGGCCTCAAAGTGGTCGCGCTCGAACGCGGCGAGTATCGCGACACCTATCCGGACGGCGCGTATCCGAACACGATCGACGAGCTGACCTACAACGTCCGCAAGAAGCTGTTCCTCGACCTCTCCAAGACCACCGTATCGATCCGTCATAACGTCGGCGACACCGCCCTGCCTTATCGGCAGCTTGCCGCGTTTCTGCCGGGCGAAGGCGTCGGCGGCGCCGGCTTGCATTGGTCAGGCGTGCATTTCCGCATCACTCCGGAAGAGCTGCGTCTGAAGAGCCACTATGAAGAACGCTACGGCAAGCGCTTCATTCCTGACGGGATGACGATTCAGGATTACGGCGTCAGCTACGACGAACTCGAACCGCATTTCGACTTCGCCGAGAAAGTGTTCGGCACCTCGGGCCAGGCTTATAAGGTCAACGGCAAGGTGGTCGGCGACGGTAACGTGTTCGACGCGCCGCGCAGCGACAACTTCCCGCTCCCCGCGCAGTTGAACACCTACTCGGCCGAACGCTTCGGCAAGGCCGCGCGCGAACTCGGACTGCACCCGTACCGCCTGCCTTCGGCGAATACGTCGGGTCCGTACACGAACCCGTACGGCGTGCAGATGGGACCGTGCAACTTCTGCGGATTCTGCAGCGGCTACGCGTGCTACATGTACTCGAAGGCGTCGCCCAATCTGAACATCCTGCCGGCGCTGAAGCAGTCGCCAAACTTCGAACTGCGCTCGCGTTGCCACGTGCTGCGCGTCGAACTCGACGATACGAAAAAGCGCGCCAAGGGCGTCACGTACGTCGATCCGGCGGGCAACGAAGTGTTTCAGCCTGCGGATCTCGTGATCGTCGCGGCGTTCCAGTATCACAACGTTCACCTGCTTCTGCTCTCGGGCATCGGCAAGCCGTATGACCCGATCTCGGGCGAAGGCGTGGTTGGCCGCAATTTCGCGTATCAGAACCTCTCGACGATCACCGCGTTCTTCGACAAGGACACCTTCACCAATCCGTTCATCGGCGCGGGCGGCAACGGCGTCGCCGTCGACGACTTCAATGCCGACAACTTCGATCATGGTCCGCTTGGCTTTGTCGGCGGCTCGCCGTTGTGGGTGAATCAGGCGGGCACCAAACCGATCAGCGGCATCGCGACACCGGCCGGCACGCCCAACTGGGGCGTGGACTGGAAGAAGTCGGTAAAGGACCACTACGCACACACCATTTCGATGGACGCGCATGGCTCCAACATGTCGTATCGCGACGTGTTCCTCGATCTCGATCCGACCTATCGCGACTCCTACGGCCAGCCGCTGTTGCGCATGACCTTCGACTGGAAGGACAACGACATCAAGATGGCGCAATACGTGACCGGGCAGATGCACAAGATCGCGCAGCAGATGGGGCCGAAGTCCATCGGCGTCTATACGCGTGAATTCGGCGCGCACTTCGATTCGCGCCGCTATCAGACGACTCACCTCGTCGGTGGCGCGATCATGGGCACCGATCCGAAGACGAGCGTGTTGAACCGCTACCTGCAAAGCTGGGACGTGCACAACGTGTTCGTGATGGGCGCGTCGGCGTTCCCGCAAGGCATCGGCTACAACCCGACCGGCCTCGTCGCGGCGCTCGCCTACTGGTCGGCGCGCGCGATCCGCGAGCAGTATCTGAAGAACCCCGGCCCGCTGGTGAGCGTATGAAGAAAAACATCGATGTGAAACGCCTGGGTCAGGCATTCAGACGCGTGCGCGCAGCGTCGTTCTGCATCGCGGCTACGTTGTCCGTTCCGCTCGCCGCGCAAGCCACAACGCTCCCAACTCAATCCGACGCGGCGTTGAGCGCGCACGGCGAATACCTCGCGCGTGCGGGTGACTGCATTGCTTGTCACACAGCGCAATCGGGCAAACCCTTCGCGGGCGGCCTGAAGTTCGACACGCCGATCGGTGCGATCTACTCGACCAACATCACGCCCGATCGCAACACCGGCATCGGCTCATGGACCTTCGCGCAGTTCGATCGCGCGGTGCGTGCCGGCGTGCGCCCTAACGGCGACACGCTGTATCCGGCGATGCCATACCCCTCGTATGCTCGCCTGAGCAATGACGACATGCACGCGCTGTATGCGTACTTCACGCAAGGCGTCGCGCCGGTGAACCAGGCGAACCGTGCAGTCGATATCGTCTGGCCGCTGTCGATGCGCTGGCCGCTCGGTATCTGGCGTTATCTGTTCGCGCCTGATCCCGTGGCGTTCGATTCGAAGCACTATGCCGATCCGGTGATCGCACGCGGTGCCTATCTCGTGCAAGGCCTCGGCCACTGCGGCGCCTGCCACACGCCGCGTGCGGTGACGATGCAGGAACGCGCGTTGAGCGATCTCGACGGCTCCGAGTTTCTCGCAGGCGGCGCGGCGATCGACGGCTGGGTCCCGTTGAGCCTGCGCAGCAATCCACGCACCGGCATCGGTTCGTGGAGCGAGGCCGATATCGTGCGATTCCTGAAGGCCGGACGCACGCAGCACAGCGCGGCATTCGGCGGCATGACCGACGTCGTGCAGCACAGCATGCAGCACATGAACGACGCCGACTTGACGGCGATTGCGCGTTACCTGAAGACGCTGCCGTCGACCGATCCGAAGGAAACGCCGTACGTGTACAACGATACGGCGGCTCGCGCTCTGCGCACCGGCGACGCCACAACGCCAGGAGCCGCCGTATACCGCGACAACTGCACCGCCTGCCACCGCAGTGACGGCCGCGGCTACACGCGCGTGTTCCCGGCACTGGGCGGTAATCCAGTCGTGCAGGGCAAGGACGCGACCTCGCTGATTCACGTCCTGCTGACCGGCAATACGCTCGAAGGCACGAAGACCGCGCCGTCTTCGTTCACGATGCCGGCCTTCGGCTGGCGGCTGAACGATCAGGAAGTCGCCGACGTCACGAACTTCGTGCGCAACAGTTGGGGCAACACCGGTTCGACAGTCAGCGCGGCAGATGTCGCCAAGGTCCGCAAGACCGTCACGGTGCATGCGCCCGAAATGCCACCTGCCGCGGCACTAAGCCACTAACATCGCGCCCTTGCAACTCGCCCGCAATCAGGGCGAGTGACGACAAGGGTTGCGCAAGCCGCTTCTCCCCTTCACGCAATCTGCTCCGTTGGTCATGAGGCGAAGCGGCAGTAGCGATTCGCTTGCCTCTGCCGCTCACTGCTGTTGCTGGACCGCGTCGAGCATCTCAAGATGACGCGCTTCCGTCTCGTCGTCTGCGGGGAACATGCATTCGATACGCAGCTCCTGTGCCGCGACGGCTTGCGGCGTGCCCACGGTTGCGACCATTGAAAAGTAATTCAGGACCTTGCCGCCCTTGACGAAACCGATTGGGATCACCGGCATGGCCGCAGCAGCGGTCCCGGTTTCCACGGTGCGCTGCGAAGCCTTCAAATCAGGCTGCACATCCGGATAGGCACGCAGCGCGGCAAGCAACTCGTGCGTCTGTTCGTCGACCACGCGACCGACCGATTCCCGATAGACACGCTGAATCAGGCTATTCGACACCGCTTGCCAATCGGCAACGAACGGACGCATTCCATCCGGATCGAAAATCAGATGCAGCATGTTGCGCGGCCCCTTGCGCGCAGCCATATCGATGAAGCAATTGAAAAAGCGCGGCGCGGATTCGTTGGTCATCAGCACGTTCCAGTAGCGGTCCATAACGAGTGCGGGAAACGGCTCGTGCTGACGCAACATTCTCCCAAGTGCTTTCGTGACACTCTGCATTTCCTGTGCGTTCCAGGTGCCATCGGCATACATCGGCGCATAGCCCGCTTCCAATAGCAACGTGTTGCGTTCGCGCAGAGGAATGTCGAGCGTCTGAGCGATATCCATCAGCATCTGACGGCTCGGCACGCTGCGTCCGCTTTCGATAAAGCTGATGTGACGCTGCGAGACACCCGCGTTGAACGACAAGTCCAACTGGCTGATGCCGCGCATGTCTCTCCAGTGACGCAACAACGCGCCGAGTTCATTCGGTGGCGTCTTCCTTCCGGGATTCGCAGGATTCATCGGTCTGTGGTCCGCTAGTCGATACAGATCAGGTTCGGTGATCGATGGCGCCGGAGCATCGTGGACGTCCGGCGCCAATCGGTCGTTCGAACCGCGCCGGTCAGCATACTCCCAGTTGCCGACCAACCCTTCCAGACGCGACCTATGCGGTCCAGACATATTCCTGGAACGGCGCTTCGAGCGGCGGCTTTGTGATGTTGCCGGCGTAGTTCGTGATAGTGGAAGCAGCCAGCACCGTGAGGACCTCGAGCACCTGGTCCTGACGGAAGCCGGCCTCGATAAACGGGTCCACGTCCTTATCGTCCAGGTGTCCGCGCTTTTCGATCGCTGTTTTCGTCAAGGTCGACAACGCGGCATGCTTGCGATCGGCAGGTGCGCGGCCATCGCGAATCGCTTCGAAATCGGCGGGTGAAAGGCCCTCTTTCAGTGCGAGCGCGGTGTGAAACGCAACCGCCCACGTACACGCGTTGGTCACTGCGTTAGTCAGCAACAGCGTCTGTATCTGCGCTTCCGTGAAAGTACCCGCATGAACCTTCTGGAAAATACCGATGAAACCGTCGATCAGCACCGGCGATTCAGCCATCGCGCCCGCGATGTTGGGGATAAGGCCGAAGTTTTGCTCAAGCTGCCGAAGCACCGGCCTGGATTGTTCGGGCGCGGATTCAATCGTGTGAATGTGAAACGTCGACATGGTATGTCCTCGATCGTAAGCGCCGCTCGGGATGAGTTGCGCGATGACCGAAGATTAGGCGTGAGTGTGCGGTCCGCCAATTACCTCGGATGTAATAGGTTTCGGTAACCGGCACGCGGCCATGCAAGCGTTCACGAAAAGCAAAAAGCCGGGTCTGAACTGCCCCCGGCCTTTCTCACCGCAAAAAACTACCAATCAGAACCGGTGAATAATACCCACACCCACCGCCAACTGACTGCCTGAGGAAGACGGCGCACTGTTATACCCATCGCCGAGTGTTGCCGTGGCGTCGATGATCTGCCCGGCGCCGTTGGTGCCCAGCGTCTTGCCCTTCGCCTTCTGATAAGCCTCCAACGCATAGAAACCCGTGCGCTTGGACAATGCGTAGTACTCGGAGAGATTGAACTGGTGGTATTGCGCATTGTCCTGAATGCCGTTCGCGCGTGTAGCACGGGTATAGCTGTACCCCGCGCCAAAATCCCACGCAACGGCCGGTTTCCAGTGCAAGACCGTACCAGCCGTATTGAAGATCGCCGTATCGTGGAACTTCGAGCCACTGCCCGGAATGTACTGGACGTTCGAATAGGTCGCCGTGATATCCCACGCGCCATTGAACTTATAGCCGCCACCCACCGCGAAACGCTGTTGCGCCTGCGCAGTCTGATAGCCGTTCGTCAACGCGGATACGCCGATCTGCGAGCCGCCGTTCGTGGTGGTCGAATCCGCGCCCCATGAGCCGCCGCCCGCGGTCGAATTGTTGATTCGCGAGAAGCCGACTGCGAGGCCGACCGGCCCCATCGCATACTGCACCGCGGTCGCCCAGGTCGAGCCCTGGTTCGTGCTGCCCGCCACGCCGCCCAGCGAATACGAGCCGCTCACCGTCAGGCCATAGAGCTTCGGCGACGTGTACTCCAGCGTGTTGTTCGCACGGTAGATCGTGTCGAGGCCGTCGATATCGCCAGGATGCGCGCCGTAGTAGCCGGTGATCCATGTGGTCGGGCTATACGGTGAGAGCAACTGGTAGTACGAAGCGTACTGGCGGCCCGCCGTGAAGGTACCGTACGTCGGGTTGGTCAGGCCGACCCACGCCTGCCGGCCGAACATCGCGTTGGTGTATTGCTGGGCACCGGTTGCCGAATTGAAGCCGGACTCGAGTTGGAAGATCGCTTTTGTGTTGCCACCCAGGTCTTCCGCGCCCTTGAGGCCGAAGCGGCTGCCCGCAAATACACCCTGCGTCATCTTGACGGCCGATTTTCCTCCGCTAGTGGAGCCGAGCGACGTCAGATTGTTCGTATAAGAAAAGCCGTTGTCGACGATACCGTATAACGTGACGCTGTTTTGCGCGAAAGCCGGCACGCAAGCCGCGATCGCTGCTCCCAACAGCACAACGTCTACTCGTCTGATACTTTTACTCATTCTCCAGATCTCCAAATCATACGTGTTATTGAAATTGTCTCAATCGGCATTGACACTCGAGGTTCGCCAAACACTTTGTTCTATCGCCCTTGCGGCTGCAGCAGTCGCTTTACCGTCAAGGCTAAGGGGACCGTGAAGAAGATATGGGACATGAAGCCACCGATGATCACAGCCGGGTCGTAGTAGTTCGGATGGTTATCGGAGGCGATCATGATTGCCACATGCATCGCGATCCACGCAAAAACCGCGTAAAACAGCGCCACGAAAGTGGCTTCGTATCCGCGCCGGCGAAAGTAAGGCCAGATTGCCGCGAACAGAACGCCCCACGCCGACGCGAACACGAAGTGAATACCCGTGCCGACGATATAAGCCCACACACCGAGCGACTCCTGCACCTGCTTGCCGAACACCAGCCCCGTCGCGTTGCGTGGAATGCCCGCCAACGGCATCAAGTGCTGCGCCCCTACCCAGACGAGTGCTTCGTAAATCCAGATGATCACGGCGCCGACCAATCCGCCGATCACGCCCGCGCGAATCATGGCCATGCGGTTCGGCCATTCCGTCACATTGGCCGTCTCACCCTTGTTGAGCCCACTTCCGCTCACGCTCAAATCGCCACTCATGTCTGCTCTCCTTCAATAACTTCTGGTTAGGGCTGCCGTGCACACAGCAGCCAACACGCCCTTGCGTGGGCCCGCCGCTGGAAACGCGTTCAGGCGTCGGCCACGGGACTCGTGATAAAGCGCAGCGCGAGACGGTTCATGACGATCGCCGCAGCAGCGATCAGCGCAGGCACAGCGAGCACCGCGAATACGGTTTCGAAACTGAATCCCAGCGACAGCAACGCGCCACCCACGAGCGAGCCCAGAATGCCGCCGAGCCGGCCGAACCCAAGCATCCAGCTCACGCCGGTTGCGCGGGCACGAGTCGGATAACAGCTCGGGGCAAGTGCATTGAGACCGGTCTGCGCGCCGCTCATGAAAAAGCCGGCACAGGTAACGAGAACCGGCAGCAGGTTCGACTTGAGCGTGCCCATGCCCAGCGCGAAGATGAACACGCCACCGAACAGATATGCCGCACCGATCACCGCGTTGCGATCCATGCGGTCCATCGCGAAGCCGACCGCAACGGCGCCCACGGTGCCGCCCAACTGGAACATGCCGGTGATCGCGGCGGCACGCTCGACCGGCAAGCCGGCATCCTTGATCAACGTGGGCAGCCAGCCAGTGAGCAGATAGATGATCAGCAGGCCCATGAAGTACGTGAGCCAAAGCATCAGCGTGCTGAATGCGTAGCCGTCCGCGAACAGCATCCGCACCGGCGCCTTCGCAGCGACCACCGGTTCGGGCGCGGTGAAGCGCACGTCTTGACCGAAGACATGTCCGCAGACGCGGCCGAGCGTTGTCGCGATGCGTTCGGTCGACATTTTGCGCACCAGCATCAAACGCGCTGACTCAGGCAGCAGCCACAACAGCAAGGGAACACTGAGGATCGGCAAGATGCCGCCGAACATGAACACCGCGCGCCAGCCGAAGTGCGGAATCAGCGAAGCCGCCACGAATCCGCCGGCCCCCGAACCGAAGTTGAAGCCAGTGAACATGATCGTGAGCAACAGCGAGCGACTGCGTGACGGTACGTATTCGGAGAGCAGCGTGGTCGAGTTCGGCATCGCGGCGCCGAGACCCAGGCCCGTCAGAAAGCGCAGCGCAACGAGTTCCATGGGTGAGTCGGCGAATGCGCAGGTCAGGCTGAAGAAGCCGAAGCAGAGCACGGAGGCAATCAACACTTTCTTGCGCCCGATGCGATCGGCAATCGGCCCTGCCGCCAGCGCACCGATCGCGAGGCCTACCATCGCGGCGCTCATCACGGGACCGAAGGCGGCCCGGCTGACGTTCCAGTCATGCATGATGACGGGCGCGACAAAACCCATCACGGCCGTGTCCAGCCCGTCCATCATGACGATCAGAAAACATAGAACGAGGACCAGCCATTGGTACGCCGACATCTTGCGTGCGTCGATAAACGCCTTGATGTCGACTGAGTCTGCAGATTTCATGCGTGTCTCCGAAGAAAACAGTTTCCCGCCCCGGCGTTCTGTCGAAGCCGGGGTCTTCTTGGTATTGAAATGAAAAACCGCTAAAAAAAGATGCGGCGCAGGGCCGAGTCGCCTTAGACGGCTTCCGGCACCCTGCGCGTTTTCAGAAACGCCTCGAGCGTTTCGCCTCGCATGCTGGCGTACATGCCGAGATTCGTGATCTTCACCACGCGCGCAAATTTCTCGAGAACGAAGAAACACACGCCATATCGAATCAGCCCGATCCAGTCCGTGTTGTCGACGAGCGCGCGCTCGTCCGCCGTCAGGCTGGCCACGTCGTACGCAGCGGTCCGGTTCTCCAGCCACAGCGTGCGAGCCGGCGCTTCCCGCATCTGCCAGAAGAAACGGTTCAGGCGCATCGCTTTCATACTCTGGCGGATATCGAACGGATACGTGCCCTTCAATTCCTCGATACCGATCAGTTGCGGGTTCATTGCATCACCTCTTCTTCGTAGAGGGTCACGGCCATCGCGGTGCTCGTCGCAAGGTAATAGCTGCGATGCAGTTCACGGACCTTCGGCCCGAGCGCGCCGCGCATCGCGAGCCACATGATCGTCTCGACGCTCTCCGCGCCTCCAAGGCGCACATAGTCGACATGCTTCATCGCGGCGAGACGCTGCGGCTCATGCACGATCAGATCGAGGAACTCGATGTCCCAATCAGTATTGTTGAAGCCGCTTCGCTCGCCGTGGACCTGGTGCGACAACCCGCCGGTGCCGACCACCACGACATCCAGATCCTGCTCGAACGACTCGATCGCGCGGCGCAGCGCCTGACCGAGACGGTAGCAGCGGTTCGCGGTGGGCAGCGGATATTGCAGCACGTTGACTTCCATCGGCACGAGCGACATCGGCCAGCCGCCGTCGTGCGGCAACATCAGCGAAAGCGGGGAATTGCATCCGTGATCGAGTGCACGATCCTGGAAAATCGTGAGATCGAACTCGTCGTTGACGAGCTGCTCCGCAATGTGGATCGCCAGATCGGGATGACCGGCAATGTCCGGCAGCGGGCGCTTGCCGGCGCCCTCGTCAGCGAACTCGTGATTGGCCGATACACCTAGCGCGAAGGTCGGATAGCAATCGAAGAAGAAGCTGTTCGCGTGGTCGTTGTAGAACATCACCATTACGTCCGGCTTGCGCTCGGCGAGCCAATCGGCCACCGGTTCGTAGCCTTTAAAGAGCGGCGCCCATGCGGGATCGTTCTGCTTGCCCTTGTCGTACGCCATGCCGATAGTGGGCACATGCGATGTGCCGATTCCACCAATGATCCTTGCCATATCCCGTTGTCTTCCGTTGCTTCGTGCCGCGCGCCAACCAGCGCCAATCGGATGGGTCGCCGCTACCGGGGTGGCAGCCATTGCAACCATCTTGATGGTGCGACCATAAAGATCATGCAGGCTTGCCGAAAGTACGGGTAAACCACATTCGCACCGGTTAAATTGCTCGCAAGCGCCCTGAATGCCAGTGACCGGCGCACGGATAAGCGCTGAAAGCCCCACCGGATAGGGGGTTTGGGGCATCGCTGACGAGCGTGCCGAGCCCCGGCCTCGCCTCCTGACTATCCACATGCGATAAACAAAACAGATGCCCGGGAAACGAAGTCGCAAGCCGTCTGGCAAGCGTGGTACGGGACGTGATGCGTCGCTATACTTGATGGCCTCGAATGAGTAGATACCCATGAACCAGATCACCCAGCACACGATCGCGGACACGTTGAACATCCGCCAGCCAGAACGCCACCATCCGTGAGCAGCAAAGAACTCCTCAACCTCGCGCAATTGCGAGCATTCAGACTCGTTGCCGAGATGGGTAGCGCCACGCGTGCGGCAGCGGCGCTATTTCGCGCCCAGTCGGCTGTGACGCGTTCCGTGCAGGAACTGGAGTCGGCACTCGGCGAGGCCCTCTTCGATCGCGGCCCCTCCGGCATGCTGCCGACGCCCGTTGGCCGCGCCGTGCTGCAGCGTTGCGAGCGGATCTTCGCCGAACTGGAAGAACTCGCGCAGTGGTGCTCGGCGAGGCAGGCACGCCGGCGGCCAACAGCAGAAGGCGCGCTGCCGGCCTATCTGCTCAACACCCGGCGGCTTCAGCTATTCATCGCATTGGCGCGTCATCGGCACATGCCGAGCGCGGCGAAGACCTTCGGCATCAGTCAGCCGGCCGTGAGCACAGCGATCCGGGTGCTGGAAAGCGGCGCCGGTTTGAGTCTGTTCCATCGCAGCCCGCGCGGCATCCTGCTCACCACGGAGGGCGAAACGTTTCTGCTTCACGTGCGCCGCGCATTGAACGAATTGCGGCATGTGCCCGACGATATCGCCGCCCTGCACGGCAAGATTCAAGGCGCAGTGACAGTGGGCGCATTACCGCTCGGGCGCACGTTGCTCCTGCCCAAGGCGATTGCGCGGATGACCGCGCAGCATCCGGGCGTGAGAGTCGTCACTGACGAAAGCGCCTATGAGGCGCTGGTCGCCGGCCTGCGCGCGGGCGATATCGACTTCATTCTCGGCGCGCTGCGCGATAACGACGCCAGCAGCGGTCTGAAGAACGAGCGCCTGATGTCGGAAGATATGGTCGTTCTGGTGCGCCGCGATCACGCGCTCACTCGCGCGCGCGATCTGAGCATCATGGATTTGCGCGACGCGCAGTGGATCGTGCCACGCAGCAATGCGCCGGCTCGCTCACTGTTCGAAGCGCAATTCAAGCGAATGAAAGTGAAGCCGCCGATGCCCACGGTCGAGACAGCAGACCTTGCGGTGATTCGTGGGCTGCTGCTCGGCACGGACATGGTCGCGGCATTATCGGGCCAGCAACTGCACTACGAAGTTCAGTCTGGTCAACTGGCGATGCTCGACGTGCAGTTGTACAACACCCGGCGCGACATAGGACTGACCATGCGGGCAGCCGGCACGCCCTCACCTGCGGCGCGTGCGTTGATCGACGCGATCAGGCTTTCGGTTGTCGATGTCACGCGCACGATCAGCATCGCCGCGAATTAGTCGCTGCGTACAGGGGCTTTCACAACGAGCCTTAACGCGCCATAGTCACTGGAAACTGGAATTCAGAATTACAAAGATAGCCAGAATATGCTGCTGCCGCCTTGGTCGAATAGTGACGATCAAGACAACGGAAGCAATATGAAAAGCCAACCTTTTTTGTTAGCACTATTCGCGGTCGCCGCGTTCTGGACTGCCGATAGCCAGGCCGCGCAGCCGGGTTACGCCTATTCGACGACGGTGCATCTTTCCGACGGCAAAACGCTGAGCTGTGCTGTGAACGAGCCCTTGAGCGCCGTGCGCGACACCGGTACCACGCTCACCCGACGCGAAACGACGGAAGCCGACGTATTGGCGACTCAGCGACTGCGCCTGCTCAGCGGCCCCACGTCTGAGTATCCATCACCGTACACTGCGCCGAACGTCACGTGCGGGGCCATCAGTTGACGCTGAGTGGGACGACGGAGTTCGTGCAGCTCATTCGGTACGATGCGGAACATCGTTCGGGAAAGGATAGGGGGCGTGAGGTCCTGGCCATTCCGCCGCCGGTGGACCGCGTAGCGCATCGCATCCGGCGAGACCTGCGAGAAAGCTGCACGTGAGTAAAGCGGCGCAAATGCACCGGAATACTGCTCGACCGTTCATCGCACACCTCCTCGCATCTACCGCATACGCTACTTCTTGGACCTCCGGTCGGGGTGGCAGGTTGCACACAGGCCGGTTCGACCGTCATAGAGCCGGCCTGCGGCGATGGGTGTCATGCGAAAACCGTGCTATCTGATTCCAGTTCTGTCCGCTGGGTTCGTGGGGCGGACAGCTTGTCTGTTTCGCGCAGCCTGAACACGGCCACCGCATCGACGAGCGCACGAGCCTGATCTTCCAGCGATGCCGCAGCAGCGGCGGCTTGCTCGACTAGCGCGGCGTTCTGTTGCGTCGCGTTGTCCATCTGCGTCATCGCGGTATTGATCTGATCAATACCGTGCGATTGCCCTTCGGAAGCAGCACTGATCTCGCTGACGATACCCGTCACGTTGCGGGCCGCCGTGACGATTTCGGCCATGGTTTCGCCCGCGCGCGTTGCCAGTTCGGCGCCGTTCCTCACCTTCGCAACTGAATCGCCGATCAGTTCCCTGATCTCCTTCGCGGCGGCCGCCGAACGTTGCGCGAGCGCGCGCACTTCTCCCGCGACCACCGCGAATCCGCGTCCCTCCTCGCCGGCACGTGCAGCTTCGACGGCCGCATTCAAAGCGAGTATGTTGGTCTGGAACGCGATGCCCTCGATCGCGCCGATGATATCGACGATCCGCTTTGAACTCGACGACATGTCCGCGATCAGGTCGACAACCTGGCCAACAACCTCGCCGCCACGTGCCGCGATCTCCGATGCATTTTCCGCGAGCGCACTGGCCTGCCGCGCGTTATCGGCATTTTGCCGGACCGTCGCCGTCAACTCTTCCATGCTCGATGCGGTCTTCTCCAGCGTCGCCGCCTGCTGCTCCGTACGCGTCGACAGGTCCGCATTGCCGCTCGCGATCTCGCCCACGCCGTGCGTAATCGCCGCCGTTCCCTGCCGCACCTGGCTCACGGCCGCAACGAGCCCCGCCTGCATCCGGCCGAGTGCGGTCATCAATCGTCCCATTTCGTTGACGCGCAGCGTTGCGATCTCACTGGCCAGATCACCAGCAGCAATGCGCTCGAAATGGCGAATAGCGGCATCGATAGGCCGCACGATCGAATTCGTCAACGCGGATCGCGCGACAAGGCCGAGGATCATTGCAGCGGACCCGATTGCTCCAAAGAGCCAGAGCAACATATAAAAATGCTGCTGTGCCGATGCAAAGCGCGCTTTTTGCTGCTCTGCCTGAAAATCCTCCAGCGCGCGCGCGGCGTTCCGGTAGTCGCTAAACAGTGTGTCAGGCGCCTGCCGTTGCGTCGTCCGGAACGACATGAAATCGTTCTGGTCGAGTGCCGCGACTTCGGGGCCAAGCGCCTGTTTCATCAATAGCTCGCGCTTCACACGCAGCGCGTCGGTCAGCTTCCTCTCAACCTCATTCGACGGCGGTTGCGCAGCATAGGCCGCCAGCTCGCGATCACTACTCGTCTGCTCCGCATGCACTCGCGCGAGCACCGCATCGGTTGGCTTTCCCTGCGCGACGAGCGTCTCGTACGCACCGAGATCGACTCGCACCTGCAGAAGCGCTTCGCTGCTGGCGCCAAGGTGTCGCAGCGCAGCCGTCTCTTCGCTGTACATCCTGTCGAGCGCTGTATTGGCCGTTTCCAGGCCCGCAATCGACGTTCCGATCACAAGCATCAACGCGGCCGTGTAGCCGGCAATCGTGATGGTCAGAGCGGTCCGGATACTGGTATTTCTGAACATGGCTGTCTTCCTCGACCCGGTGAGCCAAAAAAAAGCGGCGGGTGGATAAGTCCGCCGCCGCTAGTAGGAGCACATCGATGAATGAATCAGCGCGAATCTGATTCCCGGATCAGAAGCGAGTGCGCACGCCCGTGGTCAGTTCGAGCTGGTTGGTCGCACCGAAGGTGGATCCGACGGTGTAGCCGCCATGCAGCTTCATGTAGTCGCCGGCCAGATACACTTCAGTACGCTTGGACAGGTGATAGAACGCCGACCAGTACAGCGTTTCCTTGAAACCGTTGTGGAGGCCTGACGTCGGATCGAAAGCGCCGATGTTCGCGTTCGGAATATCGCCGTCGACGTTGTAAGCGGCGTTGTGCACGCGCATTTGCTGATAACCGAGTTCGTAGTCGAACGGACCCTTGGGCGACAGCTTGAGCGACGCCGTCCACGCATTGTCCTGACGCTGACCGAGCGCGCCCTGATTGCCCAGGTAACGGAAGTAACCCGCATTGGCGCGCAGAATACCGAACGTGTAGTTGCCGCCCACTGAGAACGTCTGGTTTGTAAAGCCAACGCGATTGACATGGCTATAGAAGCCAGACACGTCGAACACTCCACCGTTGTACCCGAGCGCTGCCTGGTAGTTGGAGTTGGAGCCGAAACTCGTGGAGTTGCCGAATGCGTAGCCCGCGCTGGCGAAAATGCCATTGCTGAACAGTTTCTTCCATGCCACGCCATTGTTATAACGTGTGCCGGTCGCGCTGGCCGCGTAGAAAATCATCTGCTTGAAGTTATTCGAATTGGTCCAGCCGCCCTCTTCCGTCGTCAGGCGCGCCGAGCCGTACGGGTCGCCATAGATCGTCGATGCGTCGCGCGCGATCGTGTTCTGGAAACCTGCCGTGATCTTGCCGAACGTGTCGTTCTCGATACCCACCCATGCGTCACGGTCGAAGATCTGGCCCGGATCTTCCATCTGGCCGTTGGCGACAACGAATTCGCTCTCAAGGCGGAAAATGACCTTCGTTCCACCACCGATGTCTTCCGCGCCCTTCAGGCCCCAGCGGCTGCCGCTGAACCACGGTTCGCCGTCGTTGCCCATACCAATGACATGATTGCCGTTCGCATCCGCGTGCGTCCGATAGGTGGGAAAGCTCAGGTCCATCAGGCCGTAAAGCTGGACGCTCGACTGTGCGTGCGCACCGGTTGCGGCGAAAGCGCCTGCCGTAACGGCCAAAGCCAGATACTTTTTCTTCACGATCGTCTCCTCTGATTACAACGTTGAAATTTTCGTTCTCGTCGACTGCGGTGACTGCCGTCCGAATATCCGGACAACGGCCCCGACTGCCGATGAGCGCAATCCTAGTTTTCTCAATCCTTCACGCAGCTTTCCCGTATCACCTGCACAACTAAGTGAATTCACTGATATACGTCGCTAATTCGGCGTTCGCTACGCGGTATCGATGCTGCACGGGATGGTGCCGACCCGCTTTAGCGTGGCAGGCCGTTCGGAGAAATAAAGCGGCACGCCACCGGCGTCGAACTCGATCACCGGCGCGTCTTTTGAAACAACGTGATTCATCAGGTAAAGCCGTGCAAGTCGCCGGCACCGCGAAGGCGGCGCCGGCGGCGCAACGAAATTGCGCTGCAACAGACAGGCAGCAGCGACCGGCAAGCGCCGGCTTATTTCGAACCGGTGAACTCGTTGGTGTAGGTTTTCGCCAGCTCGATATGCTTGCCTTTGACCGACGGGTTGAACGCCGACAGCACCTTCAGCACGGTCTCGGGACCGTCGGCCGGCATCTTGCCGTCCTTCGTAAACATGGGCAGCGACGCTTTCAACGCGCTCACGTAAAGCTGTTTGTCTTTCTGATAGTCGTCAGGCATTTTGGCTGCAATTTCTTCCGCGCTATGCGTGCTGATGAATTGCATCGTGCGAACGAACGCGTGCGCAAGCTTTGCTGCTTCCGCCTTGTGGGAATCGACCCATGCCGCCTGGACATAGAGGCTCGACGCCGGGTAGGTGCCGCCCAACGCCGCCTTCGTACCTTCGACCGAACGCATGTCGACAAGCACCTTCGCGTCGCCGGACTTCTGCAAGGCCGAGACGGTCGGCTCGGTCGTCATGCCGGCGTCGATGCGACCTTGTTTGATCGCCGCGATAAAGCTGGCGTCAGCGCCCACCGGCAGCATCGTGTATTCCGTGGACTGGATGCCGTGCTGTCCGGCGAGGTATTGCGTGAGGAAGCTTGTTGAAGAACCGAGGCCAGTCACACCCAGCGTCTTGCCCTTCACGTCCGACATCGATTTGACCGTTTCGGCCGCTTTGGTCGATACCATTTCGACCTCGCCCGGCACCTGCCCGAACACGACGATCGCCTTGACGTCCTTGCCCTTGGTTTGCAGATCGATCGTATGGTCATAGAAACCGACGACGGCCTGAACGGCGCCGGCCAGCAGTTCGTTTTCAGCGTCAACGCCCGCTGGCTGCGACAGAAGCTCGACATCGAGCCCTTCATCTTTGAAATAGCCGAGCTGTTCGGTCAGGCGCGCCGGCAAATAGATCAACTTCGTGATACCGCCGACCATGATCGTGATCTTCTCGCCGCCGGCGGCTATCGCTTGCTGCGACGCAAGACTGAACAGCAGGCCGGAAGCAACGGCGATATGGCGCAGCGTGCGAAAGCTAGGGGTCATCGATAGTCTCCGTTATTGTCCGGTGCGGCGGAATGCCGCCCGTCTGCATCGATGAGGCGATTCTAGGGGGCCGAATCCTTCTCGCTGCTTACACGGAGACCGAGGATCCGTACGGGATTTCCATGAGAGACGAGCACCAAAAAAAAAAGCCAGGGCGGTGGAGCCTTGGCTTGGAGAATTCTGCGGATCGAGCGATCCGGCAGAATCCAGAGGTGCCTGCTGCGCCTTGGAACGCAGCAGCCCCCAGGTACGGCAACAACAGCCGGGCGAGCGCGAAAGCTCAATGCCGGGCTTTGCTCCAGTGGGGCCAGTAGTGGCGGTGATCCAGATGTCTAAGCCGCTTGCGACGCATCTGCTCCCGGTAATAATGAGCGGCGACGAACACAGGTGCCATCGCCAGCACGAACGAACCCATAACGATTCCCACTGCTTCACTCATCGCGACCTCCATTGCAGAACTAGCGAACAGGTGACCACACCACTTTCAGTCCACGAATTGGACACTGGAATTCGTGATCCCAGCATCCATAAGCAATCCTTCATATGGGCCAGAGACCTCAACACGGGCATTGCTGCCCGCGTCAGTTCTATCGCTTCGCGCCCGCGGCTACGGGAGCCTGCTCTGAGTTGCTGCGCACTGCCTTCGATGCCGTGGCTGTGACTGCATCAAAATTACTCTCGACGGCATGCACGGCCTGCTGCCCCGTTTTCTGCAGCGTTTCATACAGGGTCGTGGTGGCGGCAATCGCGGATTTCCACGCGGCGATCGCTGCTTCGGAGCCAGTGGGAGCATGCTTCGCCGCTTCTTCGACGAGTGCCTGCACGCGATCGTTGTACCGCTCGTAGTGCGTCTGTGCGAGTTGCGTAACTTCAGCCTGAGTGGTCGATGCGATCTCGAACACTTGCTTGCCGTATGACAGCGATTTTTCCGCGAAGGGTCCGGTGAAACCGGCTTGCAGCGAGAACCATTGCGGCGGCTCCGTCGTGCCGGACGCCTTCGCCATGTTTTCCTGCGTCTCGGCCAGCGTGGCCCTGACGGCCTGCAGGTTCAGCGCGACCAGTTTTTCGACGCCTTCAAAGATCTTTCCGGCCACCCCGAAGAACGCGTCGACGTTGGCCTTCTGTGCAGCAACCTGCTCGGGACTCAATAGAGCCATGATTGAATTCCTCAAAATTCGGTCCGGCGCGCGAAGCCCCGATCGGACGGGTGTGATGCGGCGGATCGCGATGGTGAATAAATCGAAGTGGGTGTCGCAGATGCCTAGCGCATCCGGGCAACCGCCTTGAGAATGGAATCGCCTTCGCTTGTGATCCGGGGACGCGAACGTCCTGACGCGAGGTTTTCCAGTGATATGAGTTGCCGCTCGAGCAGGGCGTCGAGCTCGGCGCGGCCCAGTTCGATCTGATCCGGCGCGTTCTTGATGAGCATTAAGGTAGCGAATTCATGGGGACTCAGCATATCGTCTCCTCGATTTAGTCTATCTGCACGGGAAGCATTAATTACCCCTCCAGCGTGAATGCCCGGCAAATATTCCTGCCGTCTCCGCAAAGCGATCGTTCGAGAAATCGCATCGGGGAGACGCCATCATAACCGCTCAATTTTCAAATGCAATATGCGGGATGCGTTTTATCAAAGCGGCTGTTTTGTCTGTTGAATACTTCCGCATCGCGTGGTCGCGCCTTGCTCCCGACAACACCGCCCCACCCCCGTGGATACTGGCCTGGCATGGCCGATAGGTTGATCCGGTCAACACTCCAATGTTTGAATCGAAGGCTTAATTAACAATATCGATTCACCTTGACTTCATGGAGTCTGTTTATATTTGAATATTGTATTTATAGACCGGCACTTTATCGCGGCGACCATCCATACCGCGACATTGCGAAATATTTATTACAGCGCGCATCAATTTTAAAAATAGCCAGAATTTCAATCAGCGCGAAGGCCTCTGACTTATTTATCGGGTTGAACTCCACAACCCGCAATACCGCTAACCGCGCAGAAACCAACGGAGGCGATTCGCCTGAAGTCCGCTCAGGTCCGTGCCGGCCAGACTGCCGAAGGAATGCCGACTGCTCCGTCGAATAGCCACCTCGCTGTGCGCAACAGCGCCGCGCTCAGCACTTCAGGCTGGCCGGGGCTTCCGCCGAGAACGAGTTCCACCGTAAACTCGCCTGTCGGGTGCTCCACCGACACGCGTTTTCGCATGCCGTCAGCGTCCACATCGACCAGGCCCTCGCAGACCGTACCCGGCAGCACCGCGGCCGTGGCCACGCTCACCGCACCGAGTACACCGATCGACGCGTGGCAGCGATGCGGAATAAAGCTGCGCGTACTGATCGTGCCGCCCTGGCGAGGCGCCGCCACCAGACACATCTTCGGGACCGTGCGCGCGCCCACATCGCCGAGATTCATCATCGGTCCCACCGCAAGCCGGATCTTTTCGATGCGCGCTTTCAGTTCTTCATCCGCGTCGAGTTGCTCGCGCGTTTCGTAGCCGGTTCGCCCGAGATCGCGCGCTCGCATGAGCACGAGGGGCATGCCGTTGTCGATGCACGTCACGTCGATACCGTCGACCGTATCCTTGAGATGCCCCGTAGGCAGCAGCGTGCCGCAGGTGGAACCAGCCGTGTCCCGGAACTCGAGCGGAATCGGCGCTGCGAGGCCTGGCACGCCGTCAATGCGGGCATCGCCTTCGTAGGTGACCTGGCGTCCCGGCGTGCTGACCGTCGCCACCGCAATCTGCCCGGTGTTGACCATGTGAATCGCGACCCGTGTGCTGCCATCGCGCGCATCCACGAGACCGCGTTCGATCGCAAACGGGCCGACGCCCGCGAGAATGTTGCCGCAGTTCTGTCCGAGATCGACCCGCGCCTCGTTCACGACGACTTGTGCAAACAGATAGTCGACGTCGGCATCGTCGCGTGTGGAGGGCGAGATGATCGCCACCTTGCTCGTCAACGGATCGGCGCCGCCGATACCGTCGATCTGACGCGGATCAGGCGAACCCATCACGGCAAGCAGAACACGATCTCGCTCAGCGAGATCGGCCGGCAAATCCGACGCCATGAAATAGGCGCCTTTCGACGTGCCGCCGCGCATCATCATGCACGGAATACGCGTTTGTGCGCGACTGGGCATGACCTCGCCACTCCGTCAAAGATCTTCGGCCGAGACGACGTAGCGTAGGCCTTTTTGCGCGAGTTTCTCGCGCATCGCGTAGTAGTCGAGACCGAGCGCGCCGCCGGCCAGCGCAGCACGCGTCCTCTCTTCCTTCGCCATACGTGCTTGCGACGCCTGCGCGACACTCGCCACGGTATCGAGCGGTACGACGACCACGCCGTCATCATCCGCAACGATGACATCGCCGGGATTCACGATCTGCTGCGCGCATACCACCGGAATATTCACCGAACCGAGCGTTTCCTTGACCGTGCCTTGCGCGGACACGGCCTTCGACCAGACTGGGAATTTCATTTCCCTGAGCGAGGCGACATCGCGACATCCCGCGTCGATGATCAGTCCGCGCACGCCGCGCGCCGCGAGCGAGGTCGCCAGCAGGTCGCCGAAATAGCCGTCCTCGCAGGGCGAAGTCGGCGCCACAACGAGAACGTCACCCTCGCGGCATTGCTCGACGGCAACATGCAGCATCCAGTTGTCCGACGGCGGCACCAGCACCGTCACCGCCGACCCCGCGATAGCCGGCCCCGAGTAGATCGGCCGCATGTAGGACGCAAGCAGGCCGAGACGGCTCTGCGCCTCGTGAACGGCGGCGGCGCCCGCATGCTGCAGCACGGCCACGTCGCGCGGATCGGCGCGGCGGATAGTCGTCACCACGACGCCCCGCTTCATGCCAGATCTCCCGTCACGGCCGGCGTGATGCGCTGATAGCCTTCCGCGTATTGAATATCGCGCGTGGCCGTGATGCCGATATTGCGCTTGGCCTGCACGCCGCGTTGCAAGGCGACCCGCGTGTAGTAGTCCCACAGGTGCTCCTGGCCGGCCATGCACTCGATCGCGCGGCGTTTGGTGTCCCAGACCTCGGTGATATCGAGGAACGTATTGGGTATCCATTCGCATTGTTCCGTCTGATGCGGTTCGAACGCGTAGACGGGCGGCGCACCGACCACTTTCTGCCCGGGATTGTGACCTTCGGCCTGGGCGATGATCCGCGCTTCCTGCGCCACGTGCATAGCGAGCGGATGATCGAAGTTGTATGGGTCTTTCTGCGAATGACTCAACACGAACGCCGGCTGCAGTTCGCGGTATACATCGACAAGGCGCATCAGGGCCTCGTCCGACACGCGCAACGGGTAATCGCCGAGGTCGAAAAAATCGACTTCCGCACCGAGGATGTCCGCGGCCCGCTCGGCCTCCTCCCTGCGCGCCGCCTTGACCTTCCCGAGCGTCATTTCGCCCTTGCGCCAGAGTTTGGCCGACTCTCCGCGCTCGCCGAAAGAAAGACACACGACCTTCGTACGGTATCCGTTTTTTTTGTGGAGAGCGATTGCGCCACCTGCTCGCCACACGAAATCGGCGCTATGCGCGCTCACCACCAACATCGCCTTGTCTGCCATTTCCAACCCACCCGTGTTCACTATGTGATGGGCACTATTGTAGGATTCGAAGGTGGCCAGGAAGCACCTAAAGGAGCGTGCAATGCTATCTAATCTGTTTATCGGAATGTATCGGAACCGCGTTGGCCCGGCATTTTTCCGCCAGAACGGGGCAGGAAGATTTCTTGACCCACATCCACCCGGACGCGCACCGTTTTTATGAAAAACTCTGCTTCGTTGCCAGTCACGATGGTTGCAAGATCATTTTCTGGTGCTGCAGAGTTCGCTAGCCGTCTCATCGGAAAACCGCTCCGCACACGCCTGCCTCACCCTCTCGACCGTCACGGCCCAGCCTTCGCCCGCTGCCCGGCGGAACAGCCGCAGCGTGTGCGGATACCACGGCGAATCGTTGCGCTCGTGCATCCAGCGCCAGTCGATGTCTTTCTCCGGCAGCATCACCCAGCACGGTTTGCCCAGCGACGCGGCCAGATGCGCCGTGGACGTGTCCACGCAAATCACCAGATCGAGTTGCTCGATGATCGCGGCGCTGTCCGCGAAATCGTTCACCGCCGAGCCGAGTTCGAGCAGCGGTTGACCGGCCGGCGGGTTTTGCGCCTCATCCTCGCCCTGGCCTTTTTGCAGGCTGACGAAGCTCAGACCCGGCACGCTCCAGAGCGGCGCGAGCGTGGCCAGCGTTGAGATCGACCGGTTCGCATCGTTATGGTGTTTCGCATTGCCTTTCCACACCAGCCCGACCTTGCGGCCGGGCGGCAGGGTCTCGAGTATCGGCCGCCACTTTTCGACGAGCGACGGCTCAGCCGCAAGACGAACCGCGCGCGGAATCGTGTCCACCGTCGTACGCAAGTGCAGCGGCGCGCTCAACAGGCTCGTCCAGCAGTCGTATGTCGATGCAGCTACGCCGGCCAGTGCCGTATCGTGATCGAGCACGGCATCGACGCCGTCCACCGCAGCCATCAGCCGGTGCAAGGCAGGCGCACACGCAAAGGCGATATGCGCGGCTCCTTGCGCCTTGAGCAAGGCGAAATAGCGGCTGAATTGGACCATGTCGCCGAGTCCGTCTTCCTGCCAGACCAGCAAGGACTTGCCGGCGAGCGTGTCGCCTTGCCATTGCGTACAGCTCAACATGGCGCGCGTCTTGTGATGCACGAAACCCGGCTGTTCATAGCGGCACTCATATAACCGCCAACCCTCTTCAAAGCGGCCCACACCGAGCACCAGCACAGCCAGACCGAACCGGGCGTCGCCGTAATCGGGGCGTAGAGCGAGCGCCCGCAGGTAAGCGGCTTCGGCTTCGGGCAGCCGTTTGAGTTGCGCCAGCGCGGCCCCGACGTTGTAGTGAGCCTCGGCCAGATCGGGACGAAGCGCGAGCGCTTGTGCGAAGGCCTCGACTGCCTCCGGCAAACGGTCGAGCAGTCGAAGCACGCAGCCCAGGTTGTTGTGCGCGTGAACGATGTCGGGCCGACAGCGAATCGCCTCGCGATAAGCCATTTCGGCCTCGGGCAAACGCTCCAGGCTGGCTAGCGCGAGGCCGAGGTTGTAGTGCGCCTCGGCATAGTCCGGACGATGCGCGATTGCCTCCCGGTACGCCGCCTCAGCCTCAGGCAGACGCTTGAGATCCGCCAGCACCGCACCGAGGTTGAGGTGCGCCTCCGCGTAATCCGGGCGAATCGCCAGCGCAAGCCGGCAAGCCAGCTCGGCCTCGGGTAGACGGTACGTCGCCTTCAGCACACCGCCGAGGTTATTGAGCGCTTCGGGATACTGGGGCTTGATGGTCAGCGCCTGCCGGTACGCGGCGTCAGCCTCGGCAACGCGGCCGAGTTCCATCAGCACGTTGCCCAGGTTGCTGTGCGCCTCGGCGTGTTCCGGCAGTCCGATCAGCGCCTCGCGATAGGCCACTTCCGCCTCATGCAGGCGGCGCAGTTCGTGCAATACGATAGCCCGGTTGTAGTGCGCCTCCGCGTAGTCGGGGCGGATCGCGACCGCCTGACGATACGACGCCTCCGCCTCGTCCCTGTAGCCCATCCCGTAGAGCACGGTACCGAGATTGTTGTGCGCGTCGGCCTGGCCGGGACGCAGCGCGACCAGCTGCCGATAGACCGCCTTGGCTGCCGACAGGCGGCCGTGCGATTTGAGCAGCATGCCGAGACTGCTGTACACCTCGGCATAGTCGGGTTTTGCGCGCAGACACTGGCGCCAGTAGGTTTCCGCGTCGGACAGGCTGCCCATGCCGTACCAGCAGGCGCCCGCAAGATTCAACGCGTCGGCCCGCGCGTCTTGCGCCACCTCGTCGTGCGGTTCGAGGATCGGCTTCACCAACGACCAGGCATCGGCGAATTGCCCGTTTTTGCAGAGCAATGCCGCCTGCTGATTGATGTCGGCTATCGAGGAGGCGCGCGTCTGCGTGGCGGTCATGAGTCGTGGTAACTGGTGGCGGCCGCGGTCGGGCCGGGTCAATCGTGTTTTGTGCACCCTGTCCGGCGTTTCGCGTTTCTGCGCGTCCACGCAGGGGGGCGAAGCGCCGACAGGGAGAGCGGAACATTTACCACGCAGCTTAAGGGAAACGGTCAGGCTGTAACGCCCCGAAATGAGCGGGATTCGCCCTTCTAATCCAATGCTATAAACGGAATCACACGAGAAAAGACCGTGTGGCAGTGCTAGAATCGCCCGCGTCTTTACGTTCACCACCATGACTCCACGCTCCCATAACCGCATGACCGCATGGCTTGGCCTGATCGCCATGTGGCTTGTCGTGTTCGCGCCGGTCGTGAGTCAGATGCTGGTATCGAACCGCGCGAACGAGCCCTTCGCGGCGCTCTGTTCGGCGCTACAGCCGGCCAATCAGAGCCTGGTGAGCCAATCTACGCAGGCCAACCCGGCGCCTGTCCATCTCAGCCATGACGACGCCTTCGGCGCATGCGGCTACTGCCACCTGCTCCAGCATCACGTCGCCATGCCGAGCGTCGCGGCCGTCGAACCGCCGGCCGCGCTCGCGCTTGCCGGCACTGTGCCGCCCGCCCTCTCCACCCGCTTCACGCCGCTCGGCGCGTTCCCGTCCGGACGCCCAAGAGGCCCACCCGCCGTTTCCTGATCGCTGTTGTTCCTGATCGCGCATCTTGTCGCACCCGTTGAGGGGGCGTGCGATCGCCTGTTCAATGCATCAAGGAAACGTTCATGCTCAACTTCGCTCTGCGAAGGCTGCCCTTTTGCGCCCGCCGCGGCGCCCGGCGCATTCCATCCGGCCGGCGGCCGCTGTCGTATTTTCCGGCGTATTTTCCTGCGTTAGTTCCGGCCTTCGCACCGGCATTTATCGCCTCCCCGGCTCACGCGGATAGCACGCCAGCCGACGCCACGCTGCCTGCTGTTAGCGTCACCGCCAATGCCAATACCGTCGCCGCCCCGCGCGCCGTCGACCCTGACCTGCCGGCCTCGGTCGAGACTGTGACGCGCGAACAGTTCGACAACTGGAACGTCGTCAACACCGAAGACGTGTTGAAGTACATGCCGAACCTTGCCGTGCGCAAGCGCTTTATCGGCGATCTGAACTCGATCATCGCCGTACGCGGCACCAGCAATACGCAGAGCGCACGCGGCCTCGTCTACGCGGACGGTCTGCTGCTCAGCAATCTGCTGGGCAACAGTTATTCGTTCCCGCCGCGCTGGTCGATGGTGTTTCCCGACGAGATCCAGCAGGTCGACGTGATCTACGGGCCGTTTTCCGCGCTCTATCCGGGCAATTCGCTAGGCGCCACGGTACTCATCAGCACCCGCATGCCGAAGAAGTTCGAAGCCGACGCGGACGTCAAAGCCTTCACCCAGCACTTCAGCCTGTTCGGTGTGAATCAGAATTTCAACGGCAGCGAGGCGAGCGGGTCGATCGGCGATCAGATCGGGAAGTTCTCGTATCGGTTGGGCGTGAATCACCTTGAGAACACGAGCCAGCCGCTGCAATTCGCCACGCTGGCGAAGTCGAGTACGCCCGCGAAGGCCGGCGACACGCCGGTGACCGGCGCTTACTTCTACAACAACCAGACCAACACGCCGACCGCGGTGCTCGGCGTGAACGGTGAAGGAATCGAACACACGGTGCAGGACCAGTTCAAGCTGAAGATGCAGTACGACTTCACACCGACACTGCAGGCCGCCTTCACGCTCGGCTACTGGCACCAGACCTATAACAGCGCGACGTCGAGTTTTCTGCGCGATGCGAACGGCAACCCGGTATACAGCGGCAAGGTCGCGATCGGCGGCTACGAGTACACGATTCCGGCTGCCGCCCTCGCCCCGAGTCTCGGCCACAGCGAGAACTGGCTATACGGCCTCACGCTGACGACCCGCAACGCCACCGGCTGGAACGGCGAAGCGATCGCTTCGTACTACGACGTCGGCAACAGCGTGGCGTGCACCGCGAATTCGGGTGCACCGGGCAACGGCCCCGGCACGGTGATTTTTGGCGACGGTACCGGCTGGAAAACGCTCGATCTGCGCACCACCTACACACCCGTCACGCCGCAAGCAGGCTTGACGAGTCACGCGCTGAGCTTCGGCTATCACTACGACAACTACTTCCTCGACAACGAGAGCTACAACACGCTGAACTGGCGCGACGGCGCGGCGACGTCGTTTGCCAATGCATTCAAGGGCAAGACGCAGACCCAGGCGCTGTACGCACAGGATGCATGGCACTTTCTGCCGCGCTGGAAGCTGGTCTACGGCGTACGGTACGAAGACTGGCAAGCCTATGGCGGCTCGCAGGCGCTGCCCGGCAAAGCCTTTCCGTACAGCGACGCGAACCAGCATCATTTTTCGCCGAAAGCCTCGTTGTCGTTCGATGTCACCGACGATCTGAGCTTGCGCGCTTCCATTGGCCGCGCCTATCGGTTTCCGACGGTGGGCGAGATGTTCCAGGGGCAGATCAACGGCTCCTCGATCATCAACAACAATCCGAATCTGAAGCCCGAAGACGATTTCTCGAAGGAGTTGACCGCTGAATGGGCTCACTGGAATGGCGTGTTCCGTTTCTCGCTGTTTCAGGACGACGTGAAGAACACGATCTTCAGTCAGACCGATACGACGGTGATTCCGAACGTGACGAATTTCCAGAACATCGGCAAGGTGCGCTCGCGTGGCGTCGAAACCAGCTACTCAGGACAGGATGTATTCGTGCGCGGTCTCGATCTGCTGGCGAGCGTGGCGTACACGCAGTCGAAGATCATCGCGAATGCGCAGAACCCGGCGACCGTCGGCAAGTACTTCTATCGGATTCCGCTGTGGCGCGCGAATCTCGCCGCGACGTATCACATCGACGAACGTGCGGCGCTCACGCTCGCCGCGCGCTACTCCGGCCGCGAATACAACACGCTCACCAATACCGACACGAATCCCGATGTATTCGGCGGCACCAGTTCGTACACGGTGGCGGACGCGAAGTTCACGTTCAAGCCGACCAAATTGAGTGAAGTCGGCATCGGCGTCGACAACCTGTTTGACGCGCGCTATTTCGTCTATCACCCGTATCCGGGCCGCACGTTCTACGTCGAAGCGAAGTTGCGTATGTGAACACGCGATTGGCATGCGCGGTTTGCGCTCGCCCGGTACTCGACGTGCTCGTCTTGTACTCGACGCGCTCGCGAGTTGCAAACCAGCGCATGCATCGCTGCGCAAACCGATCGACCCATTTTTTGCTTCAGGAGGATTGAATGTCCACCACCACCGCTCAACGCGCGACCTCGGCAACTGGCGCCGCGAACGCCGGCTACCGGACGCTCTGGCGCTGGCACTTTTACGCGGGTCTCTTTGTGATGCCGTTTCTGGTGGTGCTTGCGATCACCGGCACGCTATATTGCTTCCAGCCACAAATCGAGCCGCTGCTTTACCCGCACCGCCTGATCGTCGAACCGCAATCCACACCCAGGCTGACTGAAGACGCATTGCTTGCCAAAGCCCGCGCGGCGATGCCGGCCGATGCGCGCGCGGTGACGGCGCCTATCGCGAGCGCGTCGGACCGCAGCACGGAGTTCATCTTTCGCCTAGCCGATGGCGAAAAACAGAGCGTCTATCTGAACCCATACAGCGGCGAAGTATTGGGCACGCTGAGCGTCGAGCGTCGCTTCATGCAGGTGGACCGCATGCTTCACCGTAAGCTGCTGCTCGGCAAACCAGGCGAGTTGCTGATGGAGTTGGCCGCGTGCTGGACGCTGGTGATGATCGGCACCGGCATCGCACTCTGGTGGCCGCGCGAGAAGACTACTGCGCGCGCGGCGCTGGTGCCGCGTTTCTCGCTGCAAGGACGCGCGCTTTGGAAGAATCTTCATGCCGTGATGGGTATCTGGCTCGCGCTCGGTGCGCTCATCTTCGTGCTGAGCGGTCTGCCGTGGACAGGCTCGTGGGGTAAGCAGTTCAAGGCGCTCGCGAGCGCCGCCAATCTTGGCGCGCCGCCGGGTTCGTGGGGCGGCTTGCCGTTGCGCTCCGCGATGCCGGGGATGAGCGCCGGTGAGCATGCGGGTGTTGCCGATACACGCGCTGAAACGCACACGGCTCACGGAGCGAACGGAGCCCACGCATCAAGCAATGAACACGGCGCGCACGAAGCGAACATGGACTCGATGCCGGGCATGGTGATGGACGATCTGCCGTTGCCGCTCACGCCATGGGCCGTCGGCAACACGCCGGTGCCGCAATCCGCCGATGCACACGCGGCGCAAGCGCTGCCGCTCGGACGCATCGTTGCTCTCGTCGCATCGCTCGGCGTCCCGGGCGGTTACGACATCGTGCTGCCTGCATCCGCTACAGGCGTCTACACCGTCTCGTACTTTCCCGCCGATCCGAAAGACGAGCGCACGCTGTACATCGACCAATACAGCGGCACGGTGCTGAAAGACATCCGTTACGGCGACTACGGCGCGGTGTCGAAGGCCGTCTCGTACGGCACATCGTTGCATATGGGCCGCTATTTCGGCGTCGCCAATCAGATTCTCTGTGCCGCGATTTCGCTTGGGCTCGCGGGGATGGCCGTGACCGGCTGCGTGATGTGGTGGAAACGTCGCCCGCGACGCTCACTCGGCGCACCGTCGCGCGAGCGCGCCGCGCCACCGATGCGTAGCTGGAAAACCAGCCTCGTTCTGCTCGGCATCGTCTTCCCATTGATGGGCGCCACGCTGCTCGCGGTGTGGCTCGCCGATCGCACGATTTTTGGCCGCGCCATGCGGCAATCTGCTTAACGCTTCATTTCCGCCGTTAGAACCAAAGAGCACATCATGAAGACATCACGCAAACTTTTACTCGCCGCCTTGCTGTGCGGTTCATCCATTCAGGCCTTCGCGGGTGCCGCTGCAACCGCAAGCGTATCCGACTGCTGGATCCGCGCGCTGCCCGGTGACCTGCCATCGGGTGGCTATTTCAAGGCCAGTAATACGGGTGATCAACCGGTCAATCTCGTCGGCATCAGCACTGAAGCTTTCGGCATGGCCATGCTGCATCAGACGCAAAGTCAGGGCAGCACGTCTTCCATGGCGATGGTCCATCAGGTAGCGGTGCCCGCGCACGGCTTGCTCGTCTTTGCACCGGGCAACTATCACGTGATGCTGGAGCATCCGAAACAGCCGCTCAAGATCGGCACGACGATCCCGCTGACGTTCTCGTTCAGCGACGGCGAGAAAATCACCGCCGCCTGTGCCGTAAAAAGCGCGAGTACGATGAGCCAGTAACATGCCGGATAATCAATGCGGCAAGCTTAAAATCGCCTTACACATGACCCCGGCGCGGCGAATCAGGCGCACCGCATCGGCCCCGAGGCAGCCCATGCCGAAGCGACACTTGCAATGGTGCGGCGTGCGATCCACCGCCGCTTACTCAGGAGAAGCAAATTGAACTCGAAACTTAGCCGGCCGGCATTGATCGCCGCTGCCCTCGCAGGACTCGCGGCCACCGGGATCGGCGCAGCGCATGCGGACGAGAAGGTTCAGTGCTTTGGCATCGCCAAGGCCGGTCAGAACGACTGCGCGAGCAAGACCGGTGTGCACAGCTGCGCCGGTGAGGCCAAGGTCGACAACGACAAAGGCGACTTCAAGACCGTGCCGAAAGGAACCTGCAAGAAGATGGGCGGCAAGATCGACGCACAGCATTCCTGATGCCAATGCGGCGATCCTGTGCCAGTCGATGCCTATGATGCATCCCCTCGTCCCTTCTGCCTGCGCGCCGCCCGGCATCGGTATCGGGTTGCGCCATGCCCATTACCGCGACTTCCTCAGTGCTACGCCGGCGGTCGACTGGGTCGAGGTACACAGTGAAAACTATTTCGGCGACGGCGGCTTCGACCTGCACGTGCTCGACACCGTGCGACGCGACCTGCCCGTCAGTTTGCACGGAGTCGGTCTCGGCCTTGGCTCGGCGACGCCACTCGACTCAGCACACGTTGCGAAGCTCAAACGTCTGATCGAGCGGATCGAGCCGGCAGTTGTCTCCGAACATCTTTGCTGGGGCGCGACATCGGCCGGCCATCTGAACGATCTTTTGCCGATGCCCTTGACTGAGGCGGCGCTCGCGCTGCTCGCTTCGCGTGTCAGCGAATTTCAGGACGCGCTCGGGTGGCCGGTTTTGCTGGAAAACGTCTCCACCTACGTTCGATTCCGCGACGACCAGTACAGCGAGACGGCATTCCTTGCCGAACTCGCGTCACGCACGGGTTGCGGCGTATTGCTCGACGTAAACAACCTGTATGTGAACCAATGCAATCATGGAGAGGACGCCGTCGCGGCCATGAACGCGCTGGCGATCGGCACGATTGGCGAGATTCATCTTGCGGGTCATCGCGTAACGGACATCGCCGTCGTCGACGATCACGGCTCGCCTGTCACCAACGAAGTCTGGGCGCTCTATGAATACGCACTGCAGCGATTCGGCACGATACCGGCGCTGATCGAGTGGGATACCGATATACCGGCGTTAAGCGTCATGCTCGATGAAACCAGCCGCGCCCGTGATATTCAGAAAACCGTTCACACCAGGCGATCGGCCCTCGCTCATTCGACTCAACACGACGCCGGCGATGCGCACGTCGCTTGAGTCACTGCAGCGCATGTTCGCCGAATCGCTGGAGGGCGAACAGCGACCTGTGCTTTCGCAACTGCAATGCACGGCGCGCGGAGTCGATCACGCGCAAGGCCGCGCCGACGGCCCTGCATTCGTCGCTGAACAAACACCCTGCTGCAACGGCAACGGCAACGGCAACGGTGCCGAACTCAAAGACAATCTGCGCCAGCGCGTCGACCTCTATCGGAGCAGCATTCGCGCTAATCGGCGGACTGCACTCGCGAGCGCCTATCCCGTCTTGTTGGCGCTAGTCGGCGAAGCCTACTTCGATGCGCTGTCAGTGGCCTACACGCAAGCACATCCGTCACAGAGCGGCGACCTCAATCGCTTCGGCGCAGCGCTACCGGCTTTCGTCGAAACCTACGAACAGGCCCCCCGTTTCCGTTATTTCGCCAACCTCGCGCGTCTCGAATGGTCGCTGCATCTGGCCTACTTTGCCGCGGACGCCAACGTGCTTACACAAGCGGAGTGGGCCGCCATCCGTCCCGAAGACCTGCTCGAAACGAAACTGGCCGTACATCCCGCCTGCGCGCTCATCTCTTCACCCTATGCGATCGCCGAGATCTGGACTGCGCATCAGCCGGGTGGCTCCTTTCCGGCAGATCCTGAGTCACCGACCTATGCACTGGTTGTGCGACCGCAATGGCGGCCGCAGATACTCGTTCAAAGCGCCGCCGCACATGCGGCCTTCGATGCGTTGCAACGCGGAGCGACGCTCAATGAAGCGCTCGACTCGGCATTTGCAATCGATGCCGAATTCAATTTCACGTCGCAATGGCGCGCGTGGATCGCGGCCTCGGCGATTACTGGCCTCCAGCCCGGTACGCAGACCGCCCAGCCAGCGCCTTAACGACCTGCCGAACCGTCCATTCAGAAGAATTTCGATTGCACCGTTGCCCACTCTGCTCGTTTACGTTAAATTATGCTCGATTATGATCGTTTGGCAATCGAGCAAGGTGAAGTCATGCAACGAACGCGACAGGACGCAATGGACGGGCTTCTGCCCGAGGAACGGGAGCGGCTGATTCTGGAACGGCTGCACGCGCAGGGCCGCGTATTGGCATCCGAACTCGCTGCCGAACTCCAAACATCCGAACATACGGTCCGCCGTCACTTGCGCGAACTGGCCGATCAGGGCCATTGCAAGCGCGTGTACGGCGGCGCCCTGCTGATCTCGCCAGCCGGCGTAGACGCCTCGGTCCGCATGCACGAAGCCGTGGATCGGAAGGCCTGTCTCGCAGTCGTCGCTGCGTCCATCGTCCGGCCCAAGCAGATCATTTTGCTGGACACTGGGTCGACCAACGTCGCGATCGCCGCGGCGCTCCCGGACAACGCGGATCTAACCGTCGTGACGAACTCGCCTGAGGCTTGCGCCCGCCTCCTGAACCGGCCGGGCTTCGACCTCATTCTCATCGGCGGGCGCATCGCTCAGCATGCAGCCGGCGCGACCGGCGCCACCGCCTTGCTGCAGATCCAGCAGATCAAAGCTGACCTCTGCTTTCTGGGTGCGTGCGCATTCGATCCAGACGAAGGAGTCGCCGCGTTCGACACCGAAGAAGCCGAACTCAAACGGGTGATGGTGCAGGCAAGCAGCCAGGTCGCCATCGCCATGACGTCGGAGAAGCTGATGACCGCTGCGCCGTTTTCCGTTGCGCCGGCGCGCGCCGTGGACTACCTGTTCGTCGAAGCGGATGTGACGGCCGAGCGGCGCGCCCAACTCGCAGCGGTGTGCGACAACGTGATGGCGGCGCGCTCATGAAAGTACTCGCTAATCCCGTCAGCACACCGCTCATGAAACCGCTCAAGGAGCGGGTGGCCACCCTCGGCGTGTTTCTCGCCAACGGATTCGGGATCGGCGCCTGGGCAGTCGAAGTGCCACGCATCAAGGAAAGCCTGTCGCTCAGCGACACTTCGTTGGGGATCGCGTTATTCGCCTTTGCGCTGGGGGCCATCATCGCGATGCCGCTGGCCGGACAGTTGGCGCCGCGCTTCGGCAGCGGCCGGGCCACCGCACTGCTCGGCGCGGCGTTTGTCGTGGCGCTGCCGCTCCCCACCTTCGCGCCGAACCTGGCGACGCTGTGCATCGTGCTCCTCGCGCTCGGTGCGGCGAACGGCGCGCTCGACGTCTCGATGAACGGCCACGCCAGCACGATCGAAACGCAATGGAAGTCGCCCATCATGTCCTCGTTTCACGCGGCGTGGAGTGCGGGCGGCCTGCTCGGTGCGGCGACAGGCGCCATGCTTCAGAAAAACGGCGTCGGCGTGATCGGCGGTCTCGTGCTGCCGGACGTGTTCATCGCCGTCCTCATGCTCGCCGCCGCTGTGCTGGCGTTGCGCGATCTCGGTCCGCGCGCGGCCGTGTCCTCCAGCGGCTTCGCGTTGCCCAACGCCAAAGTGATGAAACTTGCCCTGCTCGCGTTCCTGTGCATGATGGTGGAAGGCGCGGTGGCCGACTGGAGCGCAGTGTATTTGCGCGCTACCTTGAGCGAAGCGGCCAGCGTCGCGGCAGTCGGCTATTCTGCGTTTGCGTTCTCGATGGCGGCTTGCCGCATCGTCGGCGATGTGTCCGTGCGACGCTTCGGTTCGAGCAAGGTGGTCGGCTTCGGCGGCCTGCTGGCGGCGGCCGGACTCGCACTGGTGCTGAGCCTGCCGACCGTGCTCACGGCTTGTGTGGGCTTTGCCATGGTCGGCGTCGGCCTCGCGAATATCGTCCCGGTGATTTTCAGCGCGGCGGGCCGCTCGACTGTTACACCGGCTGTCGGTGTTTCGATGGCGGCCACTGCAGGTTATGCCGGCTTCCTGGCCGGTCCGCCGTTGATCGGACTCGGTGCGGGTTTGCTCGGCCTGCGCGTGGCGCTAGGCGTGCTCGTCGTGGCCACCATGATCGTCTGTTTGACGGGCGGCAAAGCGGTGCGTGGCGCGAGCGTTGCCTGGAACACGCCCGGCTTGTGAGCGCAGCGGCCAACTCAGCGCACCCAGCAGCGAACGCGGTTGCGCGCCGTCGTGCAGACCGGTGGCCGGCCATTCGTGCTTCGAGGGCACCCAGAGCGTGCCGAACAGGTGGTCCCACAGCGGCAGCAGTTGCGTGAAGTTGTGGTCGAAATGCTCGGTGCGGTTCGAGTGATGCAGGCGGTGGTATTGCGGATTGTTGACCCACGTCGTGAAGCTGCCCAGGTCGATGCGCAGGTTCATGTGCGCGAAATAATTGGCGAACATGAAAATGACCGCCGTGACGCCAACGATCCACGGCTCGACCTTGAACAGCACGCCGACCACCGGATAGAGCAGGCAGCCCTTGAGGAGCACCTCGAACCAGTGATGCCTGAACGTCACCGTGACATTGAGCTCGGCAGCACTGTGGTGCAGTGAGTGCAGCTTCCACAGCACGGGCCATGCATGCTGCAAGCGGTGAAATGCATATTCCAGAACATCAAACGTCAACAGCACGACCACCATGGAAGCCAGCGCGCCCCACCCCCGCGAAGCCAGCGCGACCCAGCCGCCACCGAGCGCATTGATGATCGCGACGCTTGCCACCGCCATCAGCGGCCGCATGGCTTCCGCGAGCGCCATATACAGTGCTGAGTAGACGACGTTAAAGCGCATCCCCGCGCGCGACTGCAGCAACTCGGCCGGCCAGCGCCGCTCCAGCGCCGCGCCCAGGCCCATCATCACCAGGGCGAACGCGAAACCGACCAGCCAGTGCCGCGCGTGGTTCAGCAGTTCAGGAAACGGGCCCGACGCAAACATGGAATTCCCCGGTAAATGCGGTTCGCCCGATCGCTTAACCACCCGACATGGCGGTCATGGTCGGGAGCAACGGCCGCGCGACCTGGATCGCTGACGTGCCGACCAGCACGGCCAGAAGCGTCGGGAAAATGAAAAGCATCAGCGGAAAGAGCCGCTTTAACGCGATCTTCGCAGCCTGCTCTTCGGCGTGCAAGCGCCGTTTGCCACTCAATATTCCACGAGGATGGTGACGCGCCGATTCGCTGCGCGCGCTGCGGCATCGTCGCCGATGATCAGGGGGAAGTTGTCCGCCCTGCCGATGGCGGCCATTCTGTGAGGTTCGATGCCCTTGTCGGCGAAGAATCGAACTACGGCACCGGCTCGTGCCGACGACAGCTCCCAGTTGGATTCATATTTCGCTGTCGATATCGGCACACTGTCCGTGTGCCCCTCGACGAGGATGTTGTTCTTCGAACGGTCGCGCAGCACCCGCGCGATCTGATCCAGGACGCCGAACGACTCCGGCAACAAGCGCGCGTCGCCCGAGTTGAAGAGAATCTTCGCGTTGATGGCGATTTCCACGCCTTGGGAGGCATTCGAAATCGTGATCTGCCGATTGTCCTGAAGCGGCGCCAGCAACGAAAGAAGCTGCCGTCTCGCGGCTTCCGGCGCGCCGGGCACGGCGACCACCGGAGCGTGGGCGCTGCCGGCGGTCGTCGCCGTTTTCACCTCGCGGCGCTCGAGCATCCTGACTTCGAGTTCCCGGTTCTTCGCCAACTGCAGCGCGTAAAGCGCGAGGAACAGCACCATCAGCGTGGTGATGAGGTCCGCGTAGGAGATCAACCAGCGCCCGGATTGCGCCTCGCCATCGCCGTCGTCATCGTCGCGGTGGTAGCCCGTCTTGTCCGCCGCAAGGCGCTTGTTACCCGAGGAGATAGTCATGCTCGAAACGTCTGCTTCCGAATTGCGTTTGAATGAGCGCCTCGCGCGCTATCGCCAACCGAGCGAGGCCGGCTATCTCTGGTTATGCCAGGCTATCCCAGGTTATCCCAGCAACTCAGCCGATCGTTCCCGGACGTCGCCCACGAGCCGGGTTTCGATCGTATGGGGCGACTCCTTGCGCGAAATCGCGAGCAAGCCATCGAGGTACAAACGTCTGAACCGCAATTCGCTATCCACCTGTGCCCTGATCTTTCCGTACAGTGGCAGAAAAACCAGATTCGCCAACGCGAGACCGTACAGCGTCGCCACAAAGGCGACGGCAATACCTTGCCCGAGTTGCGCCGGCTCGAGCATATGGCCCGTGACCTGAATCAGGCCGAGCACCGCCCCCAGAATGCCGAACGTCGGCGCATACCCACCGGCCTGCTGCCATATCCGCGCGGCCGCCATGTGGTTGCGCTCATAGGCATCCAGTTCCCGTTGCAAGGCGTCTTCGAGCACCGCCGTCGACACCCCGTTAGCCAGAAGCTCCAGGCCTCGTTTGGCAAACGGGTTAATCCCGGCCGCCTCGATCGACTCGAACACGAGCATGCCGTTCAGCTTCGCCTGATCGCCCCACTCGAGCAGGACCGACAAGCTTTGCCGGTCGACCTGCCGCGCTTTCACGAACGCGAGCCGCAGTTGCTTCATGCCGTCATAAAACCTCGCCCACGTGTTCTGGATCATCACCGCGCCGAAGGTGCCGCCCAATACGATGACGAACGCCTCCAACTGAAACAGCGAGGTGAAGTGACCACCCTCGAGCGAAAATCCGGCCACGATAGCCGTCACGCCGAACAGGGCGCCAAATAGCGTCAAAAGATCCATACATCCTCTCGAACGGCTGCTCCAATGATCGGACCGGACCTGAAAGCGTCCGTGGTCCGACCATCAGGCGTCAGGCATCCACGTTGGAAAGCGGCGCGGCAGCCGGCGATTTGATCGCGCGCACGGTCTCGATGAAGCGTTCCTCGATTTCCGCGATCTCGAGCGGATCGATCTTGATCTCACGACGCATGACCCACGACACCTCCTTCTTGCGCGCCTCGGTCATCACCGAGAACAGGCGATCGGTAATCGGCTCGCCGGTCACGGCGGAAAGCAGTTTCGCGAGGTCATAGGTGTCGAAAGCGCTGATGGCTTCGAACAAGGTTCGCTGGTCGACGAACTCCAGATCGGCCAGCGACTTCAGCTCGCTTGCACCACGGGGAGCACGCCGGGAAAAATACGTGATGCCCTTTTCCTCGACGTAATTCAACACCTTGGTCTTGCGGAACGCGAAGATGTCTTCGGCGATTTCCGCATGCGAGAGCTTGTTGAGAATCAGATTCTTCTCGACGCCGATCAGGGCTTCCAGGTCGGCCAGTTCGATCAGTTCCAGTTCGCTGTTGATCGACACGTCGAGATCGTGGTCCGCCACCTGCTGGGCCCGTTCCGTGATCCGCACGGGATCGAAGGTCACGAGCTGCCGGCCGGCTGCGCCGTCCTGCGCCGAATAGCGCGCCGACAGCGTGCTCAGGCGATCGGAGCGGCCCGGTTCGAGCGTGACGAGGTTGAGTTTTTCCATGCGCTTGAGCATCGCCATCACATGCGGACGGGAATGACCGGCAATCGCATGACACTTCTTGATGACTTCGGGCAGGGGCACCGAGCACTCCTCCCCTTGAGCGCGGCGCGCGCGTCCATCCACCCGGTCTGCGCTCTCAATACCCGCCATCAGTGACAGAACATGCGCGTAGGAGAGAACACCTGGCAGAAAATCAGCGTGCGTATTGGTGGCGAGGACATCGTCCTTCTTCTTCACGCGTCGAATCATCGTGCGCACGATATGGCGCAGCAGCGGCGATACGCGTTCGAGTTCCTCTTCGACTACGCTTGCCGCGATCACAGTCAATTGACAGAAGCTTATTGCTTTCGCAGTGTGCGCTCGTGGTTCGGCCGGCAACAACGAGGCCTCGCCAAAGAACTCGCCCTTGCCGAGCGTGGCGAGAATGACCTTCTTTTCGTCGCATTGGGTGGAGATTTCGACTTTGCCGTCTGCGATTACGTAGATGACGGCGTCGCCTGCGAAGCCTTCGGAATAGATGACTTCGCCCGGAGCCGCTGCGCGCGACCATGGCGATCGTTGTTGATTCAAAATTCAATCCCCCGTAGAGCTATTGCCTCGCGCATCCCGCGTCTTCATGAGGCACGGGTATGTGCGATGGTCCTGACTTATTTGACTGGATAACGACATGCAAAACGCAAATCTTTAACCCTCTCAATCGTCAGACGTAATCGTGCAAATAGCGCAAACGTTTGGCAGGCCGTGAGACTACGTAAGGGATGGGTCTTGCTGGCTGGGTTTCGGCGGCGGCGCGATGCATACGGCCCGGCATGCGGGGTAAGGTCTGATCGTGCCGTATTCGGCTCATTGCTGTGCGCCCGTGCGCAGACGCTCCAGCAATTCACGGCCCTGACGGGTCAGTTGCGGTGTCGAACCTTGCCGGTCACGCTGGCGAATTTCCACTAACTCGTAACGGCGTAACGCCAGTACGTCGGGATCAAAAGCTTCCAGCCGCTTGTCCGTGTCGCCAAGCAGCATGAGTGCCGCAAGTTCGTGGTGGCTGAGCATCCGGTACCTCCATTGATCGATACATGGGCGATGGAGGTATCCTGGACAAACGACGCTACAGTTTGACTACGGTTGTGTTTCCGTGGATTACCTGCAGTGTTGTAAGCGCGGGAGGCAAACCGCTGCCGCGCCTTGCGGCAAAGGCGGTATGCGAAGGGAGCGGGTAAAGAGGCGCAACACTTTCCGCACGCCTCGTAATTGGGGTCTGCGCGTGGTTCACGGACCGGCGGGTCAGGTCTGTCGCCGGTCATGTCCTCGTCAAGGCAACGTAATCGGCACAGGGCGCGTAAGCAAATCGACGTAGAGGCTGAAGAAACGATTGTTGTCGAACTGCGTGACGTACGTGATCTTGTTCGGTGACGCGCCCGCTGCGGGCTGATCGGGGTAGACCGTCACATGTCCCTGATCCTCGCCGCTCGTCGTGTCGATATCAAGGTAGGCGCTCTTCGTTTGCGTGGCGTAGGTCTGGTCCATGAAATAAGCGATCGTCAGCGTGTCGAACAGATGGGTGTTGTCGCCAAACGAACCCGCGTTGACGATCCCATACGCTTTGGTCACCGCGGTCTGCTTGTTCGGGTTGTTGACGATCTGATCGAAAATGCTCTGCGTGAGCGGCACCGTATCCGTGACGTCGAGCGGAATGACGGCCTGAGGGATCGTCGTTTGAAGAACCGTGCGCACGGCAAGCGGATCAAACCACCAGTTGAGTTCCCCCACCGCGTTCGCATTTCCCGGCACCGCCATCGCGCCGCCCATGTAGACGATCTGCTTGATCAGCGGCACGATCTCCGGTGCCTTCTTGATGGCCGTGGCGAGATTGGTGGGCGGACCGACCTCGAGAATGGTGACCTGATTCGGATAGCGCTTGATGGTCTGGATCATGAAGTCCGCGGCGCTTTGCGTCTGCAGTTTCGTCGACACCGCGAAGCCGTCCGGCGGCGCCACAAGCTGGGACTGCTGGGTCGGTTCCGTCCGCATCCACGCGCCGAAATAGCCTTGCGGATTGGCGGCCTGCTGCGCACGAATGCTCGCCACATCGTATTGCAATGGATAGTCGGCGCCGCCGTAGACGCCCACCACATTCTGCACACCCATGCGCTCCACCGCCTTCAGCGCATCCGCTTCTTCCTGGAGCAACCAGTCGTTGCCAGTCACAACGGTCAGCCCGAGCAGGTTGACCTTGCCCTGCCCCATCAACTGCGTGGTCATGGCGAACAACTGGCCGTCGTCGCCCATCGTGTTGAAGTCCGAATCGATGATGACCTTCGGTGCGTTGGCGAGCGGATCGGTGGTCGTCACGCTGCCTCCGCATGCGGCGAGCAGCAGCGTCATCATCAGGATGCCTACATATTGTGATTTCATGTTTCGTCCATTTCTTCCAGTAGAGATCGTGATCAAACCAGGGGAACACCATCCGGAGATGGTGCCGGTCATTCAACGTAAAGCCACCCAGAGTTGCAGGTCGGACTGCCTCATGTCACAACAGGCATCCGTGTCAGGCTGCGCTTTCGACTTCCGCGCGAGTCGGGATAGACGGCTGCGCGCCGGCGCGCGTGACCGAAATCGAAGCCGCGCGTTGCGCGAGGCTGATTGCGCCTTCCAGCGGCTGCCGGGCAGCGAGTTGCGCGGCAAAGACGCCGATAAAGGTGTCGCCGGCCGCGGTCGTATCGACAGCCCTCACTTGCGGCGCGGGAAAATGCATGCCTTCGCCGCCTTCCGGCAACAGGTAAGCACCTTGTGCGCCGAGCGTGACGATCACGTTGCGGGCGCCGCCGCGTTGCAACTCCAGCGCCGCCCTTCTCGCGCCGCTTTGCGATTCGACCGGCAAGCCGGCGAGTATCGCGGCCTCGACCTCGTTCGGCACGAGGTAGTCGACGAGCGGCAGCCATTCCGTGGGCAGCGGGCCAGTTGCCGGCGCCGGATTCAGTACGGTGATCTTGCCGAGGCGCCGGGCGAGCGCGAGTGTTGCGTGGACAGAATCCCAGGGCGTTTCCAGTTGGCAGACCACGACGTCGCTGGCCTTGATCGCCGCTTCGTGGCGCGCGACGCCTTCAGGCGTGAGCTCACCGTTACTGCCCGCAACCACCACGATCGTGTTCTGGCCGTCGTCCGACACCGTCACCATGGCGACGCCGGTGGGCTGCACGGCGTCGACCTCGACACCCGCGCAATCGATTCCTTCAGCTTCCAGATCCTTGACCCGCTGTGCGCCGTTCGCATCCTTTCCCACGCGCCCAACCATCGCCACGCGCGCGCCGATGCGGGCGGCCGCCACCGCCTGGTTGCCGCCCTTGCCGCCGGCAACCTGCGAGAACTCCTGTCCGCTGATCGTCTCGCCGGGCCGCGGCAAATGCGGTGCACGGGCGACGAGGTCGGTATTGATGCTGCCCACCACGAGCACGCGGCCCGGCTTCACTTCTTTCGACACGTTCACTCTCCTGCTGACCATCCACGAAGGGTCGCTGACGGTCACAAATGGTCAATATTTATGCAGCGCGACGTCGGCTTCTATACGTATCCAGCACGACGGCCACGACAATCACGGCCCCCGTGATGATGCGTTTGGTCGGCTCAGTCGCCCCGATCTGGGCAAGACCCGCGGCCAGCACCGAGATGATCAACACTCCAAAGAAGGTGCTGATCACCGAGCCACGTCCGCCCATCAGGCTCGTTCCGCCGATCACGACGGCCGCGATCACCTGCAGTTCGATGCCCGCGCCGGCATTCGGGTCGGCAGCCTCGAGCCGCGAAATCTGGAACAGGGACGCGAGGCCGGCCAGCAAGCCCATCATCGCGAATACAGCAATCTTGTACGGCCGTGGGTTGACGCCAGCGAGGCGCACCGCTTCCTCGTTCGTGCCGATGCCGACCAGATAACGCCCGAAGACCGTGCGGGTCAGCACCAACTGCGCGACGACCATCACGACGATGGCAATCAGGAACGCGGGAGAAATACCGAAGGCAATCGGGTTGGACAGGAAGTCGAACGCATCGCCGATATAGGCCGTGCGGGAGTTGGTTAACTGGTACGCAAGACCGCGGGCCGCTTCGAGCACGCCGAGCGACACGATGAACGACGGGATCCGCCAGGCCACGGTAATCGCGCCGGTCACGCAGCCCGTCAAGGCCGCCCCCGCCATGCCGAGCAAGGCGGCAGGCAGCGCCGGCCAGTGCCACTGCAAGGCCGCCACGCTCGTGAGCGCCGCGCCGAGTGCCAGCACGGAGCCGACCGACAGGTCGATCCCGGCGATGATGAGCACAAAGGTCATGCCGACCGACATCACGACCAGATCGGGAATCTGGTTCGCGATCGTGCTGAACGTGTCGTAGCTCAGGAAGTGCGAGCTCAGCAGCGAGAACAGGACGATCATCCCGAGCAACGCGCCGAGCAGGCCAAGGTAGTTCGAGAATCCAAGGCGCGTGCCGATCGGCTTCGCGTCCTTGGGCGGTTCGTTCTGCACGGTAGGCAGGCTGGTTGGTGCAGTCATGCTTCAATACTCCACAGATTTTTGATCGGGCGCCGCTGGGTCGGGCGCTTTTGCATCGGGTTCGATCGGATCGTGCAGCAGCGCGTCGCGTTTCGTGTAGCCCGCGAACGCCGCTGCGAGCAGCGCGTCCTGGGTCCAGCTTCCGCGCTCGAACATGCCCGTCATCCGTCCCGCCGACATCACCCCGATCCGGTCGCAAATCGACATCAACTCGCGCAGATCGCTCGACACCACCACCAACGCGCGGCCTTCCCGCGCAAGCGCCCCCATCAAGGCATAGATATCGAACTTCGCCCCGACGTCGATGCCACGTGTGGGCTCGTCGAACAGCAACACCGTGCAATCGCGCGCGAGCCAGCGGCCGATCACCACCTTCTGCTGGTTGCCGCCGGAGAGTTCCGACACCGGCTGCGACGGCCCTGAACTGCGGATGCTCATCGCGTCGATCTGCTTGCGCGCCAGCGCCGCTTCGCGACGGGCGTCCACCACGCCGTTCTTCGACACCGCGCGCAGATGGCCGAGCGAGATATTGGCGGCAATGGGCTGCGTCAGCAGGAGGCCCTCGCCTTTGCGATCCTCCGTAATCAACGCGATGCCGTTCTTCACGGCGTCTGACGGCGAAGATACCGTCACGGGCTGCAGCGGGCCACCGCCATACGCGATCGACACCGTACCGGCATCCGCGCGATCGGCCCCGTAAACGAGCCGCATCAATTCCGTGCGACCCGCGCCAATCAGACCGCTGATGCCGAAAATCTCACCTGCTTTGACTTCGAAGGACACGTCGCGCACAACCGGCTCGCGGGTCATGCCCGTGACCTTGAGCGCCACGTCGCCAATGCGCCGCTCGCCGAGGTCGATCCGTTCGCCGATATCACGCCCAACCATCAGCGTAACCAGACGGTCGGCCGAGAGGTTCGCCATCTCGTCGACATGCACGAGCCGCCCGTCGCGCAGCACGGCAGCGCGCCGCGCGATACGCTTCAATTCTTCCAGTCTGTGCGAGATGTACACCAGCGCAACGCCGCGCGCCTTGAGCCGTTCGACCTGCTCGAACAGCAGGTCCACCTCGCGGGCGGTCAGCATCGCCGTGGGTTCGTCGAGGATCAGCACGCGACAATCGCCGATCAGATTGCGCGCGATCTCGACCATTTGCTGATGGCCGATGCCCAGCGTGCCCACCAGCGTGTCAGGGTGGATCGCGTCGAGCCCGACTTGCGCCATGGCATGCCGCGCGTCCTCGCGCAATTTGGCGCGATCGATCCAGCCGAACATGCCGCGCTGCGGCAAACGATTCAGGAACAGGTTCTCCGCCACCGAGAGGGTCGGCAGCAGGTTCAACTCCTGCATGACCATGCGCACGCCGAGCGCCTCGGCGTCCTTGCGGCTGCCCGGCGTGTAAGCTGCGCCGCCAAGCGTCATCGAACCGGTGGTCGGCGTAACGAGACCGCCGACGATCTTGGACAAGGTGCTCTTGCCCGCGCCGTTTTCGCCGGTCAGCGCCAGCACCTCGCCCGCATACAGATCCAGCGAGATATCGGCGAGCACCGGCCCGGCGTAGGTCTTGCCGATGCCGTGAACTGTCAGCACGGGCGGGGCAACGGCCAAGGATAGGTTGGGAGTGGACATCAGATTGATAAAGCCAGACAAAGATCAGGCGGGGTGGCCCGCAAACGACGCGGGCCACGTGTTACGCCAATCTTACTTGGTGACCAGATCGACAGGCGTTTCGACGACGCCCGACAATTCCGACTGCTTCTTGTGTTCAGCGATTGCCTTCAGAGCCGTATCGATACCGAACACGGCCTGCCTGGCGGCGTACTGATTGGCAGTGGCAAGAACACGGCCGTCGGCGAGCATCGGCTTGATCGCGTTGATGTCGTCGTAGCCCACCACCTGCACCTTGCCGGCTTTGCCTGCCGCGCGCACGGCCGATACCGCGCCGATCGCCATGTTGTCGTTACCGCACAGCAGCGCCTTGACGTCCGGGTTCGCATTGAGAATCTGGCTCGCGACGGCGTTGCCCTTGTCGATTTCCCACTCACCCGATTGCAGCGAGACGACCTTCATGCCGCCCGTCGCCATAGCCTGCTTGAAGCCGGCCGTGCGTTGCTGCGCGTTGGTGGTGGTCGAGACGCCTTCGATGATGGCGACGTTGTCGCCCGACTTCAGGCGCTTGGCCAGGTAGTCGCCCACCTTCTGTGCGCCCTTGGCGTTATCCGGGCCGACGAACGGGATGTTCAGGTCTTTCGACTTGAGCACGTCCGGGTCCAGCTTATTGTCGATATTGACCACGATGATGCCGGCATCGACCGCTTTCTTCAGAACCGGCACCAGCGCCTTGGAATCGGCCGGTGCGATCACGAGTGCGTCGACCTTCGACACGATCATCTGTTCGACGATACGAATCTGGTTACCCGTATCGGTCTCGTCCTTGATCCCGTTCGTGACGAGATCGAATTTCGTGGCGTTCTGCTTCTGATAGTCTTTCGCGCCGGTTTCCATGGTCAGGAAAAACTCGTTCGCCAACGACTTCATCACCAGCGCGACTTTCGGCTTGTGGGCGGCCTGAGCGAACGCTGTGCCCGGCAGAATCGACACTGCGAGGAAAGCTGCGCTGGCTACGATAGCGCGACGCCGCGCCGGTTGGAAATGACGAATCATTGATGTCTCCGTATCGCTCGTTCGGTCTACGTAGTGACTGATAGCCGTTGAGTCGTGTGATGGGCAGGTTCGCCACACTTGCCGCCAAAGTCAATGAAGCCCTCGGGTTTCTTTGCCAGATGCTGGGACGAGTATGGCCAGGTCCAATGCTATCCTCGCGATCCCCGTTATGCTATGCCTAATTTCAAAATCGAGCGTTTCAAAAATGGAACACGTTGACTGGGACGACCTGCGGATTCTGGTGGCGATCGCGCGCGGCGGCACGATGCGAGCCGCCGCGACGGCATGCGATCTGAGTCCGCCCACCCTGTCGCGCCGCCTGACCGAGCTTGAACGGCGGCTGGGCGAGCCGCTTATCGACCGGGTGCCGTCCGGCTGCACGGTGACGGCATTCGGCGCGCGCGTGCTGGCCTGGGCCGAGCAGATGGAGGACCTGGCCCACCAGATCGAGCGTGCCGCGGACGTGACCGGCGGCGCAGCGGCTCACGGCACGGTGCGGATCAACGCCGTCGAATGGCCGTCTTACATTTTGCTTAAATTGCTCGGTTCGTTCCAGGACCGGTTGCCCGGCCTCGCCATTGAGGTGCTGACCTCACGGCGTCCGTATAGCCTTGCCCGCCGCGAAGCGGACATCGCGCTGTGGTCCGAATGCCCTGATGAGGGCGATCTGTATGTGCGGCGCATCGGCCGGATCCGCTTCGGGCTGTTCGGTTCGCGCGACTACTATCTCCGCCACAAGGCAGCGATTACCCGGAAGGAGTGGGACAAGCTGTCGTTCGTCGGTTATGACGACCGGCAGCCCGATCACCCGGCCACGCAATGGCTGAAAACGCTGCCCGGCGCACCTGCGCCTTCGCTTCGAAGCAGCTATGGCATGGGCGTATTCGACGGCGTGCTGGGCGGCTCCGGCCTCGGCGTGCTTGCCCAGCTTGCGGGCGACACCACGAGCGATCTCGTTTGCATCGAGAAACATATCAAGGCGCTCGACCAGGATGTGTGGATGGTGCTGCATCCCGCCCTACGCGATAGCGAGCGCATCCGCACGGTGGCCAACCTCATTGCCGAGATTTTTCGTTAGGCCGGGCGCTGGGGTTCGCGTTGTGTTCAGGTGGCGTCACCGGGCACATACAGAGCGGGTAGCTGGGCAGCGTGGTACGACACCGTACCGACTGCATCGGCGAATCGGCGCACCCTCGACTCGACACGCCGCATATCAGCAAAAGCAGCGCGCTGGCTGCCCGTGTCACTCCGGCCGCGATGCGCATGAAGGCGTGTTAGCGACCGAACCGGCGGCCCCGCAACCATTTGACAGGTGGTGGCGGCCGCGCCCGCCACCAGGAGCTCCCGGCCATGGACACGCTAACCCGCGATCCGGTCAAGCAGCCGACTCGCCCGAAACTGCTTCAGGTGATGGGGCCCGGCCTTATCACCGGCGCCTCGGACGACGACCCGAGCGGCATCGCCACCTATTCGCAGGTCGGCGCGCAATTCGGCTACGGCCTCGCGTGGACCCTGCTGTTCAGCTACCCGCTGATGGCCGCGATCCAGGAAATCAGTGCGCGCATCGGGCGCGTGACCGGCTGCGGCATCGCCGGCAATTTGCGGCGGCACTATCCGCGCTGGCTTTCCACCAGCGTCGTCAGTCTGCTGCTGATTGCGAACATCATCAATCTGGGCGCAGACCTCGGCGCAATGGGCGCGGCGCTCAAGCTGTTGATCTCGGGTCCCGCGCTGCTCTATGTCTGCGGTTTCGGCCTGCTCTCGGTAGCGCTCGAAGTTTTTACACGTTACTCGCGCTATGTGTCGATACTCAAATGGCTGTGCCTGTCGCTCTTCAGCTACGTGATCTGCGCATTCGTCGTCAACGTGCCGTGGACCCAGGTGGGCTTGGCGGTGATCTGGCCGCCGCTCTCGGCCAAGCCGGATTACATCGTCGCCATTGTTGCGGTCATGGGTACGACGATCAGCCCTTATCTGTTTTTCTGGCAGGCCGAACAGGAAGTCGAAGACGAACTGGAACGGCCCGGCGCCCATCCGCTCACTCACGCACCGTGGGAAGCCCCCGCCGAGTTCACGCGGATTCGTATCGACACCTATCTCGGCATGGCGCTGTCGAATACCATCGCGTTCTTCATCGTCGTGACCACAGCGGCGACGTTGCATGCTCACGGGCTCAACGATATCCAGACTTCCGCCCAGGCGGCGGAAGCGCTGCGAGCGGTGGCGGGACCGTTCACGTTCGTCATTTTCGCGGCCGGCATTATCGGCACCGGTTTGCTGACGCTGCCGGTACTGGCCGGCTCGGGTGCGTACGCGGTGGGCGAACTGCTCGCATGGCGGGTCGGCCTGGCCCGCCTGCCGCTGCAGGCGAAGGCGTTCTATGGCGTGATCGCCGCGGCGACAGCCATCGGCGTCGGTTTGAATTTCACCTCGATCGACCCGGTCAAGGCGCTCTTCTGGAGCGCCGTGCTCAATGGGGTGGTCGCCGTGCCGGTCATGATCGTCATGATGCATCTGTCGATGCGTACCGGCATCATGTCGCGCTTCACGTTACCGCTGACGCTGCGCGTCCTTGGCTGGATTGCCACCGGTGTGATGGCGGCTACGGTCATCGCGATGGCTGTCAGCTGGGTTGCATGAGCCATGCGTTCAAGGCGTGAACGCCACCGTACAGACGCGCATCACGAAGCGTGCCAGAATGGTTGCTGGCCCTGTATGCACCAGCGATTTCCAAACCGCTTTCCAGTCGATTTCGCAACCGCCCCGCCAGGAGGGCCTGAAAACTTTTCAGATCGGTTCTGCGAATACGAAGTCGTTTTTCGGCAGGACACTGTGGGGTGGTTCATGTTGACCACACATCAACCGAAAGATAACCATCTGCTTTCTGTGCTACCGAAAGCCGAGTGGGAACGCATCGCACCGCATCTCATCGCGCTCGATATGCCGCTCGGGGAGGTCGTCTACGAGTCGGGTGACCGGCTCGACCATGTCTACTTCCCCACTACCGCGATCGTCTCTCTGCTCTATGTGATGGAAGACGGCTCCTCGGCCGAGATCGCGATTGTCGGTAATGAGGGATTGATCGGCATCGCGCTCTTCATGGGCGGCGAAACGACGCCCAGCCGCGCGGTCGTGCAAAGCGCCGGAAAGGCATACCGGCTCGACGCGCGCATTCTGAAAGAAGAATTTCATCGTGCCGGCCCAGTGCAACGCTTGCTGCTGCGTTACACGCAGGCACTCATCACGCAGATGGCGCAAACGGCCGTGTGCAACCGGCATCATACGATCGATCAGCAACTGTGCCGCTGGCTGCTGTTGAGTATCGACCGCTTGCCGTCAAATGAACTCACGATGACCCAGGAGTTGATTGCCAATATGCTCGGTGTACGCCGATCGGGTGTCACCGAAGCGGCCATGAAGCTGCAGGACGCGGGCTTGATCCGCTACAGCTATGGTCATATCGAGGTGATCGACCGGTCGGGCCTGGAGGAGCGCGTGTGCGAATGCTACGGCGTGGTGAGGCGGGAATTCGACCGTCTGCTGCCCGATCTGAGAGCCGTTTAAGTGACGCGGCAACTCTTTGAACAAACTCTTCGAGGCTGATATGTATAAACGCATTCTGGTTGCGATCGACGGCAGCGACACATCCGAGCACGCATTCGACACCGCTTTGCAACTCGCAAGCGAGAGCGGCGCGCAATTGCAGCCGCTCTATGTCGTCGACAATCCGCTGATGGCGTACGACGCCTCCGGCTACGATCCGACGATTCTGCGTGACGCGTTCGTGGAAGAAGGCCAGCGACTGTTAGCGGACGCACTCGCCCGAATGAAACACGAGAACGTGGCCGGCACACCACGGATGGTCGACGTCGCGCCGATCGGCGAGGATATTTCGGAGCGCATCCGCATCACGGCCAACGAATTCAATGCGGACCTGCTGGTGCTCGGCACGCACGGCCGTCGCGGCTTCAAGCGTCTGTTTCTCGGCAGCGTCGCCGAACGCGTGGTGCGCAGTGCGTGCTGTCCGGTATTGCTGGTGCCGAGCCGCCAGGCGCAAACCACGCACGTGGAGTCGGCCAAACCGGGGCATGCTGACGTGGCCGCTGTGATGTATGAGATGCCGTCGCTCTAGAGCCGGGGCGCTCGACGTCGCGTCGATGGTGGGAAATGTGGTGCGGTCAGGCAGCGCAAATCGTATTCGAGGTAGTGAGGTCCACCCACGACATGCCTTGCTTCAGGCCATCCAGCACGGCCTCCTGCTGCGTGCTGAAGGTTCTGTCGTGCGTGAATTCACGCACGACCACACCATCCGGCGCGGCAACGCTCGTGCCGATCAGACAGCCAAATTCAGTGCCGCTTTCGCGTGCACAAGCCGTGACCGTCCAGCCGTCGCCGTCCACTTTTCCCGACAGGTTCATAACGTTTTGCCTTGTGCCTGCTTAACGCAACGTGGTGAGTGTTCGACGCTCGCGGTTTGCGCGCGCCGCCCAACTGGTCTATCAGAGCGCCACAGCATGCCGGCTAAGCACCCGGGGATCGCCGACCGGCAAAACCACCCGCCCGTGCACCTCGTTGATCACGTCCGCTGCGGACAGATAGAACGCCAGCGCCGCGGTGATGAGCCCCATATAGCCGCCCGCCATCCGCACCAGGCCTGAACCCGTCCACTCTCCTCCAGCCAGCAGGCCGAAGGTGATCCAGAGCGCCAGAAAGATGAACTGCAGCGCGCGAGGCGAGCGAAAGGTGGCCAGCCACATATAAAACGTGAAGACGCCCCAAAGAAACAGATACCAGCCGACGAACGCGGGCGGCACCTTGTCGTGTAAAAAGAGCACGAACAGTGCAAACGACCACCAGAACGCGCCATAACTTAGAAAGGCCGTCGCGCCGAAGGTATTGCCGCGCGGCAACTCCATCATCCCGGCAATGGCCTGCGCGGTCCCGCCGTAAGCGAGCGCGCAGGCGAGCACGAGACCCATCGACTCGCCCGAAAACCAGCCGGCGTTGATCATGCTGAGCAGCCACGTTGTCAATGCAAAACCGGCGAGACCCAGTGGCGCGGGGTTCGCAAGTGTGGTTCGAATCGGTACGCTGGCCATGGCCTGCTCCTGAAGATAAAAAGCGTTCCGGCAATCTCGCGGCTTTCGCGAACCATCACCCGAGCTGATCGAGAATCGCCGGATTTTCCAGCGTGGATACGTCCTGGGTAATTTCTTCGCCGGCCGCCAGCGAGCGCAACAAGCGGCGCATGATCTTGCCCGAGCGCGTTTTCGGCAGATTCTCGCCGAAGCGGATTTCCTTGGGCTTCGCGATCGGCCCGATCTCCTTGCCGACCCAGTTGCGCAATTCGGTCGCGATTCTGATCGCCTGGTCGCCGGTTGGCCGCTCGCCCTTCAACACCACGAACGCGACGACGACTTCGCCAGTCGTCTCGTCGGCACGGCCGACGACCGCGGCTTCCGCCACCAGCGGGTTCGCGACGAGCGCCGACTCGATCTCCATCGTGCCGAGCCGGTGGCCCGACACGTTGAGCACATCGTCGATACGGCCGGTAATCGTGAAGTAGCCGGTGTCCTCGTCACGCACCGCGCCGTCGCCGGCGAGGTACAGCTTGCCGCCGAGATCTTCGGGGAAGTAACTCGTCTTATAGCGCTCCGGATCGCCCCAGACGCCGCGCAGCATCGACGGCCATGGCCGTTTGACGACGAGAATGCCGCCCTGCCCGTTCGGCACGTCCTGCCCGGTTTCGTCGACGACCGCGGCCATGATGCCAGGCAGCGGAAGCGTGCACGAACCCGGCACCAGTGGCGTGGCGCCCGGCATCGGCGCAATCATGTGGCCACCCGTTTCCGTTTGCCACCAGGTGTCGATGACAGGGCAATGGCTATGGCCGACGTGTTCGTAGAACCACGTCCACGCGGCCGGGTTGATCGGTTCGCCGACTGTGCCGAGCAGGCGCAAAGTCGACAGGTCGTAACGGTCCGGATGAACTTTGGGATCGGATTCGGCAAGCTTGATGAGCGAACGGATCGCGGTCGGCGCGGTGTAGAACACCGTCACGCGGTGTTTCGCGATCATCTCCCAGAAGCGGCCGGCGTTCGGATAGGTGGGCACGCCTTCGAACACGACCTGGGTCGCGCCGATCGCAGTCGGGCCGTACGCGATATAGCTGTGGCCAGTGATCCAGCCGATGTCGGCGGTACACCAGAATACGTCGCTGCGCTTCGCGTCGAAAGTCCACTTCATGGTCTGCGCGGCCCACATCAGGAAGCCGCCGGTGCTGTGCTGCACACCCTTGGGCACCCCCGTCGAACCGGACGTATACAGAATGAAGAGCGGATGTTCGGCGCCGACCCATTCGGGCTCGCACGTGTCTGCTGCGGCTTCTGTGAGCTCGTGCATCCACAGGTCGCGTCCTTCGTGCCACGCAACCTTGCCGCCCGTGCGCCGATAGACGATAACGCTTTTCACCGCTTCGCAGCCGCCCATCGCAAGGGCCTCGTCCGCGATGCTCTTTAACGGCAGCGCTTTGCCGCCGCGCATCTGTTCATCACAGGTGACCAGCGCGATCGCACCCACGTTGACGATCCGTTCATTGAGCGACTTCGACGAAAAACCGCCAAACACGACGGAATGCGTCGCGCCGATGCGCGCGCACGCCTGCATCGCCACGATGCCTTCGATCGACATCGGCATGTAGATCACCACGCGATCGCCTTTCGTCACGCCGCGCGTTCGCAAAGCGTTGGCAAAGCGACTCACTCGTTCGAGCAACTGCCGGTAGGTGACGTGCGTGACGGTGCCGTCGTCTGCTTCGAAGATCACCGCAACATGCTCACCGTTACCGGCTTCGACGTGGCGGTCGAGGCAGTTGTAGGACGCATTGAGGGTGCCGTCGTTGAACCATTCATAGAACGGCGCGCGCGATTCATCGAGAACCGTAGAAAACGGCTTTTTCCACTCGAGCGCCTCGCGCGCGAGACGCGCCCAGAACCCTGCGTAATCGCGCTCAGCTTCAGCGACCAACGCGCGGTAGGCATCCATGCCGGAGATCGCGGCGTAAGCCGTCACGCTGGCGTGAGGAAGGAAGGCTTGCGGCTCCTCCAGAATCGAATCGCTGGTTGACATTTTGTGTCCCTTGCACGCTTTCGTGCGTGCTTGATAGATGTGTTGCGCTCGTGGCGGCGCCCCTGCTGCGCCGGGCGTGACATGGCATTCCGCGTGATCGGCTCGATCAAGCGGTTGGCCGCTCCGGGCGAAATGGGGATGGCGCACAAATCGGTCAGGGAAGCCTTGTCACGCGAAACTGTTTCGGTCGGCGGTGACGGAGAAATGCAGGGGGCTTGCAATGACGGTGCTCGCGTAGGAGGGGGAAGTCGGTACGGTGGCGTACAAGGTTTTGTCGGAGCCTTCAGGCAAATGTAAGTTTTGTACCATTCCCCCGGGGCTGCAGAAAAAATTTGGAATAAGCAGCCAAGCGGTGTGTTTGCCCTTACGTGGACGGCAGCAAACAGACGGTCTACGAGCGAAAGCAGAAACGCTTCCGCGCAGCTTCGGCAGCACGTGGACCACATAGGTGGACAAGTAAAGACGTAGTTCTCAATCACATAGATCGTTAGATTCAATCAACCTCAATTAGGCATCCAAAATGAAACTCAATCTTGCAATGACCCTTTCGATGATCCTCCTTGCATCGGCCGGCGCAGTCACTCAGGCATCGGCGCAGGAAAAGACCCGCGCGGAAGTGCGCCAGGAACTGGTTCAGGCAGAAGCTAACGGCTCGCGCCTCGTGACCGACACGTCATACCCCGAGATCAACCCGATCTTCGCGCAGCAGGCCGCGCGCCTGAAGATGAACACGAGTGGCGAGGGTCCGGCGATGTCTGGTTCGACGGCGGCTGGCCAACGCTCGTCCAACACGCCCGCTCGTTCAGCAGGCGCGGCGATGCCGGCGTGTGTCGGCCCCGTAAGCTTCTGCACGCCGTACTTCGGCAGCTGACCGTTGACCGTGCACTTTTGGAAGTGGTTCGGGCTTCAACGAATGGCTGGCTGGCTGTCGAATGCCTATGCCGGGGGCGAGCGGACGGTGGCGTTATAAGGCGTCCGTCCGCTCTAACAACTCGGTCACAGGTCGCATTATTTTTTGATTCCCCCTTTGACGATACAGCCCAATTAATTCCAATCGAACAGACATGCCTTTTAATTGCAAATTCTTCAAATCCTGGCACATCACTATCGAATTAGCATAAAGAAATGATTTTGTAATTAATGACGAAGCAGTGGCGTCATTAAACCAATTAGAGTCCCGCCTCCATTGCAACGCGCCATGCACTTAGGTGTTGTCGAACAATCAATGACTACATAACTTACTGATAAAAATAATATTTTAAGTAAACACCCTCGTTCATTCGTGACTTCTTCTCCCTCTCAACTATCTATTCTGATAGGTACCGATAATCTGTAATGAACGGTAATTTGGCGGCGCTCACGGATTTAACTGAGTGCCCTTATTAACCATTCAGAACAGCGCTTCCAGACGAAATTCCTATTTATTTGACTCGACCGGAAACAGCCACCGGAAGATTCGGCGTCTCGTTGCGCTGCTATCTCAGGAGGTCACATGAAGTCGTCAACCGCAAAACAGACGGTCCTGTGTCTAAACCGTTACGCGGTCGTTGCTTTGCCTCTCGCTATTGCTTCCTTCGCTGCATTCGGCGCATCACCCGCGTCCACGCTGTGGGCGCCCACCGACACGAAGGCGTTTGTGACGCCCTCCCAGGTCGAGGCGCGCAGTGCGACGCCATTGCTCGAACTCGCCGCCGGCGAGACCGCACATATCGTGGTCAGTCTCAAGCTTCGCGATGAAGCGCAACTGAAGCAACTCGCGCAGGCAGTCAACCAGCCGGGCAACGCGCAGTTCGGCAAGTTCCTCAAGCGTCAGCAATTCCTCTCGCAGTATGCGCCGACCGAAGCGCAAGAGCAGACCGTCGTCGCGCATTTGCGAAAGAACGGCTTCGTCAATATTCACGTCGCGCCGAACCGCCTGCTGATTTCCGCCGATGGCAGCGCCGGCGCCGTCAAAGCGGCCTTCAACACCCCGCTGGTTCGCTACCAACTGAACGGCAAGGCCGGCTACGCGAACACGGCGCCGGCACAAGTGCCGCAGGATCTCGGCGAAATAGTCGGTTCGGTGCTCGGCTTGCAGAACGTCGCGCGCGCCCATCCGATGCTGAAGGTCGGCGAGCGTTCCGCCGCGAAGACGCTGGCCACCGGTACGGCCAAGGGCCACAATCCGACCGAGTTCCCAACGATCTACGACGCCAGCAGCGCACCCACCGCGGCGAACACGACAGTCGGCATCATCACAATCGGCGGCGTCTCACAGACGCTGCAGGATCTCCAGCAGTTCACCAGCGCAAATGGTCTCGCGGCCGTCAACACGCAGACGATCCAGACCGGGTCGTCGAATGGCGACTACAGCGACGATCAGGAAGGCCAAGGTGAATGGGACCTCGACAGCCAGTCGATTGTCGGTTCCGCAGGCGGCGCGGTGCAGCAACTGCTGTTCTATATGGCCGATCAAAGCGCGTCCGGCAACACCGGCCTCACGCAGGCGTTCAATCAGGCGGTGTCCGATAACGCCGCGAAGGTGATCAACGTATCGCTCGGCTGGTGCGAAGCCGATGCCAACGCGGACGGCACGCTGCAGGCCGAAGACCGCATCTTCGCGACAGCGGCGGCACAAGGGCAGACCTTCTCGGTCTCGTCCGGCGATGAAGGCGTGTACGAGTGCAACAACCGCGGCTACCCTGACGGCAGCACCTATTCGGTATCGTGGCCGGCCTCGTCGCCTAACGTGATCGCCGTCGGCGGCACGACGCTTTACACGACTTCGGCAGGCGCCTACTCGAGCGAAACTGTCTGGAACGAAGGGCTCGACAGCAACGGCAAGCTCTGGGCGACCGGCGGCGGCTACAGCGTGTACGAGGCGAAGCCGTCGTGGCAGTCGGTGGTGAGCGGCACGCCGGGCCGGCGTCTGCTGCCCGACATCTCCTTCGACGCTGCGCAGAGCACAGGTGCACTGATTTACAACTACGGTCAGTTGCAGCAGATCGGCGGGACGAGCCTCGCTTCGCCGATCTTCGTCGGGCTGTGGGCGCGTTTGCAGACCGCGAACTCGAATAGTCTGGGCTTCCCCGCAGCCAGCTTTTACAGCGCCATTGGCTCGACGCCTTCGCTGGTGCACGACGTGAAATCGGGTAACAACGGCTACGGCGGCTATGGTTACAAGGCGGCCACCGGTTGGGACTATCCGACTGGCTGGGGAAGTCTCGATATCGCGAAACTGTCCGCATATATCAAGAACAACGGCTTTGGACACTGAGTCTGCAGGCCGATTGATGTGAACGCCTGAACGCTCGCCGATGACTTCGTGACACGCCGGTCATCGGCGGCGACGGGCAAACCATTTGTCGAAATCGCCGCGCGCGAGCATCCCTCCCCTCGCGCCGAACGATTGCGGCGGTCCGAATCCGGGCCGCCGCTCACGCGTAAAACGCCCCTCCTCGATTTCCCCAATCGCTCGCCGTGCCCTCCCTCGGGTTGTCATTTTTGTTTTGCAATGTAATGATATAACATTCCTCATCACGGATGACGGCAAGGTGCCCGCTTGATCGGGACCAGTCAGCGCACGCCTCGTCATCCGTATCGCACGCAGGAAGAACGTCAACAAGACAGAAAACACATCCACCCAGCGCCCACCCTGAATAAATAAAGATGAAAAACCGCACGCGTGTCTCCCATGCAGCCCTGCTGCTGTTCGCTATCGCCGCTCATGCCCACGCCGCGTCCGACGAAGGTTCGGTGACGGGCGCCGTCACCGACGCAGCGGGCAAGCCCGTCCGGAACGCCACCGTGAGCGTTCAGAACGCAAGCGGCGCCGCAGTCAATGAGGCAAAGACGGATGCAGACGGCCGTTTCGCGATCGGCCATGTGACACCGGGGACTTATGCGATCGTCGTTACGGCACCGGGATTTGCGAGCGGCAGCAGCATGGCGACCACGACTGCGGGTACAGAAAGCGCAGTAAGCGTCAAACTCGCTCAAAGCGACACACTCGACGTTCAGGTAAATGCAAAGCGTCTCGATCGGGCCCGCAACGGATTGTTGCCAGAAACCGGCAGCAGCGTGTACCGCTTCAGCCAGGCCGATATCAATGCGCTGCCCGCAGGGCAAGACACGCCGCTGAACCAGGTGTTGCTACAAGCGCCCGGCGTGGCGAGCGACTCGTACGGGCAACTGCACGTGCGCGGTGATCATGCGAACCTGCAATACCGCATCAACGGCATCATCATTCCCGAGCCGATCAGCGGTTTCGGCCAGGCACTCGACACCCGCATCATCGACCAGGTGAACCTGCTCACCGGCGCGTTACCGGCGCAGTACGGCTATCGCACGGCAGGCGTGGTGGACATCCGCACGAAGACGGGCGATGCCGGCAACGGTGGGTCTATCGATGTGTTCGGCGGCAGCCATCAGACGATCAAGACCAGCGCGGATGTATTCGGCAATCAGGGGCCGTTCAGCTACTATTTCAGCGGCTCGCTCGGCATGAACAACCTCGGGATCGAGAATCCCACTGCCAGTGCCAACGCGATTCACGATCACACCCGTCAGGGCGATGCGTTCGGCTACATGTCGTACATCATCAACCCGCTCACCCGCGTGAGCGTGATGTTCGGCACGACAAGCAACCAGTTCGAGATTCCCAACACCCCCGGCTTGCCGACCAACTTCACACTCAACGGCAGCAACACGTTCGATTCGAGCCAACTGAACGAAACGCAATCGGAGTTGAACAACTTCGCCGTGGTGGCCCTCCAGGGCACCAATGGAGGCGCACTCGACTATCAGGTTGCCTTGTTTACCCGCTACACGCGGACGCAATTCAATCCCGATCCGGTCGGCGATCTGCTCTTTAACGGCGTGGCGTCGCAAGATTTTCACAGCAACTCGGCCAGTGGCGCACAGGTGGACACGACCTGGCGGCTGAACGACAGGCATACGGTCCGGGCGGGCCTCTTCTTTCAGCAAGAACACGCCGTGTTCAACGACAGCGTCAACGTATTCGCGACGGACAGCAACGGCAACCAGCTTTCCGATCAGCCCTTCAATATTCAGGACTCCAGCAGCAAGACCGGTTATCTGTACAGCGCCTACGTACAGGACGAGTGGAAAATCACGGACAAGCTCACGCTGAACTATGGTCTGCGCTACGACAAGATGGACGAATATGTCAGCGCAAGCCAGCTTAGCCCCCGCATCGGACTTGTCTATACGCTGACGCCGGCCACGACCCTCCATGCCGGTTACGCGCGCTATTTCACGCCGCCTGCGTTCGAGCTGGTGTCCGGCTCGACCATCAGCCGTTTCAATGGCACGACCAACCAGAGTCCATCGAACCAGAACGATCAGGTGCAACCGGAACGCAGCCATTATTTCGATCTCGGTGTGACCCAGCGTCTTGGATCGAACGTGACGGTCGGGCTCGACGCTTACTACAAGAAGTCGGCGAACCTGCTCGATGAAGGACAGTTCGGCTCCGCGCTCATCTTCACTCCGTTCAACTACAGGGAGGGGCGCGTGTATGGGGTCGAGTTCACGGCCAACTATAAACAGGACAACGTATCCGCGTACATGAATCTCGCGTGGAGCCGCGCGCAAGGCACGCAGATCGATTCAGCGCAGTTCAATTTCGACCCGGCAGAACTCGCCTATATCAACAATCACTGGGTCTATCTGGATCACGACCAACGCATCACTGCATCGTTCGGTGGGACCTACGATCTCGGCAGAACGACTTTCACGTTCGACGGACTCGTAGGAAGCGGTTTGCGCAGCGGCTTTGCGAACACGGATCGGCTGCCGCTCTATGCGCAAGTCAATCTTGGGGTGATACAGCACTTCAATCAGCCTCTCATCGGCAAATTCGATGCACGCCTCGTCGTGATCAACGCGTTCAACCGCGTCTATGAGTTGCGCGACGGGTCGGGTATCGGCGTCGGCGCACCGCAGTACGGTCCGCATTTCGCCGTCTATGCCGGCGTCACCAAGCATTTCTGATTCTGTCCAGCTACGAAGAGGTAAAGCATGCAAGATTGGACAAGCGTTCTAGCGGCATTGCGCATAGGCGGATGGGTCATCTATCCGCTGACGATACTCGCCATTCTGGCAGCCGCCATTGCCCTCGACCGGGCCTATGTGTTTCTGCGTTTCGGCCGGTTGTCGGGCACGCTGCGTGGCACACACGACATTGCGGCGGACGGCTCGGCCCTCGATTGGCCCGGCAGATTGAAGGATGTCTCCAGTCAGAACGCATTCAGACGCATGAGCGCGCCGTGGGCGCCCGATCCTTCTGTACCGCTGTGGCTACGCGAGGCCAAGGCGCAATCGGTTGCCGCGCAAATCGAACGCGACATGAGCAAAGGTTTCTGGGTGCTGGAGACCATCGTGACGGCGGCGCCTTTGCTGGGTCTGTTGGGCACCATCGTCGGCATGATGCATTCGTTCCAGTTGTTCGGCGGCGATGGCCTCGTCGATCCGGGTGGCGTGACCGGCGGCGTGGCCCAGTCTCTGGTGGCAACCGCGATTGGCCTCGTCGTCGCCTTGTTCGCGCTTTTTGCGTTCAACTATTTTTCCCGCCGGCTCGAACGACTCATGGATGAACTCGAGTCGTTCGCGAATGCGCGGCTCAGCGAAATCCGTCTTGCCGTTGCCGATACGTCCGCGGGAGCACAGCCGTGAAGTTCAAGCGCTCGCGCGCGGCGAAGCGCGGTCGCATCGAAATCATTCCGATGATCGATGTGATGTTCTTTCTTCTGGCGACCTTCATGCTCGCATCGCTCGCGATGCAGCGGCTCGACGCGCTCAAGGTCAACCTCCCTGCCGGCAGCGCGCAAAAGATGGCGGCCCATGAACCCCTGACTATTTCAGTGGACAGCAGCAATGAGGTATTCGTGAATCATCAGTCCGTCCATCTCGATCAGGTCGAGCCGGCGGTAAAACGCCTGCTGCAAGCGGACGGCAATGTTGTGATCGCCGCTGACGACGCGGCAGGCCACGGCGTGGTCGTTCAGGCGATGCTGGCCGCGCGCCGCGCGGGTGCTGAGCGGTTTTTGATCGCCGTGCGTCGTGAGTAGCAGGATGCGCCTCGCGGCCTCTATGGACGATTCTCCGCGGATACGGATCGCGCTAGCGGTGCTGGTCGCGCTAGTCGTGTGGATCGGGTTCCTGTTTCAGTTGGGGCGATGGTTGGGTACAACCCCGTCTGTGCATGCGCCTGATAAGCCACTCGAGATGCGGGTGGTGGAACTCGATCCTCCGAATGTTCCGGTTGCGAATCCTTCTGCGGCTCCGGCTACTCATGCTATGCCCGCTCCGATCGCACCGGCGAAGCCAAGACAAGCTGCAGATCCGCACTCTCACGTGTCAGCACAAGCACGCACGACGACGCCTGCGCCATCGAAGCCGGACGTGCGCTCGGTGCACAGCGTTGCGCCGGCTCAGTCGACGCCCGCGGCGGAAGAGCCGAAAGTGGCGAACGAACCGCCAGCGCGTGCTGCGGGCCCTTCTGCCGAGGAAAAAGCAAACGCCACGCCATCGGCCACATCGTCCGCCGAAGCAACCGCGCACGCCATTGCTCAACCGTTGCCGGAGCTCCCCGACGATTTACGTGACCAGGCATATCAAACCGTCGCCACGGCTCGCTTCGCCATTCACGTTGACGGCTCAGTCGATGTCGAACTCGTCAAGCCGACCGCCAACCCGCGCCTCAATCAGATCCTGCTCGAAGCGCTCCGTAGATGGCGGTTCTTTCCGGCGATGCAGGCTGGACATCCAGTCGAAAGCCGGCAGGATATCCGTGTGCATTTCAACGTAAATTAGGGCGCTGAAAGTTGTTCGCCAAGGCTGGTAATGATCGCATCACGAGTGCAGTTCCTTGATGCTCAAACGAGCAGGGTCAACGTCTCAAACAACACAAGGTCTTCTTTCTTCGCCGACCGTGCGTGCTTGCGGATCACTTGCAGGAGACAGTCGATAAAGCAACGAGCCGCGCCGCCGAGCGTGCTATTGCGGCGCGTGACAATGCTCAGTTGTCGCGTATCGAATTGTTCTTTCAGCGCTAGAGCCATCAGTTGGCCTTGAAACAATGGCGTTGTCTGAAGAACGGTTGGACACCACGTGCACATATCGGCACGTTCAACCAGCATCTGAAGTGTTCCTAACGAATGAGCCCGCACAATGCGGTTCGCTTCGATCTGCGCACCGTGGCGCGTGAACAGGTAGTCGATTAGCGCGTCCTGGCCGTCAGGCGCGAAATTCAGTGCCCAGTCCTGATCGAGTAAATCGTGAATCGAACGGCAGTGCTGACGCGGATGTCCTCGGCGAACCATCACGGCCGTCTCGTAATTCAACACCGGTTCGCAGGAAAACTCCTGGCTGGCATTAGACGGATGCAACTGCCCGATTACGAAGTCCATATCGCCGGCGCGCAGAAGCGGTTGCGCAACAGCCATCAGGCTTTCGAACAGTTCCAGCTGAATATCGGGCATTCGCTTGCGAAACAGCAATACCGTCTCGGCCAGAAACGTCAACGTGATCCACGGCGTCACGCCAACACTCAGCCGTCCCTCCGCCCGGCCGCGCAATCTTGCCAGGTCGTTCTGCGCGTGCTCCAACTGATTAAGGACCAGTCGCGCGTGCGTCAGCAGCGCCTTGCCATATTCGGTAAAGCTGATTCCTTCAGGCGCGCGTATCAGCAGCGGCAATTGCTCAGTGGCTTCGAGTTCGCGCAGCGAACGCGTGACAGCGGCCTGAGAAATCCCCAACGACCGCGCCGCCGCCCTGATGCTGCCCGCTTCGGCACTGGCGACTAACGCCTGCAATTGATGAATCTTCACGAAACCACCCCGACAACAAATGGTTGTCAGCATAACAAAACTGCGGCTTCACCCCCGAAATTTAGCTAAATAGCATTCCGACCAGTGCAGACAGTTGCAACGCCCGAAGCCCGAACAGCTAGGCTGTGACAGCCGGGGCTGCCCGCTCTTCAAAGGACTTCATCGATGGTTCAAGACTTCGTTTTGCCCGGCATCGCAGCCATTCAAGAGGAAATGATCGGCTTGCGTCACCGTATTCATGCCAATCCGGAACTCGGTCTGCAGGAGGTCGCAACCAGCGAGCTGGTCGCCGAATGCCTAAGCAAGTGGGGCTATCAGGTCACGCGTGCCGTAGGTAAAACCGGCGTAGTGGGCACGTTAAAGATCGGACACGGGCCGTCCCTCGGACTGCGCGCCGATATGGACGCACTTCCGATCAGCGAGACGACGGGCTTGCCCTATGCCAGCCGGAACGACGGCGTCATGCACGCATGTGGCCACGATGGGCATACAGCCACGTTGTTGGCTGCAGCAAAGTACCTCGCCGAAACACGCGCCTTCTCAGGCACGCTCAACCTGATTTTCCAGCCTGCAGAAGAAGGTCTCGGCGGCGCGCAAAAAATGATGGAAGACGGCCTCTTCGAACGCTTTCCGTGCGACGCCGTATTCGCGCTCCACAACGTCCCCGGCTATGCGGCAGGGCATCTGGGCTTCTTCAGCGGCGCATTCATGGCTTCTGCCGACACCGTCACCGTGCGCGTGGTGGGTCGTGGAGGACACGGCGCCGTGCCCGACAAGGCTATCGATCCGATCGTCGTATGCGCTTCGATCGTGACGGCGCTGCAAAGTATCGTGTCCCGTAACGTAAGCCCGCGCGATCTGGCCATCATCAGCGTCGGTTCGATTCATGCGGGCGTCGCGTCGAATGTGATCCCGTCATCGGCGCAGATGCTGCTGACCGTCCGGGCGCTTGCGCCGGACGTGCGCGACCTGCTCGAACGCCGGATTCACGAACTCGTGCACGGGCAGGCGGCAAGTTTCGGCGCGCATGCGGAAATCGACTACTTCCGTTGTCATCCAGTGCTGATCAATCACGCCAGGGAAACGGACTTCGCGCGCCAGGTGGCGGCGGACTGGTTCGGCACCCAGTCCATCATCGACGACCTCGAACCCTTCACAGCCAGCGAAGACTTCGCATGCATGCTTGAAAAATGCCCCGGCAGCTACCTCGTGATCGGCAATGGAGACGGCGAACGCAGTTGCGCGCTACATCACTCCGGCTATGACTTCAACGACGGCTGCCTGGCAGTGGGCGCCACCTATTGGGTCAAGCTGACCGAACGCTTTCTGGCAAAACCTGTTCGCATGGAACATAAGCAGTACAACAACGACGTTGAGGAGAAACACACGTGAAGAAGACACTTGCAGCGATCTCATTTGCTTTGATGGCGCTGTCAGGCAGCGCCAGTGCCGCCGATTGGTCCGGCAAGGAAATCAGGCTGGCGGTGGACCCAACCTACCCGCCACTGGAGTTCAAGACGCCGGACGGAAAGCTGACCGGCTTTGGCGTGGATATCGCAAATGCGCTCTGTGCCGAACTTCACGCCCGCTGCGTATGGGTCGAAACCAGCTTCGACGGAATGATCCCCGGATTGCTGGCGAGAAAGTTCGATGCGATCTCCTCTTCGATGACCATCACACCCAAGCGCATGCAGCAGATCGCGTTCACGAACAAGATCTCCAACGCGCCGGCACGACTGGTCGTCAAGCGCACCTCCGATCTACTGCCGACCGCCGCTTCGCTAAAGGGGAAGCGTGTCGGCGTCGAACAGGGTTCGAGCCAGGAGGATTACGCCAAAGCGGAGTGGCAACCGGCTGGCGTGCAGATCGTCGCCTACCAGAACCAGGATCAGGTTTACACGGACCTGATCTCGGGACGGCTCGATGCGGCATTTCAGGCATCGATCGAAGCGAACGACGGTTTTCTCAAGAAACCGGAGGGCAAGGACTATAAGTTTGCCGGCCCGGCGTTGGACGATCCAAAGTATTTCGGTCTAGGCGACGGTCTTGGCCTTCGCAAGGAGGACGTCGCGCTGCGTGACGCATTCAATCAGGCACTAGCTGCCGTGCTGGCAAACGGGACCTACGCACGAATCAACCGGAAGTACTTCGACTTCGATATCTACGGCGCAAAGTGAGCCGGTCTGAGCCAGCCACTACAGGAGACAAAATGATACTCGGAGGCTTCGGGCCGGCTCTCGTGGCCGGCACCTGCGAAACGATCAAGCTTGCGCTGCTGTCGCTACTTGTTTCGTTCGCGCTGGGACTCTGCGGTGCGGCGGCCAGGCTGTCCAGCCGCCGTTACGTCGTGCGGCTCGGTGTCGCATACACGACCTTGATCAGGGCGGTGCCGGATCTCGTGCTGATGCTGCTGCTTTTCTATAGCATCCAGATCGTGTTGAACCACATCACGGACGCGTTTGGTTTCAACCAGAGGGATATCGATCCGTTCTCGGCCGGTGTCGTCACAATCGGTTTCATCTACGGTGCGTATTTCACCGAGACATTCCGCGGCGCATTCATGGGCGTGCCGAGGGGACAACTGGAAGCGGGCATGGCGTTCGGCATGTCCAACTGGCAGGTGTTCACTCGGATCATGTTTCCGCAAATGATGCGACTTGCGTTGCCGGGTATCGGCAACAACTGGCAGGTTATCGTCAAGGCGACCGCACTGGTGTCGATCATCGGACTGTCAGATGTCGTCAAGGCCTCGCAGGATGCCGGCAAGTCGACACAGAACTTCTTTCTGTTCACGATCGTGGCCGGTGCGATCTATCTGGCAATAACAACGCTATCCAATGTGGTGTTGTGGCGGCTCGAAGTACGGTATTCCGCGGGTGTGAGGCGCGTGGCGACATGATCGATATTGTCCGGCAGTACTGGCAAAACTACCTGTACACCGATGGCTTTCAGTTCACCGGGCTCGCGGTCACGTTGTGGCTTCTGGTGGCATCGCTCGGACTGGGATTTATGTCGGCGTTGCCGCTCGCGGTGGCCCGCGCATCGCGCAACCGGTTCCTGTCGACACCGGTCTGGCTGTTCACCTACGTGTTTCGTGGAACACCACTCTACGTCCAGTTGCTGATCTGCTATACGGGACTGTACAGCTTGCATGTCGTGCATTCGCATGCGCTGCTCGACGCATTCTTTCGTGATGCGATGAACTGCACACTGCTGGCATTCGCGCTGAACGAGTGCGCCTACGCAACGGAAATCTTTGCGGGATCGATCAAGGCGACGGCCTATGGAGAAATCGAAGCAGCGATCGCAGTCGGCATGTCCAGATTTACCGTCTACCGGCGAATCATTCTGCCTTCGGCGCTGCGGCGCGCGTTACCCATGTACGGCAACGAAGCGATTCTGATGCTGCATTCCACCACACTCGCGTTCACCGCGACGATTCCAGACATTCTGAAAGTGACTCGTGATGTCAATTCGGCAACGTACGCGTCGTTCGAGGCATTTGGAATTGCAGCACTTTTGTACGCAATGATCGCTTTCGCCCTGGTCTGGATGTTTCGTCAACTGGAGCGACGCCTTTTGGCGTATCTGAAACCAAGAAGTGGTTGACGGCGCTTTGCCGCTCTATTTGCCATTCCGGCAAATCGTTGATTTGGCCAACGACAATCGAGCAGAAAAGAAATATACGTTAAGGATGACGAATTGAACAAAACAATTATTTGTATTGCGATAACGTCCGCATTTGCAACGTCGGCATTTGCGCAGAGTAGTGTAACGCTGTATGGCGTCATCGATGAGGGGCTCGACTTCACGAATAACGTTGGCGCAAGCCACGTGTACGAAATGGCAAGCGGCTACGCACAAGGTAGTCGCTGGGGACTGAAAGGTGCCGAAGATCTGGGTGGCGGGTTCAAAACGCTTTTTCAGATCGAAAGCGGCTTCAACGTCAACAACGGCAAGCTCGCGCAAGGTGGCCTGGGGTTTGGACGCCAGGCATATGTCGGTATCGAGAGCGAACGGTACGGGGCAGTTACCCTTGGCCGCCAATACGATTCGGTGGTCGACTATCTTGCGCTGACGACAGCCAACGGCAATTGGGGAGGCTATCTGCTATCCCACCCGTTCGACAACGACAACACAGATAACACGTTCCGCGTGAACAACACGGTCAAGTATGCGAGCCCGGATGTTGCCGGCCTCCAGTTTGGCGGCACGTATAGTTTCAGCAGCGGTACTGGCTTCGCCAACAACCGGCAATTGAGTGTTGGCGCGCAGTACACCTACGGCGGGCTGTTGATCGCCGCCGCTTATTTGAATGCAGACAATCCTGGATCGACATCCGGTGGCGCGATTGCCGGTTCGAGTTCGACCGTCGCCGCAGACGCGAACTTTCAATCGGAGCGTTTGCGCGTCTTTGGCGCAGGGATCAACTACACATTGGGCCCGGCGACGCTTGGTTTCGTCTATACCAACACGAACATCAGCAATCCAGCCACGAATGTCGCCTACCTCAGCACACAGGAAAGCATCGAACCGACTAGCGGGGCACTGGCAGGCGGCACGTTGACCAGCTTGAAGTATCAGAATTTCGAACTGAACGGAAAATATCAGTTCACGCCGGCGTTCTTAGTGGGAGCACAATACGTCTACACGCTGGAGAACTACGATGCAACGAAAGGTAGTGTGCGACCGAAGATTCATACAGTCGGCTTGATGGCGGACTACAACCTGTCAAAGCGCACCGATATCTACCTCCAGGGCGCGTTTCAGAAGATCACCGGCGACGCGACCGGATCGGCGCTGGATCAGGCATACGTGCCCGGTGCACAGGACCTGTCGTCGTCATCGAGTCAGATTGTTGTCCGCGCGGCGATCCGGCATACGTTCTAACCCGGATCCTGATGGGCGCGTTTTTTCTAACGCGCCCTCACCCCTTCGTCGCCCCAAACGTCAATCCCGCCACAAAATGCTTCTGCATCGCAAAGAACATCGCGACCGAAGGCAACGCGGCAAGAATCGACCCCGCCGAAACCAGATTCCACGCCGTGGTCCACTGCCCTTTCAACGCCGCGACGCCTACGGTAATCGGCGCCGCGTCGTCACCTTGCGTCAGACACAGCGCCCAGAAATAGTCATTCCACACGAACGTGAACACGAGAATCGCCAATGCCGCCAGCGCGGGACGGATCAACGGCAATACGATTTTGAAGAACACGGTCCACTCATTGGCGCCTTCGATCCGCGCCGCCTCGACCAGCTCAAACGGCAACTGCTTGATGAAATTCCGCAGAAACAGCGCGCAAAATCCGGTCTGAAACGACACATGGAACAGAATCAGCGCGCTCACGGTATTGAACAAACCAAGTTGCAACGACAGATCCCGCACCGGGATCATCAACACCTGCACCGGCACGAAATTGCCCGCGACAAACGTTGCAAACAACGTCGAATTCCCGCGAAACCGATAAATAGCCAGCGCGAATCCCGCCATTGCCGCAAGCGCAATCGAGCCCACCACAGCGGGCACCGTAATCAGCACGCTGTTCCAGAAGTAATGCAGCATCGGCGAGGTCGTCAACGCCTCGCGATAGTTATCGAACATCGCGAAGTGCTTGGGCCAACCCCAATAGTTGCCTTCGCTCAGTTCTTCCGTCGAGCGCACCGAGGTCACGAGCACGGCGATCATCGGCAGCAACCAGATCAGCAGCGCGAGCGGCAACGTCAGTTTGTACGCGCGGCGCGTCACCGGCTTCCATTTGTCGATTGGGATCGGAAACATGATCGGCTCCTTATTGCTCGGTGCGCAGCATGCGGCGCAGGTGATAGACGATGTACACCAGCATGATGGCGAACAGCACGACTGCCACCGCCGCGGAATACCCAATGCGGTAGTACTTGATTGCCTGGTCGTACATGTAGTACGCGAGCACCGTCGAGCTTTCGAACGGTCCGCCGCTGGTCATCACCGAAATCAGATCGAAGCTGCGCAACGCGCCGATCACCGTGACGACGATCGCCATGAACGTGGTCGGCCGCAATTGCGGCAGGATCACGTGCCACAGCATCGACCAGCCGCGTGCGCCCTCCATTCGCGCTGCCTCGATCTGCTCGGCGTTCAGCGACGTCAGGCCGGTCAGGTAAAGAATCATGCAATACGCTGTTTGCGGCCACAGCGCGGCGAACACGATCCCGAGGGTCGCGTAACGAGGGTCGCCGAGTACCGGCACGCCGTGACCGAGAATCACCGCGAGCAAGCCGAAGGTCGGGTCGTAGAACCACGAAAAGATCAAGCCAACCACCACGCCCGACAACACGAACGGCGCGAAGAACAGCGATTTGACAATGCGGATGCCGGCCACGGCCTGGTTCAGATAGAGCGCGACGGCGAGCCCCATCGGCGGCGCAAGCAGGAACAGCAGCAGCCAGATGAGATTATTCTTCAGCGCCGTGTAGAACGTCGGCGTATGGAACAACTCGATATAGTTTGCGAGGCCGACGAAAGATGGGTCGGTCATCCCATCCCAGTTGAAAAAACTCAGGCGCACGGTCGAGATGATCGGCCACACGACGTAGATCGCCACCATCACGCAGGCCGGCGCGAGAAATAGGAAAGCGGCTCGCCGCTGCCGGCGCGCGGTCGGCGACGGACGGCGCCGGCGTGCCGCGCCAGGCGGCCCGCCGCGCAATGCACCGCCCGAAGCCGGTACGCCCGGTGCGGGCAAGCCAGGACCGCCCGGTTCGGCAGGGCCGCCGACAGTGTGACGGGTGACGGAATGCGACACGATCATTCTCCTGTCGACCAGAGTTCGCGCTTTAGCGCGTTACTCTGGTCCCATGCAAAGCTGTCGACCAGAGTTGGTGCAAAGCACGTACCCTGGTCCCATGCAACATAGTTGCCAATCTGATTCAGCGATTAGCGGCCCAGACCAAGGCCCAAGCCCGGGCCACCACCGCTCACTTCTTATAGATCCGCTTACGCGTCTGCTCGAGTTGCACGAGCACGTCGTCGAGCTTCGACGGATCGGAGATGAATTGCTGCATCCCCTTCATCCCTTCATCGGCCATTTCCTTCGTCATGTCGCGATCGTAGAACTGCGCAATGCCGCCCTTCGTATTCGCGAGAATCTGGAAGCCAATCTTCGAAATCGGATCCTCAGGTTCCGGCGATTTGCTGTTCGCCGACAAGGAGCCGAGACCGGTCGCCAGCTTCGCGCCATTTTCCGGCGTCTGGACGAACGCCAGGAAGGCATGCGCATCCGCCTTGTTCTTCGCCTTCGACGGAATATGCAGCGATTCGACTGGACCGTCTTCGGCGGTCGGCACGCTCGCGTCGATGATCGGGAACTGGAAGTAGCCCATTTCCGGCTTGACGTTCGGCGGGAAACCACCCGTGATGAAGGTGCCCATCAGCATCATCGCGGCCTTGCCCTGGAACAGGAACGGCTGCACCGCATCCAGATCGTAGGAAAGCGAATTGTCGATGAAATAGCCGGCGTCGATCAGTTGCTTCCACGTCGTGTAGACCTTCTTCACGCGCGGATCGGTGTACGCGATATCGCCCGCCATCAGTTTCTGATGGAACGCGTTGCCGTTCAGGCGCAGATCGAGATAATCGAACCAGCCGGCCAGCGTCCACGAGTCACGGCCAGCCACGGCAATCGGCGTAATGCCCGCTGCTTTCAGCTTCTTGCAGTCGTCGAGAAACTGGTCCCACGTTTTCGGTTCACCGGCAATGCCGACCTTCTGGAACAGGTCCTTGCGATAGAACATGCCCCACGAGTAATACACAGTCGGGGCGGCGTACTGCTTGCCCTTATACGACGACGCTTCCTTCGTCGACGCATACATGTCGTTCCAGCCATTCTTCGCCCAGTCGCCGCTCAGATCGTCGAAGAGGCCGCGCTGCGCGTAATACGCCATGCGCTCGCCGTCATGCCAGTTGACGATATCGGGCGCGACGGTGGAGAGCCAACCGGGCAACTGAACTTTGTACGCTTCTTCATCGACGAACGACACTTTCACGTCGGTACCGGGATGCGTTTTCTTGAAGTCGTCGATGATCGACTGCCAGACTGCCCGTTGACTCGCGCCCTTGAACGCGATGTTGACCGCGAGCGTGCCGGCCTGCGCCGTGCTGACGACGGACACGCCCGCGGCGGCCGCAGCCAGCGCGAGTGCCAGCAGAATCTTGCGAGGTTTCAGTGCCATGTTGCTGTCTCCTTTATGCCTTGATTTTGCGTCGTTGTTGTTACTGCATGGAATCCTTCGTTCAGCGCTATCGATCAGTTGCCCGATCGATAGACGGCCACACCCTGCGGTTCGATGGCGCGTGAGCCGATCACGAAAGCGTCGTCGGCGACATCGGCAAGCGTGTGCGTCTGATCGCCGTAGTTCAACACGTAGGTCAGCGCGCCACGGCGGCTGAAACGGACGGTGTCGCCGAGCGATATCGTTTCGACGCCCGCTTCTTCGGCGATCTGCTTCAGAAGGCGAGCGGTAAGCGCATCGTCAAACAGGCTCGCAAGGTAATGAAACGCGCCGCTTTTTACGTAAGCAGGATGACCGTCAGCGAAACGGGCACGCACGTCGAGCGAATCCGCTGTATCGCTGTCGCTGTCGATGAAATCGCGCCAGTGGCGCGCAACGCCGTCCTCTGCGGTCGCTTCCTGGTTATCCACGAGCAGCACAGCTTCGGTCACATTCGGCCGCATCGATTCGACTCGCCACACACGCAGCGGCAATACAGAAGCGAGCGCGCCCGGCGGCAGATTCGCCGGAATCTGCACGTCTGCCGTCTTCGAACCGGTGCGGGGACCCAGCACGACTTGCGCGCCCGAGCTCGCGAGCCGGGCGGCAAAATCCGCAGGTACAACCGGCAGCGGCGGCACGACGATCAAACGATAGCCGTCGAGGGCTGCATCGACCGGCACGATATCGACATCCAGTCCAAGCGAGCGCAGCGCCGAATAATACTCGAACGCGAAGCGCGGATAGTGAAAGTCCGCGCCCTGCGGATGAATCTCGAAGAGCCACTTCGCTTCGTAGTCGTAGACGAGCGCAACCTTCGAGCGGATCGCAGCGTTGGCGTCGGCGTTCGCGGCGAGCACCGCGCGAATCTCGTCGGCAACCTGCGCCGCTTCGTTGCCGCCCACATCGAGCCGGTTATCGGGCGTATTCAAACCAGCGTGCATCTGCTCCTGCGCGAACGGCGCCTGGCGCCAACGGAAATACGACACGCAACCCGCGCCGTGCGCGAACGCCTCCCAACTCCATAGCCGCACCATGCCGGGCAGCGGCGCCGGGTTCCACTGTGCCCAGTTCACAGGACCGGGCTGCTGCTCCATCACCCAGAACGGCAGCTTCGACATGCCGCGGTACACGTCATGATTGAACGACGCGAAGTCGGGATGCCCGCTGCGCAACCAGCGCGCTTTCACGTCCGGCGCAAACCACTGCTCTTCGAGCGCGCCGAGCGGATAGCTGTCCCATGCGGCAATGTCGAGATCGGCCGCCACCTTGTAGTGATCGAACTCGGTAAAGAGCTGCATAAAGTTGTGCGCGACCGGCCGCCCCGGCGAATGCGCGCGAATGATCTCGACCTGCATGCGGTTATAGCGCGCCACTTCGTCGGAGGCGAAGCGCCGGTAATCGAGCCGGTGCGACGGATGCGCTTCGGTCACAGTCGCCACCGGCGCGTCGATCTCGTCGAAGCTGCGGTACTCCATGCTCCAGAACACCGTGCCCCAAGCACGGTTCAGCGCATCGATGGTTTGATAGCGCGCCTTGAGCCACTCGCGAAAGCGCCCCACTGCAGCCGGCGAATAGCTGACCACCGTGTGATGACAGCCGAATTCGTTATCGGTCTGCCAGTAGGCAACGGCCGGATGCTTGCCGTAGCGCTCGGCGACCGCCGTGCAGATTCGCTGCGATGCCGTGAAATACGAAGGTGAAGAAAAATCGTAATGTCGGCGTGAGCCGAAGGCGCGCGGACGGCCATCCGCGCCGATCGGCAAAATGTCCGGATGACGGTCGATCAGCCACTTGGGCGGCGTCGCGGTGGGCGTGCACATGACGACCTGCAGACCGGCCGCGCCGAGTACATCGACCGCGCGATCGAGCCAGCCCCAGTCGTACTCGCCAAGCGTTGGCTCCATCCGGCTCCACGCAAATTCGGCGATACGCACCTGCTCGATGCCAAGCGCTTTCATCCGGCGAGCGTCGCCTTCCCACATCGACTCCGGCCAGTGTTCCGGGTAATAACAGACTCCAAGGCGCATCCGAATGTCCTCTATGCGTAGTGTTCGACGGATTCGAGCAAAGCGGCGGCAAAGCCGTCTTCGGTAAACAAATGGCAGGCGCGGTTGGGCACACGCAAGCTCGCGCGGTCGCCCGGCGCGAGGCGTGTGTCGCCGGGCGCCTTGGCGATCAACGTGGCGCCGCCCGGCTGATCGAGGTGGACGTAGCTGTGCTCGCCGAGCTGTTCGACGAGAGACACGGTGCGGATCAGAACGGCGTCCTGCGGATTTTCAGAAGCTGCCGCGTCGATGAATTCGAGGTGTTCAGGGCGCACGCCGAGCGTGACGGGTTGCGCCGCCTGGAGTCCATCACCGCTGACTGGCACGCGCACGTTCTCGGACGTATCGTCGAGCGTGACGATCACGCCCTGCGGATCAACCGACGCCACCCGCCCCGGCAAAAAGTTCATGCGCGGCGAACCGATGAAACCGGCGACGAAGCGGCTCTTCGGACGGTGGTACAACTCGAGCGGCGCGCCGATCTGCGCGATGCTGCCGTAGCGCTCAGTGTCCTTACCCGCATGCAGCAGCACGATCTTGTCGGCGAGCGTCATCGCTTCGATCTGGTCGTGCGTGACGTACACCACGCTGGCTTTGGCGAACTGCTTATGCAGCCGCGCGATTTCGATGCGGGTCTGGCCGCGCAGCGTCGCGTCGAGATTGGAGAGCGGCTCGTCGAACAGAAACACACCCGGTTCACGCACGATGGCCCGGCCAATCGCCACACGTTGCCGCTGACCGCCGGACAGTGCTTTTGGCCGGCGCTCGAGCAGCGCCTCGAGTTGCAGGATGCGCGCGGCTTCCCGCACCTTGCGGTCGATTTCGTCCTTGGGGGTTTTGGCCAGCTTGAGGCCGAAGGCCATGTTCTCAAACACGGTCATATGCGGAAACAGCGCGTAGCTCTGGAACACCATCGCCACACCACGCTGCGCCGAAGGGACGTCGTTGACGAGGCGGCCGGCAATCGACAGGTCGCCGTCGGTCACGTCTTCGAGGCCGGCGATCATCCGCAGCAAGGTGGATTTGCCACAGCCGGACGGACCGAGAAACACGCAGAACTCGTTCTCGCCGATCTCCAGATCGACATCGCGGATCACCAGCGCGCCGTCGCCATACGCCTTCTGCACGCCTCTCAACGAAATGCTCGCCATCGCATCGACTCCGTGATTTAATCGGCTCGACGTCGGAGATTAAGCGCTTAATCAGCAGGGCCGAAAAAAATCGATCGCTACCGATCGCTGGGGCCTTACCTGTCTCCGATATCGTTTTGTCTGTGCGGCAAATGGTGCCGCGCCTTGGGCTTTGATGCAAATGTCGGACACCCATCCCAAATATTGAATACGCATTATGACAACCCTTAGCGAAGTCGCGCGTCACGCCGGCGTCACCCCCGCCACGGTGTCGAACGTGCTGCGCAATCGCGGCCGGGTCGGCGCGAGCACCCGGCAGCGCGTGCTGGACGCCGTCGACGCGCTCGGCTACCGCCCGCATCTCGCCGCCCGCGCGCTCGCTGAGGGCCGCGCGCCGACGCTGGCGTTGATGGTGTCGAGCATTGCCAATCCGTTTTATCCGGAGTTCGCGCTCGCGGTCGAACACGCGGCGCGCAGCAGCGGCCACTTCGTGATCATCTGCAATACGAACGAAGATCCGCTGACCGGGCGGGCCTATCTCGACCAGATCGCGGGGACGCTTTCCGAAGGCGTGCTCGTCACCAATGCGAACCTGGACTTTGCAGACCTTCATACGACCGAATCGCGCGGCACGCCCGTAGTGCTGTGCATGTGGGAACGGCCGAATGAACCGCCGGGGCTGCCATGTGTAGCGGTCGATTTTCGTCTGGCAGGCGAACTGGCCGGCGCGCATCTGCTGGCGCTCGGGCATCGGCGGATCGGCGCGATTGTCGGCAGCAAGGCTTCGGGTATTCACGCAGCCCGTTACGAAGGTTTTGTCGATGCGCTGCATGCGGCCGGCGCGCCGAAAGGACGGGTCAAGCATGCGCCCGATACGATACAAGGCGGCTACGCCGCGGCGCGGGCGCTGCTGGAAGCCGATCCTAAACTTACCGCGATCTTCGCGACCAACGATCTGCCGGCGCTCGGCGCGATGCACGCCGCCGCCGATCTTGGCCTGAACGTGCCGGGGGATCTGTCCGTGATCGGCATTACCGATATTCAACTGGCACGCGAATCGCGGCCCGCGTTGACCACAATCGCCGTGCCGACTGTCGAAGTCGCCGACCTGGCGGTATCGCTGCTGCGCGAGTTGATCGAATCGTCGTATGGACAAGCGGGTCGCCAGGTCGCGGCAAGCGTGCCGATGCGGATTTCCTCCGCGCCGAAACTGGTTGTGCGCGCATCGACGGGGGTGCCGCGCCCGAGGTAACGTGGCCGTAACAGCATCGAGGACGTTACGTAGCGAACCCTACCTACGGCCACCCACCTCCCGAGCCACCGTCCGCAAACGCCCGTATCAAGCGGTTCCGCGGCAAAAACACCGTTTCAATCAGTCCATCCATGCAGTTGGCACGGTCCCTGCAATAAAGCAGGAAAAGGCCGAGCGCCGGCATGACTCACATGCCGCCTGCGCTCCCCCAACCGGCCAGGCCAGGGCCATAACAAGCATGGATACTCAAATGACTGCCGATCTTCTGCTGGACGCCGATCTCGCCGAACAGACCACCGACGCAGACTCGACCTTCGCGCAGCGCCATCCCTTGCAAATCGCAGTTTGCCTGCGCAAGCTGATGGCCGGAAAGGACTTCGTGACGGTGGAATTCAACGGCCGCCAGATCGTTACGCAGGTACTCGATGTCGATTCGCGCAATGCCCGCTTTATCTTCGATGCCGGCAGTACGCAGTTGGACAATTCCGCGCTTCCGTCTGCGCGCCAGTTGATCTTTCGCAGTTTGCCAGGTGGCATTCGCACAGAGTTCACGACGCTCAACGCAGACCCGATCATGTTCGAAGGACGCCCGGCTTTCGAGGCAGCCTTCCCTTCGCTCCTGTACTACGTTCAGCGCCGCGAATTCTTCCGCGTGCAAACGCCCGTGCTGGATCCGTACATCGCTAGCGGGCCGTATGTGGACGGCGGTTCGTTCCGGCTGGAACTGCAAGATCTGTCATTGGGCGGCGTGGCGTTGAAAACCGCCGATGCGCGTTTCGGCGCGCTGGAAAGCGGCACCGTATTGCGCGACGTCACGCTGCAACTCGGCAGCTTCGGCACGCTGCGGCTTGATCTGGAAATTGTCGCGCCACGGCAATTGACTACGCCGAAGGGCGACCTGCGCTTAGTGATCGGCTGCAAGTTCGTACAGACGCCGGGACTGGCCGAGCGAACCTTGCAGCGTATCGTTACGCAACTCGAAACGAAGCGTCAAAGGCTCACGCCGCGCGGGTGAGTTCCTTCCGGTAAGTCCCTTCAGGCACGAACCGCGCTGGAATCGCACCGGATTCCAAACCGGATTGCTGAACCTCGGCACCTTCACTGAAGCGTCGACGCCTATATGAGGCCCGGCGCGCCGACAAGCTGGTACGGCGGAATCTGCCGAATCGCGCTTTCGCCAGCGGGAGCGCCCGTGAGCAGATGGACTGCAAGGTCGAACGTCGTCGAGCGGCGCGTAAGCATGAGGCACGTCACTTCGTCCTGCAAGGCACGCGTGGCGTGCCAGCAGCGCGGCCGCATGCAGATCCCCTCCCCGACGGGCACCTTGAAAGCTGCCAATGATTCAAAGTTAGGGTGCCCGTCCGGTGTGCTCGTCGCGACAATCTGAACGAGAGGTCCGGTTAACGGCACCACGGCCTGCTCAGTGAGGCAATGCGCTTCGAGCTTCATCACCTCAGCTTCGCAATCGCGGTATCTGACCCACAGAATCTCAGGATCTCCGGACAGTCCGGCATCGAACAGATGCTCACGCCAGAAATCGGAAGACGGGCTTGCGAACGAAGGCGCCGCGCTGTCGGCCGGAAACGGCTTGCCTAACATCCATCCATAGGGTTCGAAAGCGCCGGCAGTAAGCGGTTGAATGGTCAGAGGCGTGGCAGTCGGCATCTCGGTTCAGGCCTTTGATAATCGAAGAAAAACATCACGGGGTGCCACTCAATGAGGCGGCAGCGCTTCGTCGGTGTCTGGAAAGAGCGCGATATCCGGACCGTTCTCCAGGCTGAACTCTCGCATGACCTTTAGCGCCAGATGCGTGATCGACTCGCACAGCAAACTGTCCGGACTGCGCCGGAAGGATGCGAAAAGCGGGAGTTCCGGGACTCGATGCGTCACTTTCAGCAGTTGCAGATGACCGGACTCCAGCTCGCGGGTCACGAAAGCTGTCGGCAGAACCGCAATACCGAAACCGTCGAGTACGAGCCTGATAATCGCCGCGACCGAAGACACGCAGTTGATTTGCACGCGAGGTTCGCCGGCCGCTGCAAACAGGCCGGCTACAAAAACATGCGGCGACGAATGACGGGCAAAGCTCACTATCGGAAAGCTCGCCAGTTCAGCTTCCGATAGTGCTTCAGCCGACAGATTCAGCGACGGACTCGCCACCCATCGCATCGGCAATGCACCGAGCGAAACATTTTCCGCGTCGGCACCTGCGACCACCGTGCTCAAAAAAGCGATGTCCACGTTGCCGTTAACCAGTTGCACGGACAGATTCGTCGAGGTGTCGCAGGTCAGCTCGATCGTCAGGTTCGGATATTCGTCCCGCACTCGCCGCAGCAACTCGGGAAGCCACGTATGCACGACGGACTCCATCACGCCGACCCGCAACAACCCGCTCACATGCGAGCGATCGCTTACGCTTGCGAGCATGTCGTTCGTGAGTTTCAGAATCTGCTCAGCGAAGGCCAGCGCTTTGGTCCCTTCCTGGGTCAGCTTGACGTCGCGTGGCCCCCGATCGAATAGACGCACGCCGAATTCCTGCTCGAGCGCAGATATCCGACTGGAAATTGCGGCCTGTGTCGCGTGCAAGCGCTCCGCTGTCAGGCGGAAATTGCGCAGCTTTGCAAGCCATACAAACGTTTCTAGAAAACGGACATTCATCAGACACCTTGTATGGTCAACGGACGCACAATCAGGTTCCACGTATTGCGCCCGCGCAAACGAACAGCTTCAGTGCGTTGGCAGAGTTTAGCGCCGCAAAATCAGGCCCGTGACAACAAAAACTGGCCACCTGGACCAACTTTTTGTTGTGACCGTGACGGCGCAACGCGCAAGGGCCGGCCTATCGGGAAAGCCCTGGGGCAATCAGATTTATCTATTGCCGGTCAATAAAATAAGTCGTTGGACGGAAGAATTTGGCGTTCGAATACTCATTGAACCGAAAACCAAGGAGCCGCCCATGTCACCTTCGTACAGTAAATTGAACCGGACGCTGCAAACGACCGCCGCTGCGCTGCTGCTGAGCGCAGGCAGCGCGAGCTTCGCCGCGGAGCCGGCCGTGATCCTGATTGGTCATGCCGCGCCCTTGACAGGGCAGCTCGCGCATATGGGCAAGGACAGCGAAAATGCGGCGCGGCTCGCAATCGACGAGATCAACAGCCAGCATCCGGTGATCGACGGCAAGGCGGTCCGTCTGCAACTCGACGCTCAGGACGACGCTGCCGACCCACGCACAGGGACTCAAGTTGCCCAGAAGCTCGTTGACGATGGTGTGGTAGCCGTAGTCGGCGATATCAACTCTGGGGTTTCGATCCCGGCATCGAAGATCTACAGCGAGGCCAGTCTGGTGCAGATCTCGCAAGGTTCGACCAATCCCACCTATACGCTGCAGGGCTTCAAAACGACCTTCCGCGTGGTCGCGACCGACGCGCTGCAAGGTCCGGCACTGGCTCGCTACGCAATCGACTCAATGCACGCGAAGAGAATTGCAATCGTGGACGACTCAACCGCATACGGCCAGGGTCTCGCGCAAGAATTTGAAAAAGCGGCAACAGCACGAGGCGCCGTTATCGTGACCCACGAAGCGACAACCGATAAAGCCGTCGACTTCCGGGCGATTCTGACGAAAATAAAAGGTCTGAAACCCGACGCAATCATGTATGGCGGCTCGGACGCAACGGCTGGCCCGCTGGCGAAACAGGCAGCTAACCTCGGCATCACCGCAAAGGTGCTGGGAGGCGACGGTGCCTGCACGGATAACATGACGCAACTTGCCGGCAGCGCAATTAGCAACGTGACGTGTTCAGAAGCCGGACTTGCCTTGTCAAAAATGCCAAAGGGTCAAGACTTCGACAAGCGATACGTGGCGCGCTTCAGAACCCCCATCGACGCCTACGCTCCGTTCACGTATGACGCCGTCTACGTTATCTATGACGCAATGAAGCGGGCGAACTCGACCGACCGATCGAAAATTCTCGCAGCGATGCCTGCCACCAGCTATGACGGCGTGATCGGACACATTGCGTTTGACCCGCACGGCGACCTGCGGGACGCTGCGATCACGATCTACCAATTCAAGGACAACAAGAAGACCGTGATGGATGTCATCAGAATGTGATCCGGCTGAAAGGGACGGACATTGCGTACATGGCGTTACGCTCAGCCACCACTGATTACCCTTCGCGGCGGCAGCCCATCCCGTCGCGAAAGGTCACTTAAGACTTCAATTCGCTTACAAGCGAGCCAGGACTTTCCCGAAGTTCCGGTGCTCGACCTTGCATCGCACCATCCCCGCGAAGCCCCGTCACGTAAGGCCTGCCACCCTGTCGGCCGCTTCGGCGCGTCGACGTCCTCTCCGATCGTTTCCTTGACTAGCGTCCCCGCGCCTGCTCTACTAAATCAACCAAAGTGATTTAAGTGGTCGATTTCGAACAGCCTCGGAATCGCATCAGGTTCGAAACCAGATCGCAAACAGGCAGCAAGCGCGCAGCGTTCGCGTGTGCAATCGCCCGCAGTTCACAACGTCGTTGCCAATAACCGGAGGAGCGTCCCATGAATCTGAATTCCCGCAGGCATCCTGTCGCCAGGAAAATCGTGTCGATGTGCGTCGCGGCATCGGCCGTGTGGTGTGCGAGCGCGAGCCAGGCGGCTGATCAGCCTGTCGTCGGCCTCATCACCAAGACCGACACCAATCCGTTCTTCGTGAAGATGAAACAGGGCGCTGAAGCAGCGGCATCGAAAGACGGCGCCAAGTTGCTCACCGCCGCCGGCAAGTTCGACGGCGATAACGCGAGCCAGGTCACCGCCATCGAAAACATGATGACGGCCGGCGCGAAAGCGATTCTGATCACGCCGAGCGACACCAAGGCAATCGTGCCGAGCATCAAGAAAGCGCGCGCCGCCGGTGTGATGGTGGTCGCGCTCGACACGCCGACCGATCCGCAAGATGCCACGGACGCCCTCTTCGCCACCGACAACTTCAAAGCCGGCGTGCTGATCGGCAAGTACGCGAAAGCCGCCATGAACGGCAAGCCCGCGAAGATCGCCACGCTCGACCTCGCTCCCGGCGTCTCGGTCGGCGTGCTGCGTCATAACGGCTTCCTGGAAGGCTTCGGCGTGAAGGAAGGCGATCCGTCGATCGTTTGCAGCCAGGACACCCGCGGCGATCAGTCGAAGGGTCAGACGGCGATGGAAAACTGCCTGCAGAAATCGCCGGATATCAACGTGGTCTACACGATCAACGAACCGGCGGCAGCGGGTGCGTATCGCGCGCTCAAGGCAGCGGGCAAGGACAAGAGCGTGATGATCGTTTCCATCGACGGCGGCTGTGAAGGCGTACGCAATGTGAAGGCCGGTGCGATTGCCGCGACCTCGCAACAGTATCCGCTGAAGATGGCCTCGCTCGGCGTGACGGCGGGTGTCGAGTACGCGAAGACCGGCAAGAAAGTCTCCGGCTATCAGGACACGGGCGTGACGCTGATCACCGATAAGCCGATGACCGGCGTAGACGGCAAAGATACGACGTACGGTCTCGACAACTGCTGGGGCAACAAGTAATACGCACTGAACGGCGGCCCACTTCGCTGGGCCGCTCACGGACTGCCTGCCACTGAGCCGCCGGCCGCGGGATACCCTGCGGATCGCCGGCCCGCCAGATGGCCGGTCTCCGGATCGCCGGCCGCCGTATTTACCCCGTGGCCTGCCCGCCACGTTTATGCATCGAGGACACCTATCATGTCGACACCTTCCGCGCCCGCCGGCCACCCGCGCACCTTCACCGACCGTTTGCCGTCGCTCGCTGAAATCGGACCGCTGATCGCCCTGCTGCTGGCCTGCGGCTTCTTCATTTCGCAAAGCAACCGGTTCCTGTCGTTCCAGAACCTCTCGCTGATCCTGCAGCAGACGATGGTGGTCGCCGTCATCGCCATCGGCCAGACGCTGATCGTGCTGACAGGCGGGATCGATCTGTCGTGCGGGATGGTGATGGCGTTCGGCTCGATCATCATGACCAAATTCGCGGTCACGCTCGGCGTGCCGCCCGTTCTCGCGATTCTGTGCGGCATCGCCGCGAGCGCGTTGTTCGGCGCGCTCAATGGCGTGCTGATCACGCGGATCAAACTGCCTGCCTTCATCGTCACGCTCGGTACGCTGAACATCGCATTCGCGCTCACGCAGATCTATTCGAACGCGGAAAGCGTCTCGAACCTGCCGGACGCGATCATGTTCCTCGGCAACACGTTCAAACTCGGCCCCGCCGATGTCACCTACGGCACAGTGCTGACGTTGCTGATGTATGGGGCGACGTGGTTCGTCTTGCGCGACACCGTGCCCGGCCGGCATCTGTACGCGCTCGGCAATAACCCCGAAGCCGCGCGCCTGATGGGCCTCTCGTCGCAGAAGATCTTGCTCACGGTGTATTCGCTGGCCGGTGCGATCTACGGTATTGCCGCGCTGTTGTCGGTATCGCGCACCGGCGTCGGCGATCCGCAGGCGGGGCAAACCGAGAACCTCGACAGTATTACGGCGGTGGTGCTGGGTGGCACGAGTCTGTTCGGCGGACGTGGCTCGATTAGCGGAACGCTGCTCGGCGCGCTGATCGTCGGCGTATTTCGTAATGGCCTGACGCTAATCGGTGTCTCTTCGGTCTACCAGGTTTTGATCACCGGCATGCTGGTGATTCTCGCGGTCGCCGCGGACAAACTTTCCCATCGTCGCGGTTGAACGCCCAAAGGAACCTGTCATGTCGACACCTACTTCCGCTTCTGCCGTGATGCCCGTTCTGCAGGCGCGCGGACTTGTCAAACGCTACGGCAACGTCACCGCGCTCGACGGCTGCGATTTCGAAGTGCTGCCCGGCGAGATTCTCGCTGTGATCGGCGACAACGGCGCGGGCAAATCGTCGTTGATCAAGGCGCTTTCCGGCGCCACCATCCCCGATGAAGGCGAAATCCTGCTCGACGGCAAGCCGGTCAAATTCCGCAGCCCTCTGGATGCGCGCGCTCAAGGCATCGAAACCGTGTACCAGGAACTCGCGGTGGCGCCCGCGATGAGCATCGCCGAAAACCTGTTTCTCGCCCGCGAGCTCGTCAAACCGGGCTGGCGCGGCTCGATCTTCAAGATGATCGACAAGCGCCGCATGCTCGACGAAGCCACCGCGCACATGAAGGATTTGCAGATCGGCATCCGCTCGATGCGCCAGGCGGTCGAAACCTTATCCGGCGGCCAGCGTCAAGGCGTGGCTGTCGCGCGCAGCGCGGCGTTCGCACGGCATGTGGTGATTCTCGACGAGCCCACCGCCGCACTTGGCGTCAAGGAGGGCAACATGGTGCTCGAATTGATCCGGCGCGTGCGCGATCGCGGCCTGCCGGTGATCCTGATCAGCCACAACATGCCGCACGTGTTCGAAGTCGCGGATCGTATTCATATCCAGCGGCTCGGCAGGCGTGCCGCGGTGGTCAACACCAAAGACATCCACATGTCGGAGGCCGTGGCGATCATGACGGGCGCGAAGCAAGCGGACGTCAAGGCGATTGCATGATGCATGCATCCCGCTGAGGGGCACACGACGATGGAAACCACCGGTACACGTTCGCCTCTCAAACGCACGGTCGGCTCGAACCAGGTCGGCATGCGGCAGTTCAACGAACGGATCGTTCTACAGGCGATCCGTTTGCATGGACCACTGCCGAAAGCCGACGTGGGCCGTCTCACGCGTCTGTCGATGCAGACCGTTTCGATGATCGTCGACCGTCTGATCGACGACGGCCTGCTCGAAAAGCAGGCGCGCGTGCGCGGCCGCATCGGTCAACCCTCGGTACCGATCGCACTGCGCGCCGACGGCGCATACACCATCGGCATCAAGGTGGGCAGACGCAGTCTCGACGTGCTGGCGATGGATTTCGCGGGCCACGTGGTGTGCCGCGATGTATTCGACTATGCCTATCCCGATCCGCGCGCACTATTCCCCGCGCTCGAAAGCAAACTGGCGCGCGTGAATCAGACGCTCGGCGCGAAGGCGAACAAAGTGGTTGGCGTGGGCGTGGCGGCGCCGTTGTGGCTCGGCGGCTGGCGCGACTTTCTCGGCGCGCCGCAGGAAGCACTGGAAGCGTGGCACGAGATCGACTTGCGCAGTCGCATCGCGACGATGACGGGCTTGCCTGTCGAGTTCGCCAAAGACACCACCGCGGCCTGCGCGGCCGAACTCGTAATGGGCCAGGGCCGCGGGATTCACAATTTTCTCTATTTGTTCGTCGGGACGTTTATCGGCGGCGGTCTGGTGATCGACGGCCGTTTGCATGCCGGACCACACGACAATGCGGGCGCAGTCGGCTCGATACCGCTGAGGGACGGCAGCGCGCGCAAACCCGCGCGGCAACTGCTGCACGCAGCATCGGGTTTCGTTCTGGAAAGGCTATTGAGCGATGCAGGCGTGCCGCCCGCCGCCGCGCACGATCATCGCGCGTTGTCGCCTGAACTGTGGCGGCAAACCGAACAATGGCTCGACACCGCGTGTCCTGCGATCGCCAATGCATTGACCAATGCGGCTGCCTTGCTCGACCTGGAAGCGGTGGTGATCGACGGCGAACTCGACCGGCAACTGGTCCGCGAAATCATCCGCCGAACCGAGCGCGTACTCGATCGCTTCGAATGGGAAGGCATGGTGCGTCCGCAACTACTGGAAGGCACCATCGGCGCCGATGCGCGGGCGATGGGCGGCGCAATTCTGCCGCTATACGCGCATTTCGCGCCCGTGCACGAGCTTTTCCTTAAGCCGGCGACGGACGCCGGCTATTAGGCGCCGTTGCTCATTGCGCGGCGACTTTCGCTATCGCAGCCGTTTTAGCAGGCGGATTTTGCAGCAACGGCTGCAGCGCCGGCGCCAACGACTTCAGCAACTGCACCGAGAGCGCACTCGTGAACTCGTAATGGGCCGCATACGGCTCATGCACGTAGGCGGTCAGCGTGCCGTAGAAGCGGTCTCCCATCACAAACACGAAGGTTGCGCTGCGGTTCACCTTGCGCGACTCGATCAGGCGCGCGCCTTTGGCCCACACATTGAAGCGCTGATCACCGGTGCCGGTCTTGCCGTAAATTTCGAGTGTTTGACCATCGGGGAACGTCATGCCCTGCGCGAGACGTTTGGCCGTACCGCCCAATACGACATCACGCAACAGTCCCCTGACCACCCCGGCGATCTCCGGCGACAACTGCTGCTGCGGCGCCACCGCCGCGCGCTGGAAATGCGTTTCGTACGGCGTGTTTTTCGCGAAGTCGAGTTGCGTGAGGCTTTCGGTCGGCACCTTGTTGCCGTTGTTGGCAATCACGCCTATCAGTTGCGCGAGCGCAGCCGGCCGGTCGCCGGACGCACCGATCGCTGCCGCAAACGACGGCGTGAGCGTCGCGAACGGATAGCCGAGCGCCTGCCACGATTTACCGATCGCATCGTAGGCGCGCAGTTCGACCATCCGCTTGATGCGGCGATCCTGGGTGGCGTGATAGCGGGTCTTGAAGAGCCACGAATAAGTCGACAGGCGCACGTCGCGGCTCGCGTTCTGTATCTGGTCGAGCGTTGCCTCGGGATGAGCGCGCAGATAGTTGAGGGTCCACAGTTCCAGCGGATGCACGCTCGAAATGTAGCCACGATCGTTCAGATTGAAGCGGTCGATCCCATATTTGTCATACAGGTTCGCGAGATCCTCATCGTCCAGGATGGAGGCAGCCGGCGTGTTCTTCAGCGCCGCACGCATCTTCGCGTTGAACCACCCATTCGATTCGTCCGGCGCGACGCTGCGCAACACCGTCGCTACTTTAGGTGGCGATTTGCGCACGCCGAGCAGCAGCAAGGCCAGTTGCTGCTCGGGCGCCTTGCCGTGGTACTTCGTGTAGAAACGATTCATATACACGCGGCTTTCCTGATCGGCGAAACGCGTGAGATACATCTTGCGAATCGCCGGATCGCCCAGCCATTGCGACGACGGCCCGGTGGTCTGCACCATCTCGTAGTGGACGATATCGCGCATCAGCCGCACGAACACCAGATTGACCGAATGCTGGAAGGCGCGGTGCACGGTGAGAATGCGGCTGTTGTCGTCGGATTCGAAGTTGTTGAAGGTCTGCGCGCCGCCGCCCGTGTAAAACGTTTCGCCTGGACTTGCCGAGTATTTGCGTTCCACGGCCGCGTCGAGCATGGCTTGCAGCGAGCGGTCCGAGGTATGCGCCAGATAGTCCAGCGCCCAGCGTGTGAGCTGATCGTTCGGATCGTGCTTCACCGCTTTCAGCTCCGTTGTGCTCAGCGGAGCATAACGCGTATGCAGGTCGGAGACGATCTGCAAATATGTCACCAAGGTGCGCATTTTCGCGGTCGAACCGAGATTCAGTCGCGCGCCGGAATTGATGTCGAATGGCTGGTTCACGCTATCGGTTTGCACCCGCACCAGGTTCGCGCCGTCACGCCGTTCGAACAGCGTGAAGCTATAGGCGATTCTCGACGGGTCGTCGGAGGCGCGCAGCATTTCATAGCCGACGAGCCCCGCGGCCTTTGCACCGTCGCGCGTCGCGGCAGCGGCAAGACGTTCACTCACGGCCTGCTGCACGGCGTTGTTGAGCGTGCCCGTTGCCTGCAGATCCAGCCGGTCGAGTTCATAGAAACTCGGAATGCCGAGCGCCGTCAACAGGTGCGAACGCATCGACGTCACGGCCTTGCGCGACACGAACGAGTCGGCGTTCTGCGTTTTTTCCGCTGCGCGGCGCAGATCCACTTGCGCGGACAGCGCGGCATCGCGCAGCGGGATCGAAATGACACCACCGGTCGCCAGCAAGCGCAGATAACTATCCGTCAGACGGTCAAGTTCGGCATAGCCGTGGTGCAGGAAATACGACGGCGCACGCTGCGCGATCATCAGCGAGAGCACCTGGCGAAACGCCACTCCCTGCTCCGCGAGATTCTCTTCTGTCGACGGCGCTTTGAGAATGCGGTTGACGTCGTTGAAATCGCGCCCGTACCAGGCGGCCAGACCGTCGCCGATGCCATTGATCTCACCAATACCCGGTTGCGCGGCAAGCGGCACCGAGTTGAGATAATGGACGACGATCTGCTGGCGCGCGGGCATGGTCTGCGGACCATTCAGATAGGCTCGTACCGAGGCGGAAGCGATTTGCCGCAATTTCTCCGGCGGCGTTGCCGTGCGCCCACCCGTCGAGTGGCGGAACTTCTCGATCTGCGTAGCGAGCGTGCTGCCGCCAGGCGTCGACTGATGCCGGTTGAACACGCGCGCGCCCTGGTCGACGAGCGCGTGGCTAAAGCGTCCCCAGTCGATCGCCGGATTACGGTTCGGCTGATCCGGATCGAGCAGATAGCGGTCTTCGATAAACAGCAGCGAATTGACGATCAGCGGCGGGATCGAATCGAAGCTGTCATAAATGCGGCCCGGATACTGTGCACCAAAGAGCGGCGTGCCAGTACCGTCGAAGAGTTGCAGCCCCGCCTGATCTTTTTCGGCGTAGGGAATAAATAGACCGCTATCGGCCAGCGACAGCATTCGCTCGGAATCGCGTGACTGTGCGCTGATTTCAAACCCGCGTTCGAGCAAGCGCTGCTGGAACGACGGCAGCAACGCGTAGCCGAGGCGGCTGTCGTAAGGGCCCTTGTCTGCTTGAGGGAACCGGATGGAATGACTTTGACCGTTCTCGACGGAAAAACCCACGTCGCGCGTGAGTTCGGAGAGATAGCGTGCCTGCAGTCGAGACGTTTCGATCTCGATCTGGACAAAGCGGGCCGCCAAAGCCAGCGCGAGCAGGAATGCCGCTGCCAGCCCCCATTTGAGCCACTTCCTGACAGGCGCCATGCCTGTCGCGCGAAGCGGTAACCGAATCAGTGGCCGATTCATGGCTGCTCTCCCCGAGCGTGCACCATTCTCTTGATTCTGGCGCACCTTCAATCAAGTGTAGCGCGGAACGCGAGTATGCAATCGGTTCGGATTTACCCCACAGTGTCGCCGCCGCAACACCTTCTCGCCGGGCATGGCAAAGCACTAACCGCCATGAGATATTGAAGGTCTTTCGCGCGTCAAAGGAAAGCCGATTCAGACGTTTTTTTGCGCCGACGCCGCTTGCCCTTCCATCTGGCCCGTCCGTCCGCGCAGTAACTCGATGAATTGCTCAGCCGGCGGCGACAGCACGCCGCCTTTGCGCGTCACAATACCGAAGGTTTGTGAAGGCGACTTCAGTTTGACCGGCACGAAGCGCAACATTTTCTGCCGCACGAACAACTCCGCGATCGCGGTCGGTAACAACGAAACCAGATCGACACTGCTTTGCAGTAATGCGACTGTCACGAAAGTGGAGGCAGTCGAGATCGGGTTGTCTGGCATCTCAAGCCCCGCCAGATCCATCTCCCGTTCGAGCAACGCATGCAAAGGCATATGCGACGGATACATCACCCAGCGGTGGCCGGCCAGGTCACGCAGTTTCACTTCTTTCCTCGGCAACGGCGGATGGCCATAACCCACCACGACGGATAACGGCTCGTCCCCGAGCGGACGGTAGTGATATTTCGACGGATCGGCGGCAACCGCCGCACGGCCGATCACCAGATCGAGCCGGCCTTCGTCGAGTTGCAGGAGCATGCGCGCGCTGGTGTCTTCCATCACTTCGATCGACAGGCCCGGCTGCCCGGCATGCAGATCGTTCAGCGCCGGCACGACGCACTCGGGAATCGCGCCCATGATCGCGCCGATCGCGAGCCGCCCGCCGCGCCCCGAGCGTATCTCGGCGACGTCCTGGCAGAGCGCGGTAAGGTCCGTCGCCACGAGCCGCGCGTAGCGGATCACGCAGTGGCCAAGCTGGTTCGGAATCATGCCGCTCTTCGAGCGCTCGAAAAGCGGCGCCTCAAGCATCGACTCCAGCTCCTGCAACGCCTTGCTGGCAGCCGATTGCGTCATCGACATCGCGCCGGCGGCTTTGTGCAGCGACTTATGGTCGTCGAGCGCGATCAGCAATTGCAACTGCTTCATGCGCAGTCTCGACAGCAGGACGTTCAAGGTGTCTTTCATGAATTGCCGGGCAGTCGCGGGGTGAGTCGCCAGGTGAGTCGCAAAAGCGATCACAAGATGGAAACAATTCAATATACCCGCCACGCACCCCGCCGTATAGTCAGCGACGGAGACATTCAAAGACGCACGCCTCATCACGTCGTCACCTCACCTCGGCACAACGCACATCACCATGACCCATACCCACAACCCTGCTCCCATGCGCGGCGTGTTCCCCGTCGCGCCCACCATCTTCGACGAGGCCGGCGGTCTCGACCTGGAAGGCCAGAAACGCTGCATCGATTTCATGATCGACGCGGGCTCCAACGGCCTGTGCATTCTGGCGAACTTCTCCGAACAGTTCGCGCTGTCCGACGACGAGCGCAACACGCTGATGCACGTGGTGCTCGAACACGTCGCCGGCCGCGTGCCGGTGATCGTCACGACCACGCATTTCAGCTCGTACCAGTGCGCTGAACGCAGCCGCAGTGCGCAGGCTGCGGGCGCCGCGATGGTGATGATCATGCCGCCGTATCACGGCGCGACGATCCGCATCGGCGAGCGCGGCATCTATGAGTTCTATCGCACGGTGTCCGATGCAATCGGGATTCCGATCATGATCCAGGACGCGCCGGTCAGCGGTACGGCGTTATCCGCGCCGTTTCTTGCCCGCATGGCGCGTGAACTGCAGAACGTGTCGTACTTCAAGATCGAAGTGCCACAGGCTGCGAACAAGCTGCGCGAGTTGATCGAACTGGGCGGCGACGCCGTGGTAGGTCCATGGGACGGCGAAGAAGCGATCACGCTGATGGCCGATCTCGATGCGGGCGCAACCGGTTCGATGACCGGCGGCGGCTACGCGGACGGCATCCGCCTGATCGTCGACGCCTATGCAGCGGGCGACACCGAAGCGGCCGCCGCCCACTATCAGGAATGGCTGCCGCTCATCAACTATGAAAACCGCCAGGGTGGCCTCGCATCGTGCAAGGCCTTGATGAGAGAAGGCGGTGTGATTCGATCGGACGCAGTGCGCCATCCGCTGCCGCCGATGCATCCGGCCACACGCGCAGGCTTGCTGAAAGTCGCACGGCGGCTCGATCCGCTGGTATTGCGCTGGGGCGTCTAAGGTCGATCCAAAGCTGTCCAAAGCAAAACAATAAGCGCCCAAGCGCAACCCTCGGACGCAATCCCCGGGTCCTGCATCCACATACGCGGCCATACGCCCGGCGGATGCAGCACACGGGGAAAAAACCACATATAAGGTCGGAAGGAAATTGAGTAACATAGGCCCGCAAGCTCACCACACCACTTTCCATGACCGCCGACCCTCGAGAACTGACGCCGGAAACCCTCGCCGAGTTGCTCGAACGCATTGCCAAAGAGGATGCTTCGGCACTACGCGAGCTATATGATCTCGCCGCTCCGAAACTGTTCGGTCTCGCGCTCCGTATATTGAGCAGGCACGAGTGGGCCGAAGAAGTATTGCAGGACAGCTTCGTCAACATCTGGCGCTTTGCGGGCGATTATCGGCGGGCCCTTTCCGCCCCCATGACGTGGATGTCGGCAATCGTCCGGAACCGTGCACTCGATCACCTGCGGCGGGTCAACAAGCAGGAAACCGAATGGAGCGATGCGTTGGACGATCTTATGGCAACCGGCGATCCGGATCCCGAAGCACTGACCGCGGTCAGCCTGCAGGCACGTCTGCTGGCCGGCTGTATGCAGCAACTGGAACCGGCGCAGCGTCAGGCGGTTGCTCTCGCCTACCTGCGTGACCAGAGCCATAGCGAGATCGCTGAAGCGCTGACGGTGCCGCTCGGCACCATCAAATCCTGGATCCGGCGCGGCCTTGCCAAGCTGAAGACCTGCCTGGGAGGTGAGTGATGAATCTCCATCGCTATCCTCAACTGGTCGATATGCTGGCCGCCGAGTACGCGCTCGGCACACTGCGTGGCGGCGCCCGGCGACGCTTCCAACGCTACGCGGATCACGATGTGGTAATTCGTCAGGCCATCGAAGAATGGCAGCGGCGGATCTCGCCGTTGGCCGAACTCGCGGAGCCGCGTATGCCGCCGGCCGCCGTCTGGGATGCCATCGAGCGGCGGCTCGGCCTGACGTCGGCTCGTGAGGCTGCGCGTGAGGCGGCACGACCGCGCACCGTGGTCGAAAAACCCGCTCGTCCGTCCGGCAGCATCTTCGAGAACCTCGCGTTCTGGCGCGGCTGGGCGATCGGCGTAACAGGGTTCGCCGTAATCGCCGCGGTGGTTGCCATGCGTTCGCTGTTGCCGTCCGGCGTGACGCCATCCACGGCGCCGACCGTCGCGCAACAGCCGGAAGCGGCCGTCTCGCATGTCGCGGTGCTAAACGACAAGGACGCGCATCCGGTTATGCTGGTCGCGTGGGATGAAGCCCGCTCCACCATGACGCTGCATCCGCTCGGCAAAGTCGACCTGCCGGCCGGCCGGGCGATGGAGTTGTGGGGCATCCCGGCCAATGGCCATCCGGTGTCGCTCGGCATGCTACCGGACAGCGCCAACGGCAAGGTTACGGCCGGTCAGCAGAAGCCGGAGAGCTATGCGGCGCTGGCGGTCTCCATCGAAGCGCCGGGCGGCTCGCCCGACCACAATGCACCGACGGGTCCGGTGGTGTTCAGCGGCAAGCTGCTGCCGGTGTCCTGATCTACTCTTAGCCCTATGCAAAGCTTTTACGAAGCCACCATCACCCGCGCTGCCGGGCACTCATCCGCTTACGCGCCGCTAACCGGCCGACGGAGCGTTAACGTCTGCATCATGGGCGGCGGCCTCGCGGGCTTGTCCACGGCGTTGGGACTCGCCGAGCGGGGCATCACCGACGTCGCCGTGCTCGAAGCCGAGCAGGTGGGTTTCGGCGCCTCCGGCCGCAACGGCGGCTTCGTGTTCGGCGGCTACAGCCTCGATTGCGCGGATCTGCTCAAAACCCTCGGGCCGGCCCGCGCCCGCGAACTCTATGCACTGACAACCGACGCCGTCGATCTGATGAGGCAACGTATCCAGCGCTACCGCATCGATTGCGACGTGACCGATGCCGGCGTGATCCTCGCCAACTGGTTCGACGAACCTGCAAGGCTCGACACGCAGCGGCGTCTGATGCGCGATTCGTTCGGTGTCGAGTGGGAACCCGTGGCGCCCGCGGAGCTCGCTTCACAATTGAAAACGAGCCGTTATCACGGCGGCCTGTTCGAGCGCAATGCGTTCCACTTCCATCCGCTGAAATATGTGCTCGGTGTCGCGGGCGCCGCGGCCAACGCGGGCGTGCAGATTCACGAGAAATCGCCCGTTGTGCGCTTGCAGCGCAGCGGCGCCCGGCGCGACGGCGCCGGCTTCGTGGTGCATACGCCCCAGGGCGCGCTCGAAGCACGCCACGTGGTGATGGCCGGTGGCGGCTATGCGCGCAACGTCTATGCGCAGGTCGAACGCGCGGTGCTGCCAATCGCTACCTACGTGATGGCCACCGAACCGCTCGGCGCCCGCCTGAAAGACGCGATGGACACCCGCGCCGCCGTCTACGACACCCGCTTCGCCTTCGACTATTACCGTCCACTGCCCGACACACGCATCCTGTGGGGTGGCCGCATCTCGGTACGCGACCGCGCGCCCGACGACATCGCGCGGCTCTTGCGGCGTGATCTGTTGAAGGTCTATCCGCAGTTGCACGACGTGCGCATCGAGCACGCCTGGGGCGGCCTGATGAGCTACGCGCGGCACAAGATGCCGCAAATCGGCCGCAGCACGGACGGCGTCTGGTACGCGGTCGGCTTTGGCGGCCACGGCATGGCGCCCACCACCGTATCGGGCGAATTGCTGGCGGCGGCCATCTCCGGCGAACGGCCGGTGCCCGACGCGTTCGCGGCTTTCGGCCTGACGCGCACCTACGGCGCGCTCGGTCTCGCGGCCGCGCAACTCACCTACACCGCCATGCAGACGCGCGACGCGCTCGCCGCCCGGCGCGCCTCGACCCGGTCGACGCCGTGACGCTATTCAGTACGCGACCCGACACCCGGCTCAATACGCCGCCGCTTATGCCCGAGACCCGCTCCGGAGGCTGGTTTCAGCATGCTAGAATGCGCCGTCATCGCCGCTCGAATACACAATGAAAAAGGGAAGCAAGGCCGCCGAGCCTGATACCAACGGCATCGCGTCCGACACCCGACGCAAGTACGATCCCGAACAGACGAAGCGCAACATTCTCGACGTCGCGACGCAGGAGTTCTCCGCGATGGGATTGACCGGCGCACGCGTCGACGCGATCGCGGAGCGTACGAACACCACGAAGCGCATGCTGTACTACTACTTCGGCAGCAAGGAAGGGTTGTACCAGGCCGTGCTGGAAAAAGTGTACGGCGACATTCGCGCGCTCGAACAGGATCTGCACGTCAGCGAACTCGATCCGATCGAGGGCATGCGCGCGCTGGTCGAGTTTACATTTGACTATCACGACCGCCAGCGCGATTTTGTCCGCCTCGTGACGATCGAGAACATTCATGGCGCGAAGTACGTCGAGCAGGTGAAGAGCTTCAAAGGCCGCAACGTCACCGTCATTCATACGATCGAAGATCTGCTCTCGCGCGGCATCGCGGCGGGACTGTTCCGCAGCGACGTCGATGCGATCGACCTGCATCTGATGATCAGCTCGCTGTGCTTTCATCGTGTCGGCAATCGCCATACCTTCGGTACGGCGTTCGGCCGCGATCCGTCGCACCCGCGCTTGCGCGCGCGTCATCGCGCGATGATTGTCGACGCCGTGCTGCGTTTCGTGCGCAAGGAAGACTGAGGCAAGCCTGAAACGAAAAAAAGCGGGACCTGGCGCTAGCCAGGTCCCGCTTTTTTACTCAATGAAAGCCGTTCGAACGATACATGCTGTTCAGTCCACCAGCACGATCCGCTTGATATCGCCGACGATAAAGATGTACGACAGCGCGCCGATCAATGCGATCGCGCCGATGAACACCAGCGCCCCGACAAACGAGCCGGTTGCCGCGACGATGAAACCCACCACCAGCGGCGTGACGATGCCGGCCAGATTGGCGGCAAAGTTGAAGATGCCGCCGGTCACGCCAAGCAGGCCATCCGGCGCAATGTCCGACACCAGCGTCCAGCCCAGCGCCGCCATCCCCTGCGCGAAAAACGCCACCGACAGAATCGCGATCACCGCCACGTTGCTCTCGACATAGTTGGCGAGAATGATCGTCGATGCGAGCAGCAAACCGGCGATGATCGGCAGTTTGCGTGCCACGTTCGGCGACTTGCCGCGCCGCAGCAGCCAATCGGAGAAGATGCCGCCGAACATCACGCCGATCGACGCGGCAATGAACGGCATGATCGCGAAGAAGCCGATCTTCAGCCATGCCATATGGCGTTCGGTGGCGAGATACGTCGGGAACCAGGTGAGGAAAAACACGAGTGTCGAGTTACCGGCGAACTGACCAAGGCAGATGCCGGCCAATTGACGATGCTTGAGCAGGCGTCCGATGGTGCGCCATTCGAAGCCGCTCTTCTCCGATGCAGCCGGTGCGCCGGAAACATCGGCGTCCTTTTTGCTGTGCGTCAGACCGCCGCCTGCTTCGATATAGTCGAGTTCCGCCTGATTGACGGACGGATGATCGTGCGGCTCGCGATAGAACAACCACCAGATCACACCGAACACAAGACCCACGCCGCCCACCACGTAGAACAGCGAACGCCAGCCGAACGCGCCCATCAACATGAACAAAAACGGGCTGAAAAACGCGAGGCCGATATATTCGCCGACCGTGTAGGTGCCGGTCGCCATCGCGCGTTCGCTCTGCGGAAACCATGTGGCCACCACGCGGCTATTGGTCGGAAAGCATGGCGCTTCCGAGACGCCGAGGCCGAGCCGGAACACGAACAACGCCCCGATACCATGCACGAGCCCTTGCGCGAGGGTGCACAGCGACCAGAACGTCATCGACAGGAAATACGTGAGCTTGCTGCCGAAGCGGTCGAGAAAGAGGCCACCCGGAATCTGCGAGGCCACATAGCTCCACGAGAACACGGAGAACAGCAAGCCCATGAGCGCGGCGTTGATGCCGAGTTCCTTGGTCAGCTGCGGTGCCGCGATACCGAGCACCGTGCGGTCCAGATAGTTGATCATTGTGCCGACCGCTAGCAGCGAGAGAATCTGATAGCGGGCTTTCGAGCGGCGCGCGGTGCTCACCGTGGCAGCCGTTTGGCGAGTTGCCTCGGCGGGCGTGGAATGAATGGGTTGTGGCATGGCGTCTCTGTCTCCTCGGTCGGGTTACGTACCGGATATGTATGGCTTATGTGCTACTGGCCTGGCGTTGCAACAAGGACTGGAAATGCGTGTAAACGCGTTCGGCGTCGGGTTCCAGACCCGTGAAGATGCGCATCGCGTCGACCGCCTGATACACCGCCATCCCGCCGCCGCTCAGCGTGCGGCAGCCGAGTTCTTCGGCGGCCTGCAGCAGCGCAGTGCGGATCGGGAAATAGACGATGTCCGCTACCCACAAATCGCGGTGCAGCAATTCGACCGGCAAAGGCAAGCCCGGCAATTTCGCCATGCCGGTGGGCGTTGCGTGAATCAGGCCGTTAGCGGCGGCCAGCGATTCTGCGAGCGAGCTGCCGGCGCTGACGGTGGAGGCGGGGAAACGCTTCTGCAATTCCGCGGCGAGCGATGCGGCACGCTCCGCGTCCACGTCGAATAGCGTGAGCGTTTGCGCACCCATGGTCAGCGCGGCATGCGCGACCGCTGCGCCCGCGCCGCCCGCGCCCAGTTGCACGACGCGCGCGAGCGATACGTCCGGCAGGCCGCGTTGAAACGCACGCGCGAAACCGGACCAATCGGTGTTGTGGCCGATACGTTTGCCGTTCTTGAACAGAACCGTATTGACCGCGCCGAGTGCGCGCGCGTCGTCGGACAGTTCGTCAAGCAGAGGAATGACGGCCTGCTTGCAGGGATAGGTAATGTTCAGTCCGTTGTAGCCCATGCGTTCGGCGGCGGCGAGCAAATCGGCGAGCGCCGTGATGTCCAGCTTCAGCGCCTCCAGATCGATGCGCCGATACACATAGTGCAGACCCAGTTTGCTGCCCTCTTCCTCATGCATCGCGGGGCTAAGCGATCCGCCGATGCCCGAACCGATCAGACCGACGAGAAACGATTGCGGGCTCGCCTGAGCGTTTGCCTGTGTGTTCGCTTGTGCGTTCATTTGGCCGCCCTATTCTTAAGGATGACCGCCATCCGCTCCAGAGCGAGCACATAGCCCTGCGTGCCGCAACCAACGATGATAGCCTCGGCCACCGCCGACACGTACGAGTGATGCCGGAACGCTTCGCGGCGATGCACGTTCGAAATATGCACCTCGATGACGGGCTTTTCGATCGCAGAGAGCGCGTCGGCGATCGCTACCGAGGTATGCGTGTAAGCCGCCGGATTGATCACGATGCCATCAACCTTGCTGCGCGCCGCATGCAGCCAGTCGATGAGTTGGTGTTCCGCATTCGATTGGCAGAAATCGACCGACAGATCCAGCCGCTCGCCCGCGTCGCGGCAGAGCTGCGCGACGTCGTCGAGCGTTTCCGAACCATAGATGGCCGGCTCACGCGTGCCGAGCAGGTTGAGATTCGGTCCGTTGAGGACCAGCACTGAGGCAAAACTCATGACGACTACTCCTGCAAAAGGAAGGCATAAAGCGGGCCGCAGCACGCGCCGCGGCTCTACAACATGAGCGCAGTGTGCGCGCATTGCCCGCAATCGTCATTCGGGGTTTATACGAATTTGTACCATCTAGTTAGTTTGTATAGACTGTCGGGAAATTCCGCTAATATGGGCAATTCTGGCCTGCGCCCTGCTGGTTGACGGTAACTAGCTAGACCATTTTTCGCATTGCAGCATAGCGAACCGCAAGACATGCGGACGCCGTACAGTGGCCGCTTGGCGCTGCCCCAATAGCCGTTTCATTGTTTTTGCAGGAGCCGTTCATGCAACGTTCGATTGCCACCGTGTCGATCAGCGGGACCCTCGTCGAAAAGCTGACCGCAATCCAGGCGGCGGGCTTCGAAGGCGTCGAAATCTTCGAGAACGACCTGGTATATTTCGACGGCTCACCCGCCGACGTGCGGCGCATCGCCGAGGATCTTGGCCTGAAGATCATGCTGTTCCAGCCGTTCCGCGATTTCGACGGAGTAAGCCCGGAGCGCCTCGAACGCAATCTGGATCGGGCGAAGCGGAAGTTCGACGTGATGCACGAACTGGGTGCGGACCGGATTCTGGTGTGCAGCAACGTCTCGCCCGACACCATCTGCGACGATTCGCTGATGACCGACCAGCTCGGTGCGCTGGCCCGCGCGGCCGAAGCGGCCGGCGTGATTGCCGGCTATGAGGCGCTCGCGTGGGGCAAGCACGTCAAGACCTACCGCCACGCGTGGAAACTCGTCAACGCGGTCAATCATCCGAATCTGGGGCTTGTGCTCGACAGCTTTCATACGCTGTCGCTGAACGATACGGTGGACGCGATCGCCGATATCCCGGGCGATCGCATCGCCTTCGTACAGATTGCCGATGCACCGAAGCTCGCCATGGACGTGCTGGAATGGAGCCGCCACTACCGCTGCTTCCCGGGGCAAGGCGATTTCGATCTGGCAGGCTTCACCGCGCAGGTCGTGAAAACCGGCTACACAGGACCGCTTTCGCTCGAAATTTTCAACGACGGTTTTCGCGCCGCGCCGACTGCCATCACCGCGGCGGACGGCCATCGCTCATTGCTGTTCCTCGAGGAACAGACTCGTGCGCTGCTTGAATCCACCCGGCAGCCGGTCGGCGAACTCTATCGATCTCCCGCTGCGCCCGCGCACGTCGGCTATCAGTTTCTCGAGTTCGCGGTCGACCACACTACCCGCGCGCATCTCGTCGACTGGCTCGGCAAGCTGCGCTTCCGTCCGGCCGGCCAGCATCGTTCGAAAGATGTGACGCTGTTTCAGCACGGCGCGGCGTCGATCGTGCTGAATGCCGAACCGGATTCATTCGCCAATGCTTTCTTCCAGCAGCATGGTTTGTCGCTGTGCGCGTCGGCGTTTCGCGTGGATGACGCCAATCAGGCGTTCGAGCGCGCCGCTGGGTTCGGCTACGCCCCGTTCTCGGGTCAGATCGGCCCGAACGAACGCGTCCTGCCGGCCGTGCAGGCGCCCGACGGGAGCCTGAACTATTTCGTCGACGAGACACCCGACCAGCCCACTCTGTTCGAAGCCGATTTCGTGCTCACCGACATCAACGGTCCGACCGAAGTGGGGCCACTCACGCGCATCGACCATGTCTGCCTGTCTGTGCCGGCGCCTTCGCTGGATACGTGGGTCCTGTTTCTGCGGACCGCGCTCGGCTTTCAGGCCGAGCCTGGCGTACTGGTGCCCGACCCGTACGGGCTGGTGCGCAGCCGTGCGCTGCGCAGTCATGACGGTTCGGTGCGAATCGTACTGAACGCCTCGGTGGATCACCACACGGCAGTAGCCGAGGCCTTGCACACCTATCACGGCTCCGGCCTGAATCACGTCGCGTTCAGCACCGGCGATATTTTCAGCGCGGTACCCGAATTCGTCGCCGACGGTCTGCCGGTGTTGCGCATTCCGCGCAATTACTACGACGACCTCGCCGCCCGCTATGCGCTGCCGGACGAGACGCTCGAGGCGCTGCGCGCGCACAACATCCTGTACGACCGTGACGAACGCGGTGGCGAGTTCTTCCACGCTTACACCGAACAACTGGATCAGCGCTTTTTCCTGGAGATTGTCGAACGGCGTGGCGGCTACGACGGTTATGGCGCGGCCAATGCGGCCGTGCGGCTCGCGGCGCAGGCTCAGCGCCGCAAGTAGGAGTTTGCGGCCGGCAAAGCTGGTGGGCTGCGGTTTGCGGTTTGCTGCCCTTCACCCGCTAATTCAGACAGATCGGGCACGGCCCATGCTGCATCGGCTCAAGCGGGCACGCCGCACCGATATAATGGCGGTTGATCCGCGCCCCGCGCCGCGCGCACTCTGCCCAGTGCTGGTGTGGCGCGTACCGTCAGCCGAATGAAACGCCAGGAGAGATATGAAGAAGTTTGCCGTAGTCCTGTCAGTTCCCCTGCTTCTCAGCGCTTGCGCGTACTTCCAGAAGAATCCGGATGCCGGCGAGCCCGTTACGGACACCACCACGCAGCGCTCGGTCAACGACGTAGTCGCCTGCCTGACGCAAGTGGCGACCAGTCACAACGCCGCGTTCAAATCGACCGAGATCCCTCAGGGCCAGATGCTCGATTTCGGCGATTCGAATATCGTCAAGGTGCGCAGCGACAACGGCGCGACGACTTATCGCTTCTACGCGGGCAAACGCCACGTGAACAATCTGTGGATTGAATCGGCGAGCAAAACCTGCGCGCCGTAAGGTAAGCACGGGTAACAATCGGCCAGGTGTAACGGTCGGTAACTTGTGCCGGCGCAATCATAGTGTCACGGTGTTACATCACAATGGTGTCTTAAGAATCGTTTAAGACTTCATCCGCATGATCCGTCCGACACTATCCCGCACAAGGTGCGCTTCATGAACCAACCCGATCACAACACGAACGACACGCCCGCACCGGCGAAGCGGCCCACGATTCTGCGTCGCTTGCTGAGCCACCACGAACTGGCAACGCTGCTGCTGTTGCTGCACGCGCCGATCGACGCATCCGCGAAACCCGAGATTCCGCAGCTTCACGAAGCCGGCCTGATCGAAACGGTCTCCGGCGACGCAGGCGACTCGCATATCCGTCTGACGCCCGAAGGCAACGCAGTGTTGCGCGGACTTGGCGTGAAATAAGGCGCGCTTTACATTTTACTTACGCCTGCCACACGCCGTACCCCGCCTCGCGTAGTCCAATCGCCAATTCCACTTCCATATCCTGTGCGCCGCGGTAAGGCATCGGATTGTAAACTTCATACAATTCGGGCATGAGGCGCAGGCCGTAATCGCGCACATAGCGATTTGCCTGAATGCCGGCCTTGTGCCGGTCGAATCTCAGATCCGGGTCCAATCCCGTCATTCCCACGTACACGCACGGCTTGTCGAACCGGTAATCCGGATTCGCGCGGCGAAAGCGTGCCTCGTTCCAGACGGTGTCGTCCAACGCGACGACGTAGACGTAGTAATGATGCTTGCGACGAACCATGTGTGCGGCGGCTCAGCTTCGCGAGGTTCCGTGCAGCAGCATCCGGTACTCGGTCGGCGTGACGCCGACGGTCGCCTTGAATTGACGCGTAAACGCGCTGTGATCGGTGTAGCCGCAGAGTGCGGCGACGTCGGTGACCTTGTCGTGTGAAACCAGCAATGCGGTGGCGGCGTCCAGCCGCGTTTTCAGCAGCACCTGGCGCGGCGTCAAATGAAACACTTTGTGAAAGTAGCGCTCCAGTTGCGCCACCGACATATCCGCCATTGCAGCAAGCTGCTTCAGATTCAGCGGCTGCACATAGTTTTCCTGAATGGACTGCACCACTTCAGCCAGCCGGCTGTACGCGGGATGACTGCTTTCGTCCGCTTTCAGGTCGCGGGAGATGCCGGCGAGGCCGACTACCTTACCCGCCGCATCGCGCAACGGCTGCTTGCAGGTCAGGCACCAACCCGGCTGACGGCCGGGATACAGATGCAACTCCAACTGATCGATCATCTGGCTGCCGACGTTGATGATCGCTTTGTCCTGGGCGGTGTAGATACGACCGAAACGGTGCGGGAAGACGTCCTCGGCGGTCTTGCCGAGCAGCGCGGACTTTTCCTTGAAGCCACAGCGCGAAGCCAGCGTGCGATTGACCAGCGCATAGCGGGCATGCGCGTCCTTGACGAAGAACACAACGTCCGGCATCGCATCGAACACGGGCTCGAGCAGCGTGAAATGCGACAGCATGCCGGACAGCGTTGCGTCGTCCGGTTCGAGCGGATGAGCCAGCGTGTTCATCGTGCGGGTTCCGTGGTCGGTGCGGTTGTACGTTGGGTACGTTCACCCGCGCAACTACACGGGTTGGCACTTGCGGTCGATTATAGGGCCACGCGCTACTGAAAATATCCAGGGGACGAATGGATGGCGGGGTCATTCAGCACGTGACTGCTCCTCGCTGATTGCCATCAACGTGCTGATTTGCGCCGGACCGAAGGGCGGGCGCGGCGCGGCAGCTTGCCAGCCTAAGTACAGCGAAGCCGCGGCGCCGCAGATACGGCCCTGGCATGCGCCCATCCCGCAGCGGGTATGCAGCTTGGCCTCGCGCCAATCCGGATAGGCGCACACCTCGCCGAGGCTGACGTCTTCACAACGGCAGAGCAGCGTGGCGTCGTCGGGTGGCGTGCGCGCGGCGGCCTGCAAGGCAAAGGCCGTTTCGACGCGCCTCGCGAAACGCCGCCATCGCGCACGTTGCGCTTGCAGTGCAGTGCGGTTTGCCGAGGTGAAGCTTGCCGAGACGCCGCTCGCGGACAGCCCCGCAATCTCGCCTTCCACACCCGCCAGTTCCGCGCCGCCGACGCCCGTGCATTCGCCAGCCGCCAGCACGCCGTCGACCGAAGTCCGCTGTTCACCGTCGACGACGATCTCGCCCGCTTCGTTGATCGCACAGCCGAGCGCTTGCGCAAGCGTGATGTTCGGCACGAGTCCATAGCCGCAGGCGATGCGGTCGCAGTCGAGCGTCGACTCCTGCTGGCCGCGCCGGATCGTCACGCGCTCGACACGGCCATCGCCATGCGCTTGTCGGACGATGCTGCCGGTCCAGTAATGCACGCCCGCGAAGCCGCGCGTCATAGCAACGGCTTGCCGCAACTTCGCCGGCTCGCTAAACAATGAGACTCCGAATCGGGCGACCTGGAGCGCCGAGGCCTGCTCCACGACCGCCAGCACCCGCGCCCCCGCTGCACGTGCGGTGGCAAGCGCCGCGATCAGCAAGGGACCGCTGCCTGCAATCACGATCCGTTCGCCGCGTACCGGCATGCCGCCTTTGATGAGTGCCTGCAGTGCGCCTGCACCGGTCACACCGGGCAAGGTCCAGCCGGCGAATGGCAGTAGCCGCTCGCGCGCGCCGGTCGCGAGAATCAATCGATCGTAGCTGATCGACACACCACCATGCTCAGCCGACTCGAGCAGCAAACCTCGCGGACGCAAAGGCGCGATCACGCGGGCCGACGGCAAAAGGGTGACATTGGTTTGCGTCTTCAAGGCGCCGAGCAGGCCTTGTAGCGGCACTTGCGGCGGATGGCCGGGACCTTGCCGCCAGATTTGACCGCCGGCGCGCGGATTGTCGTCGAGCACCGCGACTGAGGCGCCCTCGCGTGCCGCTGCCTGCGCGGCGTTCAACCCGGCTGGACCGGCGCCTACCACGACGATGTCGAAGTGCTGCTTCATCGTTTGTCCGTGGTGGTGGGGGCGTTGGTCCCGCTGGTCGCGGTGGCGGCGTTGGTCGCGTTGACAGCATTGGCCGCAGCCGCGGCAGTGCAAACCACCTGCCCATCGCGGCAAAGCGTCTGGCATGCCAACGCATGCGCCCGGCCGTCGATCGTGACGCGGCACTCCTGGCACACGCCCATCCCGCACAACGCGGCGCGCGGCTCGCCGCTGACCGACGTCCGCGTGCCGCCCGCGCCCGCCATGACAAGCGCCGCGGCCACGATCGTGCCCGCGTCGACCTCGACGCTTCTACCGTCGATCGTCAAGTGAAGGCGTGTTGCATCGGCGTCAGTCATGGACCACCTTCTGCGTAAAACGGACCGGCAAGTACGGCTCGGTGGGAATCGGCGCGGTGTTCCCGGTGATCAGCGCGGCAAGCAACTTTGCAGTGCCCAGCGAAGTCGTCACGCCCAGTCCCTCGTGTCCGACCGCAAGCCACACGCCGGGTACAAAATCACCCGCCGGACCGATCAACGGCAGACCATCCGGCGACGCTGCACGAAAGCCGGTCCACGCGCGGATCCCATTGAGCGTCGGCAGGACCGGCAGATAGTGCGCCGCGCGCTGCAGCATCTGGGCGAGCACCGGCATGTCGACGGCGGGATCGGTTGTATCGAACTGGCGCGACGAGCCGATCAGCAACTGGCCTGTAGGCCGCGGCTGCGCATTGAATGCCACCGAGGTGCCAGCCGCGTGATGCGCGCTCTTGATGTAGCCCAGTTCGAGCAGTTGGTGGCGAATGAGTCCGGGATAACGGTCGGTGATCAGCAAATGACCTTTCTTCGGTTGCAACGGCAGCGACGGCAGCAGTTGCTGAGCACCCAGACCATTGGCCGCGATCACATGTGCGGCGCTGATGCGCTCTCCGTTGGCCAGCGTCACGCCACGCGCGCTGATCTCGGCGACCTGCGTTCCGAGCCGCACACGGATATTCTCGACTCCTGAAGATTGCGTCAGCAGCCACTCGGCAACCGTGGGCGCATACACGATGCTGTCGTGCTCGATCCGCAAGCCGCCCGCCATCGATGCCGCCAGCGCCGGCTCGCACGCCCGCAACGCAGCCGCGTCGAGCAGTTGAGCGGAGACGCCCTGCGCTTCGAAGGCTGCATGCATGGTTCGGGCGGCTTGCCATTCCTCATCGTCGGCGGCAACCCATAAAGTACCGCAGCGCGCGAACGCATCGCGCGTGCGCAGTTGCGGCGCGAGCGCCAGCCACAAGTCGCGCGAATAGCGGCTCAGCGCGAACTCCGCGGGCGAGTCGTTCATCACGACGATGTGGCCCATGCCCGCCGCCGTCGCGCCGCCGCCGCCGATGCCCTGCGCGTCGATTACCTCGACCCGCATGCCAAGCGCGGCCAGCTCCGCCGCGCAAGCCGCGCCGACAATACCGGCCCCGACGATCAACGCATCCGCTGTCATGCCGTGCGGATGCCCCATGCGAACGGGTCGCGCTCGTCGAAACACAAACGCCCTTCGGCCATGATGTGCGCGTGGCCGGTGATGGTCGGAATCACCGAGACGCCATCGCCGGCGTGACGATAGCTCGCCTCGAATACGCTGCCGATGATGCTCTCCTGCCGCCACACCGCGCCTTCGGCAAGCTTGCCGTCGGCGGCAAGGCAGGCGATCTTCGCGCTCGTGCCGGTACCGCACGGCGAGCGATCATACGCGTTGCCGGGACAGAGGACGAAGCTGCGGCTGTCGATACCGTCTCGCGAGCCGGGTCCGAAGAGTTCGATGTGGTCGATCAAGGCGCCGTCCGCACCGGTGATGCGCTGCGCGATCAGCGCATCGCGAATTACGGCACTGAACGCGCTCAGCTCAGCGATACGCGCCGCCTCCAGCGAGTGCCCATGGTCGGCGACGAGAAAGAACCAGTTGCCGCCCCAGCCGATGTCGCCAGTCAACATGCCGTAGCCCGGCACGTCCACCTGCACGCCTTGCCGGTAGCGATAAGCCGGCACGTTGCGCACGGCCACACTGCCGTCCTCGTTGAGCGTCGCTTCGACGACGCCGACCGGCGTCTCGATCCGATGAAGCCCCGGCCCGATCCGCCCCATGTGCGCGAGCGAGACAACGAGACCGATCGTGCCGTGCCCGCACATGCCGAGATAGCCCACGTTGTTGAAAAAGATCACGCCGGCCGCGCACGCGGGGTCGTCCGGCTCGCACAGCAGCGCGCCGACCACCACGTCCGAGCCGCGTGGTTCGGTGACGATGCCTGCGCGCCAGTCGTCGAATTGCGTGCGAAACACGTCGAGACGCTGCGCCAGCGTGCCGCCGCCGAGTGCCGGGCCACCCGACACCACCAGGCGGGTCGGTTCACCGCCGGTGTGCGAGTCGATGATGTCTAGGGTTTTCATGATGCACATGGTAGGAATGCCGGGCGCCGGAGTCTTGGTGCGCATAATCGTGGATTGTGACGATTTCAGCATAGCTTATCTGTCCATCCGCGCGCGCGTCGGCTATTGAAATCAGGTGGGCGCCGCGTCTGCACAACCTCTATCGAGCGAGGTCAAGAACGCATGTGAGGCCCAGTCAACATGCTTTCGACGTATTTTGCGTCCTATGCTGAAATAGCTGATCCGCTTGGCCTTGCCGGGCATACAAGCACAGCCACTATGCTGAAATCGTCATCCACCACGCGCGAATCACGCAAGACGGCAGCATTTTCCCTGCTTACACTGCGCTTCGACTCAACACACTCAGGAGAGCAGTCGTGGCGCATATCTGGGAAGGCGTATTGCCCGCAGTTACCACCAAGTTTCACGCGGATTTCAGCATAGATCGCGAATGGACCGGCAAGAATATCGACGCGCAGATCGACGCGGGTGCGGACGGCATCATCGTGTGCGGATCGCTCGGCGAAGCATCGACGCTCTCGCTGGACGAGAAGCTGCAAGTGCTCGACATCGCCGTCGAGGCCTCGCGCGGCCGTGTGCCCGTTCTGCTGACGATCGCCGAGAACAGCACGCTCGACGCGTGCCGTCAGGCCGAAGCCGGCAACCGGCATGGCGCGGCCGGTTTCATGGTGCTACCCGGGCTGCGCTATCTGTCGGACCGGCGCGAAACGCTGCACCATTTTCGCAGCGTCGCCGATGCGAGCGCGCTGCCGCTGATGATCTATAACAATCCGCTTGCCTATGGCGTCGACATGACGCCCGACATGTTCGCGGAAATCGCCGACGAAAAGAAGATCGTCGCGATCAAGGAATCATGCGGCGACGTGCGGCGCGTGACCGATCTGATCAACGTGGTCGGCGACCGCTTCGCGATTCTGTGCGGGGTCGACAACCTCGCGATGGAAGCGATATTGATGGGTGCGCATGGCTGGGTGGCCGGTCTCGTGTGCGCGTTTCCGCGCGAGACGGTGGTGATTTACAAGTTGCTGAAGGCGGGCCGTCTTGAAGAAGCGCGTGCGATCTATCGCTGGTTCGCGCCGCTGCTCGCGCTCGACGTCTCGTCGAAGCTGGTGCAGAACATCAAGCTGGCCGAGACGATCGTCGGGCTCGGTACGGAGCCGGTGCGGCCGCCGCGTCTGCCGTTGGCCGGAGACGAACGCAAGGCAGTCGAAGCGTTGATCCGCCGGGCGATTGAAAACCGGCCGACGCTGCCGCAGGTTTGAGTTGCGGCTAGTTGATGGACAGCCGCTCCCGGTCGCGGCGCGGCCGGTGATGTGCCGGTTTGTCAGGCCGCCTGCTTTTCCGCGGCCGCTTCACCTTGCCGCAGATGCAGCAGCCGATAGCCGCTCTTGTAAACGGGTTGCAGCCGGAAGTCGTTTTGCGGCTCGATCTCGAGCAGCAGGCGCAGACGCGACACGTGGCTGTCGATCGTGCGGGTGAACTCGCGGAACTCACGGCCCCACACCATCGCGAAGATATGGTCGCGCGACATTACGCGGCCAATATTGGAAAAGAACAGCGACGCCAACCGGTATTGCGTGCCCGATAGCGGCACCGGCTGACCGCGCAGCATGACGAGCTGGCGATGCGTGTCGAAATGGTACATCCCCGGCGAATCAAAAAATCCACACGTATTCAATGACATAGCCCAGTTTTTTGCACCTGTTTTCAGGTGCAAAAACGTCCTATAGCGTCCCAATAAAATCAAAGAGTTACGAGGGGTTTTGAACAGGCAAAACGGCGTATCTGCGGCTCAGCCGGGCCGCGCATACCTCGTGGATGCCGCAAACCACCGGCGACGCGTAGTCGAGCATCCAGCCGTCGATAAAGAGCGGCACCAGCGATCGCTCCATCACGAGGCCAAACGTCTCCATGACCTGTGGTGCGAGCCCGGGCGCCATCTGTCCGAGCGGGATGCGTTCCTGCCAATCAAGGTGCGCTCCGTTTGCCTTGCACCAGATGCGTCCTGATTCCACCAGATGGTCCGTGCGCAGCCATTCGCCGGTGCGCGCCCGAGCGACCAGCTCGGCAACGACGAGATAGCAGAGCAGTTCGGCGCGGGCTTCTTCGCCCACGCCTCCGGCTGGTGGGACACCTGAACCTTGCGATGCCGTCATTTGCGGGCCTTGCTCAGGAGGTGCGACAGCCCCAGGTCCGTTGCGATCTTCCAGACGTGACTGCGCGAGTAGCGTACGCCGAGCTTCCTCTCGATGATCGTTCCGAGACGTTGGTTGGTCCAGAGATCGGAGTCGAAATCGTGCAGCCTGGGCGAGTGTCGAAGTGCCGCAGCGATCCATGAAAGCGCCTGATCATCGAGTATGCCCGGAGCCCGCCGGATGGGCGTTTTGCATGATCGCATCCCGGTCGTGCACGCCTAGATTGATTGTCAGCTGTCTGACATAGACGATGGAAAACCGCTGGCCGAACTGGCGTTCGATAACTGCCTGCAGTACCGGATTTGACCACCGATCAACCTCGAAGCCATGACGGCGCGGAGACCCACGAACGGCGTCGACGATCCACGCACGTGCCTCCTCGTCCAAAGCGGACTTTCCCCCACCCACGCTCATTTTGTCGAGAGCCGCAACGCCTCTCATGTCGAGAACGGCCTTATGTCGTTTGACCGACTCGACGCATAGACCTACTGTCAGCGCGACGCTCTCGGGGCTACCACCGCCGGCCAGCAGTTGGGCCGCCTGAATTCTCTTCGCGGCAGTCGGCGTTAGTTTGGAGGTGGAGCTCATGAGAGATAGGCGTGATCTGATAACCCATTCTTGCACAGGTTAGCAATTTGCGAAGACGCGACCGTCGGTTCTGCATCCGGCGGCTTCCCGCCCTCCTCTTAACTGATCAACGGGCACTCTCTGGCTCGCTCGCTTACCCACAGTCTAAAGATTAACCGCTCCCGGGCGGCGGCGCGCTCATGAGACGAATTGGTGCCACGCGCCCTGCCTTGCATCTGCGGAACTCCATGTGATTCTGGACTTGTCCTCACAAAGCATCAACGTGCGAGGCCAGCGGTCGGACGGCTTCTGTCTCCAAAGGCGGATTACTCCGGCAAACCAACCTATTCAAGGATCCCCATGGGCAATCCGCAAAAGAATCTCTGGCAGGTATTCGTCGAAGAATGCCGACAGTGCCTCGCTGACTACTTCTCGCCATTCATCCTCCTCGCACGGTGGTTACGACGCCGCACGCGCAAGTGACATGTCAACGGCACACGCAAGGAGATACCAGTTGGAAACCACACACTTTACCGCGGCCAATGGCCGCGAGGTCATCAAAGTCGTGACCGACTCGCGCGTCACCGGCTATATCGATGGCAGCATCCCGCCCGAAGCGATTGAAGCCTGGTACAGGCGCCTGAGTGCTGACCTCCGGCGCCGTATCGCACACTCGCGACGCATGCTGCGGCGGAACCGGCGTCGCACAACCAGGCCGATGCGCAAATGTCCGCGCCGTCGGCACCCGGAACCGCGCCTATGGCTGCCCAGACGAGGCCGCCCGCTCATTGTGATTCGCTAGTCCGCATCAACTTGCTTTCCCATTTGGCCATGCGAACCTGAATCTTTTGCCGCACGACGAGCCGTCGCGACGGGACCGACGGATCCAGTTCATTACCTACACGGAGCTTCACATGCAAAACGATCAGCAGCAACCGTCACTGTTTTCCTTCATCCACCCGGACCACGCGTGTCTCCCCCGTCCGGTCAGGACGCTCTGCAACACCGTTGCCACACTAATGTTTTTCGCACCGGTTTTCATGAGCTGTACTTCGTGCCTTGGAATCCTGCTGGGACTTGCTGACCTGCAGGAGGCCTGTCCGGCTCTGACGCACGGGCTTGCCCTCGGGGTAATCGACATGATCAAGGGCTGCGCAATCGGATTCACTGCGCTTCTCCTCACCGCGGTTTTCTTCGAACGCGCGCGGTTCGCGCAGTTCATCCGCGAAGACCTGTACAGCATGATCGAGGACGAGATCATGCCCATGTACCGCTAGGCGTTTCGGGTTCTTCCACGCCCAAGTTCCGTCTCGCCCCTGTAACCCACCTGCTTGTACGGAGAGTCATCCATGAAGGATGCCATCGTATTCACGGCCCGTCTGTTCCCTCCGATCCTCACTGGTGTCCTCATGGGTGCCGGCGTTGGATCCGTTCTTTACCTCCATGACAGGCACCGGTTGCTCGCTATGCTGGCCTGCACGGGTCTGACGCTCTCGCTCCACCACTTTGTCCGCGCCGCCCGCTGGCTGATGGTCACCGGGACCTTCGCAATGCTTATGCTTGGGATCGGTCAGTATTCCGCGTTGAGCGCTGGTCTGTTCGGCGTCGGAATCGCACTGTGGATAGCATTGCGTGCCGGGCGCGGGTACGGCAAGACCGGCCAACCCACCCAGCGCCCCGTACAACAGCCCGTCCCACGCTCGGGGGCACAGGATGCACCAGGTCAACCGGCACCCCAGCGGGCATACGCCCTGGACGACCGCGTACTGCGCGCCCGGTTCGCCTTTGACGCCATCACCGGCATGGCTGACACAAAGAACAGGTTACTCAACGCGGCGCGCGACATCCTTGCCAACCCCGCTCAGGCGAGAAACGGCATCCTCCTGTCCGGCGAACCCGGCAATGGAAAAACCATGTTTGCCGAAGCACTCGCCGGAGAGTTACAGGTCCCCTTCTTCTCGATTGCCTATCAGGACATCGCCTCGAAGTGGGTCAATGAAACACCTGAGCGCCTGAAGGCCACTTTTGCGCAGGCCACCCAGCTAGGTCAGGCTGTCCTCCTGATTGACGAGGTGGACGGATTCATCAAGGCAAGGCACGACGCCCACCACATGGATCGCGATCTGACGAACACGATGCTCACCGAGATCGTCCGTCTGCGCGGCACCCGAATTATCCTGGTCGCCGCCACTAACGATCTCGACTGGCTCGACGGGGCCGCGGTGCGCGAAGGTCGCTTCGACTTCAAGATCGAGGTGCCACCGCCAGACGCGCCAGCACGCGAAGCGCTGCTTTCGCGTACCGTCTTCCATGCGTTCGGACCGAAGGCGCTCAGCATGCCAGTGCTTAAGAGTCTCGCGGCCCGCTGGGAAGGGTTCAGTGCTGCCCGTCTGATGGCCGTGGGACCTCAACTTGCCGACATGCGGCGCGAAGGCCTTTTCGGGAACGAACCCGTTTCGTTCGATATTGCGATGCGGGCCATGCGTCGCATCCAGGGGTCGAAGGGCCACCTGCCGGAGAACGTCAAGACGGTCGACGAAATCATCATGCCCGAGGGCTCGCGTGATGAACTTAAACGGCTTGCGCTGCGCCTGCGCCATGTTCACCGCATGGAACAGCTCGGCGGCGCACTTCCCCGCGGCGTACTGTTCTACGGCCCACCGGGCACCGGCAAGACGCAGGCCGCAATGGCCATCGCAAAAGCCAGCGGATGGGCGGTTCTCAAGACAACCGGCGCCGAGCTTCTCGCCAGCCATTCCGCGTGGAGCCAGCTATACCGGCAGGCGAAGGACCTGCGGCCGTGCATCGTGTTCGTCGACGAAGCGGATGATGTCTTCCGGAATAGAAGCATGTCTGCGGCTGTAGCCGTGACCAACCGCATTCTTGCGTCGATCGACGGCGCCGACGGCCGTGTGCCTGACGTACTTGTGATTGCGGCTACCAATCATCCGGAGGCGCTGGATCCGGCGGTTTTGCGTGGCGGCCGCCTCGAGCAGAAGATCCGCTTTGACGTGCCGTCACGCGAGTCGCTCGCGGTTTATATCCGCTCCCGGCTGAAGCTCAAAGTAGGAGACACCTTTGCAATTTCGCGGCACACCGTGGAATGCGTGATCACGGCGCTTGAGGGCTGCTCGATTGCCGACACGGACGCCGCATTGCAGCGGCTCATCGACGAGGCTGCGGCACACCATATCGAAACTATTACGACTGCCGATGTGCGCGCAGCGCTCTCAACACTGGATATTTCCGTTGGTTGAACCGTCTGAGGCACACTCGCGATAGGGCACTGAGCTCCGACAGCCTAAGCGTCTCCTTGCCCACGACCGATTCGTATCGGCATTGCGTTTCCGGTGTGATAAGTTCCAGGATTACAGGCCGGCCAGGCCGAGAGCCTATCAGCCAAGGCCCGCGCTCCCTCGATGAGTTGAGATGACAGATGACAACTGCCCGACCATGCAGGAAGCTATGCTGTCGATCTAACGTGACGACCACAAATGGGGAGTGCCTCGCCAGTGTGCCACAATCGTGGCAGAGCAAGTCGCGAGAACTGGTGAGGGATTAACCAATGACCCGACGTAAAAGAGCGGCGCTGCCGCCGGTAGAGACATCTGAGCAACTCCAAGCGCGCCTGCGGGCCTATGCACTCGCAACGCGTGAAAGCGCGATGAAGCCACGCAAGGTCCCGTTTCCCGAGCACGTCACGGTGCTGGCCGGGCCCCTCAGGCGCGTGCGCGCTCGACCCAGCGGGTCTGGCGATGATCAGGCTGGCGAACCCGATGCCGGTTGAACGTCGATTTTCCCGTCGCTCAATGTCGAGCAGCTAACCCGCCAACGATGCTCAGACACGACGGCAGGTTCTCGGCCTTATGCGACGCTTTCCATAAGGCCGAGAAGCCGGCAGACGCCTCCCTGCCCGACCGAATCTGCCGCTCCCGTCAAGAGGCGGTTTCGTTCAACGGGTGTTATCGCCGCTGCGCCTGCCACCTCTTCCTCGCACCGCAACCGCTACGAGGGCCGTTGAGGTCTCCGTGCCATGGTCGCTGCTGGTATAGGTCCATGCCGTCCAATGGCCAGCGTCGAAGCCTGTACCATTTGGTGACCGCACGGCACAGAGAACCGGGGGGTTCCCTGTCGTTCGCGGATTTTCCATAAAAGAAATTAGCAACATATGTGGTCAGTTTGAAAGTGTTGCATGAAAGCGCACCGAGTCAGCAACCTGACACACAGCGAATGGTAAATTTGGCCGTTGCGTATTCGTCGCGAGCGGCCCGTGTTTCGTCAACTCAACAGCAACCTTGTGCCTGCAGCACTTCGTGGCCCGGTGTTGGTCGATCAATATGGCCTGCCGCGGTACTGGGCTGCGATCTGGTCGGCGACGTCGATAGCACAGCTGGCCGGTTCAACCCTCACGCAGAAGCTTCGGTACGTTGAAAACCTGTATCAGCATGCGGACAACCTGATTGGCACCGGCGCACTTGATGATGCGCTGAGTGGATTTGACGACGAAGCACTGGCGGCGATTCTCGAATCGTGGTTCATCTCGATCCGCAATCAGCCGGCGGTAACCAGTGCGGACGAAAATCGCTGGCAGACTGGCCTCGGGTTTGTAACCGACGTCATCACCTGGCTTTCCAGCGCCGGGAGCGCCGATGATCGGCTCAGGCACATAGAACAGCGATTGCACCGGCTGTCGTCGCTTTACAGCCAATTGCACGTTCGCAGGCGCGCTGCAGTGGACGCGGTCCGATCGCTTCCAGCGAGTACCGTCGAAGCGCTGTACGCCGTGCTTGATCCGGAATGCCCGCAAAATCCGTTTCTACGCATGAAAACGCGTTGGCGTGTCTACGTCGCATTTGTGCTGATGTTGCATCAGGGGCTGCGGCGCGGCGAGGTTCTGCTGCTTCCTGCGGACGCAGTGAAAAGCGCCTACGACCAGAAGCAGAAAAGGACTCGATACTGGCTCAACGTTCAGGAAAACGAGTATGAAGATGACGATGGTGACCCTCGGTATTCGAAACCTTCGATCAAAACCGTGCACTCCGTCCGTCAGGTGCCCGTCAGTCAGCTAACGGCCACCATAGTAGAGACCTATGTAGGAAACTATCGCGGGCGGCCCGATCACCCGTTCCTGCTGAATGCTCAATCCAATATGCCGCTCGCCACCGAAACGCTGACAAAGGCGTTTGCCCAGGTGTCGCGTTGCCTGCCGTCTGACGTATTAAATGAGCTGCAGGATCGGACTGGTAAGGAATCCATAACACCACACAGTCTACGCCACACGTGTGTGGTCGTTCGACTTCATCAGTTGCTCGAGCAAGGCGATTCAATGGACGAGGCACTGCAGAAAATGCGGACCTTCTTCGGCTGGTCAAGTAAATCGGTCATGCCTTCGCGCTACGCCCGTGCCGTATTCGAGGATCGGCTTGCGAATGTCTGGAACGACGCCTTTGATGATCGGGTTGCGGTCCTGCGCGCCCTTCCAAAGGGGCGTTGACATGAGCGGATCGCAGATGCCGAGCGAACTGTTTCGCTCTCTGGACGCGGCGCAGGACGACCCTATTGAGAAGGTACTGGCTGCCCTGCCCATTCTGCCTCCTGTCATCCGCTACTACGATGATTTCGATGACTGTGTGAGATCAATATCCGATCCCGAAGACTCCGGTTCCTTCGAATACGTGTACGACGGCGCGAAAGGGGCATTTGACTTTGCCCGGTTTGGAACGACCTACGGGTTACTTCTGAAACACGTCTTCGCATTTGTGCTCGGCGAGGACTTCAGCATATCCACGGGTCTTCATACTGTAACCGGTGGCTTGCATATCAGTCGCGATGAGATGGCGTCGGTGCTGAGCGCAACGCCAACCGGAATTCTCCGGCAGTGGATGATCCTGCGCTCGCGGGACCTGCCTATGACGGCCTATTCGTGTGTCAAGACGGTTCTCCGCATGCTATGTCGCCATCGGTTGAACGGCTGGTCCGAATCGTATCTGGAGTTCCTGAGCGGGCTCCCGTGGCCTGCACGGGACGCCCATGCAGGCGTTCGATCTGGAGACGTGTTTCTCTCGGTCGAAGAGGAAGCGTGCATTGTTCGCTACCTGGACAGCATTGCCGATCAGGTTGCCACGGAATCCGGAAACGCAGCGGGAGCGTTACCTTCTGCATTGGACGAGGCAGCCATGGTGCTGTGTGCCTACCAGTTTGGCATGCGCCCCGTTCAGATCGCGAAACTGCAAATGCGCAATGTCCGTATCTGGCACGACGTATCCGAATCCATGCCAGCAGTACATCTTACCTTCCACATGGCCAAGCAGAAAAGTGAGTCCAGCAGGAGGCCTTTGACTCGCAAGGTCAAGCGTGAATGGGCTCCCATCTTCGCTTCCTTGTACGCAATACGACAGGCCGAAAGGACGCCCGGTTCAGCCCGCTTCTTTGTGGTCGAATCTGCCAAGGATGCCGGAAGCCGGATTGCCAGCGTCGTGAGGAAGCTGATTGGCTCAAACGATCGCGGTACGCCTACGGACCTTCGTCACACGGCTGCCCAGCGACTCGTCGACGCCGGCGCGAGCCACGAAGAACTGGCCGAGTTTCTGGGTCATTCGCATATACAGACGGGGCTGGTGTACTACGCGACCTCTGCCACCCACGCGGAACGGCTCAACCGGGCGCTCGGTGCGTCGGATATATACCGACGCGTGGCGAAAATTGCCCACGACCGGTTCATCTCCCCGGAGGAGCTCACCCAACTCAAGGGTGACCAGCAGATCGCTGGTGTCCCTCACGGCGTTCCAATTGCAGGTATCGGTGGATGTTCTTCGGGACAGCCTGCCTGCCCGTATAACCCCATAACGTCGTGCTACGGCTGCAGGAAGTTCATGCCCCTGCATGACAAGACGATGCATGAGCGCGTGCTGGCCGAGATGCGCGAAGTGGTGATCTTCTTCGACCAGAGTTCTCGCGGCGACATCCGGTCGCCGGCATATCTGCAATTGCAGCGCACGATCGCTGACATACAGGCGGTCATCGAGGAACTGGAAGGCGACACCCGATGAATTCACACTACTCTGCGTTCATCGACCTGGGCAAAACGCTGGCCCATGACAAAGGCCTGTCATGGGACATGCCTCTCGACGAAACGGGCGCTGCATGCGACGGCGTTGGCTGGAACCTTACCATCGTTGCCGGCGACGTACCACCGCCGAGCCATTACCTGCGAGACCTGGGCGCTGATGCGAAGGCACTGGCGATCGTCAATGCGGAGCGCGCCGAGCGCGGACTGGCACCGCTGCACAGACGGCCGCTGTCTGACGCATGGCAGGATCTGGTCAAGGCGGCCGTCGCCGAGCAGCTGCTGTTCAGGCGTAACACAACCGGATATGTGACGCAGTGCATCGCGCGGCCCCTGAGGGTCATCGCAACGTGTGTGGACAGGCAGCCGTGGGCGCTGACCGTCGATGACCTTCACGTTGCCATCCGGATCGGCAAGGCTGTCCAGGCAACCGGAAAACTGGGGGACCTGGTAGCAGGCATCGTCAAGGTCGTGTTCGACGCGCAGCACCTCTGCGATGCGGGTCCGCTGTACTCGTCGCTTGCCGTTTCGCGGATGAAGGGCAAAAGCGCGATCAGGGCGAAACATACCTGGTCGCGGGAGAAGTTGCGCGCGGACCTGGAGGCGCGCAAGCGCGACGAACGGCTACCCGAACGCAGGGCGTTCTGGGAACTGGCCCGGATCGTGATGACCGAGAAGCCGCGCTCGTTCATGGACGATCTGCGGTTCGCCGCCGTGCGCACCTTGATCGTGACTGGCATGCGTGCGGGCGAAGCTGCCCTGTTGCCGGTCGACTGGAAGTGCGAGCGGACGTATCTGGACTCAAAGGGTCGGCCTGCCGGCGAAGCCGGTGGCATCTCGACGTCACTGATGGTGCGGCACTTCGCGGAAAAGCAGCAGGACGACGAGGCGGACAGCCGCATCCTGCGTGAAAGTACGCAGCCTGTTCCCGACATGTTCCGCGCACTGCTGACTGGGACGCTTGACCACGTGGCCAGGATCACGGAACCGCTGCGCGCGACGCTGAAGCTGCAATGCGAAACGGGGCGTCTGCTTCCGTGGTACCCGGCCGATAGCCTCGTGCCTGTCACCGAAATCTATACGCGATTGATGGGTAATCCGTTCTGGCTGGATATCGAGCAGGAACCGTTCATCGAACGCTACCGTGACGGTTTCGATCCGGCGCTACTCGTTGAGTTGCATGACTATCAGCTGGAACGACGCCGCAGTGGTGACCTCAAGCTCAACATGGCCATCTATCAGTTCGGAAATCGTCTGGTCAAGGCGATGCGCGAAGGCAAGACTGGCATGCGCTTCCGCCACGCGAACGGCTCTCCCGTTAGCCTTCCTGAACGTATGGAATGGCACGCGACGCATCTGCACGTTGGAGAGCTCGAAGAGCATATCCGGCTCAAAACGCCAACGAAGGTGTCGGACACCACCCCATTGCCGCTTGCGGTCGGTGTCGTCCAGCCATGGGAGCTTCTGTTCGTGCAGCCCAAGCGTTCGCTCGCCGAGGAGCGCAACGATGGCCTGTGCGATGTGACGCGTTACATGGCGGTGAGCCGCCCGGACCCTGAATTTATCTATGACGGCCTGCTAGACGATGGTGCCGTGCCAAATCTGTTCGCAAAGTATGGTGAAACAGACGACGACCGCGCGCTCAAGATCGAGTCACACATGCTGCGTCATCTGCAAAACACCGAGCTGTTCCGGCTGGGCGTCGCCGACACGATCATCTCGAAGCGCTTCAACCGGCGCAGCGTTGCACAAAGTTACGAGTACGATCATCGCAGCCTCGCCGAGGAACTGGACCAGATCGAGCTCCCGCAGGACATCGAGATCATGCTCGGTGCAAAAGCCGGCACGGTTGCCAGGCTCATCAAGGGTGGCAAGGCCAATGGCCCGATTGTGGATGCGTTCCGGCGTATCCAGGCAACAGAGGGGGATGCTACCGCGTATGAGTACCTTCGTGCCGAAGCCGGCGGTTTCCATGCCACACCGTATGGGCATTGCCTCAATTCGTTTACGGTCGATCCCTGTCCTAAACATCTCGAGTGCTTCGCAGGCTGTCGCCACCTGTCGGCCACCGATCTGCCCGAGAACCGGCAGAACCTGATCCGGCTCGAGGGCAAGTTCAAGCTTGCGCTCGAGTCGATCAAGGCCAGACCATCGACGAGCATCGGCTGGCAGAACCAGCTTGACCACGCAGAGAAGCGGCTGGCCGGCGTACAGAAGCTTCTTGCAATACCAGCGGGCGAACATCCCTTCCCGGATGGCGTTGACCTGTCACTGCCCCGGCAACGTGGCGTACTTGATGACTGAACCTACCAAGACCACACCGTCCAGCGACGACGACCAGATGCGCGAGATTCTCGAAACGCTGCTGGCAGAGGATGAAGACATCACGGCGCGCGCCGTTGCACGATCGCATCCGTCCATCAAGGCAGCATCGTCGATCACCCGCAGCGAGTCGCGCAGCAGGCTGCTTGCTGAATATCAGCAACGGCAGGCCGACTACCGGCGCTGGCGCGTCCGTGTTGCCAGGCGCTCGGGTGCAGATATCGCAGCATCGCTTGCCGACAACAATATCCGGATTGCAGAACTCGAAGCCGCTGTGCAACTGTTGACCGCTTCGCACCTTGCCATGCTGCGCGCCGTCGGCGAACTTGGTGGCTTCAGCAAGTGGGCGAAATTCTATGAACATCACCGGGAAGGCCGCAACAAGCTGGCAGAACTCGGCGCCATACCGGCCACACCGGTCTCGGCCATGCCGGCAGAGCGAGATGGGAAGATCAAACGCTAGTGCTTACCGGATCCTCCCGGCTACGAAATGACCGGGCTTCGCAGCGGAAGCTGCATTCCTCCCGAAAGGAGCTCAGATGTCCTATTGCCACTTCTTCCAGACCCTGCACGATGAGACACACCCGGTTGGCAACCTCGGCCGTGGCACCCACTACTCCGTGCTGCGTGCGCCGGTCTGGCACGACGAGTTGCTCAACCGGATCGAGCGGTGCGCGTTTCTCGACTTCGCCGTTATCTGGGATGAAGACCACGATGATCGCGTGATCGACGCGGTCATGGTGCTTTACATCGGCGGCCTGCTTCCCCCTGTACGGTATATCGGAGAAAGAAAAGGTGTACTGACTGTGCTTCTGGCACCCGATGTTGCGCGGAACTGGGAAACGGAGAGACTGGAACAGTATCGCGACGACATTAACGACATCTGCCAGTGCCTTGAGGACCCGTGGACCGCGCAGGTCGATAGCGCCGATGGTCAGGACCATTCGATCATCCACGCATCACGCGCAGACGTCGCCGTCTATCTCAAAAATATCGACGTGCTGTGGCGCCTCGGCGTGAACCCCAAGACGCGAGTCGGCTAGTGGGCCGCCGGGCGCGCGACAACGGGGCGGCAAGAGAGCGATCTTAGTGAAATCCTGTTGCGTCAAACCGCAACAAAAGTCGGGGCCGCCTGCGCGCAACAGGCTACACCCCAAAAAGTGAATATCCTGTGGATAACTCGGCCGCCTTACCCGTTGAAATATAAAGAAAATCTGAAAATCCGAAAAACTAAAAACCGACGCAACAGCAAGCCATATATACCAAGATTCAACCGAACTGGTAGGTTTGGAGGTGTTGCGCTTTTCGGGCATCCGGCGACGGCAGTTCAAGGCTCCCAGCCGGATTCTGCGCAACAGAAACGGCCAGGCCAGCGACGCAACGGTTCCTGCTGGTTTTTCCCTGCAAAACATCACTCAGGCGTCAATAAACGATGGCATTGGCTATTACCTGTCTCGCGCAACGCCTCGCCGTAGGTGCCAAGAATCAACCTTTGAACGATGGTGCTTTTTGTATATCAGAGACGCGTCGCGACAGTCACCGTCAGCCAACGGGCGGTTACCGGATCACGAAGTCGTTCACGGTCAGTCGCAGCGGTTCGTCGGGCCGCGCAAGTAACTTTCTTTGTGCGACAGCGACGATGCGGTTGCGACCGCTTTCGAATGTCTTGAGTGTGCGTGTCGCGTCGGCGTCCGGCGGCAGCCAGAAGTGTTCTTCGAGTGCGTCACGTGCAACCGCGGCTTCGACCTCGCGCCCTCGGATCAGCAGCATGAAAACCACATCACGTCCGTCCGGCGAGACGGCGGGCGCGCGATCAAGAACTTCCATCAAGCACCTCGACGATATTATTGACGGCCTTTGACTTGTATTGCGCCGCGCAGCAATTAATTTACCAGAAGTTGGAAGCAGGACGATCGTCAATGAGACAACGATTCCACCTCACGTGGTATCCGCTATTGATCGCCACACGACGTACCTACTCATTAATTTTTTCAGGCGGCCACGGGTTGTAGGTGGTTTCGTGTCTTGTGGTGTACGTAGTTGGGACAGATGGTTGGTTGCGTATTCGACATCAACGCACCTCCGTATGGTGAGCTTTTCCGGGAGTCAACGTGAGCCACGATCTGGCGCATGGGTCGGCACCGCAGCGTGAAAACACCAATAAGGATGAGCGGGATTCAGCAGACAGAGGACTATTTTAACTATATAGATAACTAAAAACCGATCACTTTAATTATGTACACCTCAGGAATCCTATTTATATTTCGGCGCAGAAATCGACTCACCAGAGTCTCGACTAAGGCGATGTTGAAATCGGCGAGACGCTCTTCTCCGCCAGAAAACACCTCAGCTGGCGCTCGGCATCCTGCACCTCGTGAAGCCGCGCCTTTGCAAGCTGGGCATCATACAAGGTCAGCAACGCTTCGAAGTCGCCAATTACGTCAGCCGCAAGTCTCCATTCGCCAGTCGCGTGAGCGTGATCTCAACGGCAATTTCGGCGATCTTGAACTGCTCGACGGGCAGGCTGCCGTAGCCGCGCAGCCAAATGCCGGTGCGTCCGTCAACAATAAGGAGGATATCGGCGGGCGAATACCGGCGCGGCTGCGGCAATTCCCCTCTCTCCGTCGAATACACAATCGCTGAATGCACACCTCATCAAGCCATGGCTGCAGTGCGGACGCCAGCGCCAGGATGGCACTGCGACTATGAGCGAGCCGAAGCGCAGGTGACCGCGTGAGCATCCGGTCTTGATGACAATGACCATTCAACGTGTCCCGCTGGACTAGGCGTTCTCGATCCGACGAACCACTGCATCAGCGAACTCGCGCGTTGACGCAGCCCCTTTCAGGTCGCGCGTACAGATCTGGTCCGCGTTCAGTGTTTCAGTGACTGCAGCCCGCAATCGTTGGGCGAGATCACCTTTGCCAACATGGTCAAGCATCAACCCTGACGCAAGTAACAAGGAGATGGGATTGGCTACGCCCTTACCGGCGATGTCCGGCGCCGATCCATGCACAGCTTCAAATATCGCAGTGTCATTGCCGTAGTTCGCACCGGGAGCCATGCCAAGTCCGCCGACAAGACCCGCTAACTGGTCCGAGAGAATATCCCCGAACAGATTGGTACACAGCAGCATATCGAACTGCCACGGGTTCATCACCAGTTGCATGGCACACGCGTCGACGATCATGTCATTCATTTCCACACGGCCTGCGTACTCCCGCGCCACGTCTCTCGCGGCCTCCAGGAACAAACCGGTGAGTGCCTTCAGGATGTTGGCTTTATGGACAACGGTGATCTTCTTTCGTCCATGCTTCAAGGCGTATTCAAAAGCGAATCTGGTGATTCGCGTGCAGGCATCGCGTGTGTTGACGCCTGTCGCGACCGCAACCGCTTTCGGGTCGTTGCCGACAGGCACATAGTACTCATGTGCAACATAGAACCCGCCCAGGTTCTCGCGTACGAGCACGAGGTCGATCTTGTCGTAGCGACCGGGCACGATGGTACGTACGGGCCTGACGTTGGCAAAAAGCTGAAATTCTTCCCGAAGCCGAACGTTGGAAGAACGGAATCCCTCACCGATCGGAGTCGTCAATGGACCTTTGAGGGCAAGCCTGTTCCTGCGAACACTATCGAGTGTCGCGACTGGTAGCGGGTCGCCACTGTGGGTGACCCCGGCGACCCCGGCATGCTGCACGTCCCAAACGAATGGTGCCCCTAAGGCGTCAAGAATGTGAGCCGTGGCGTCAACCACTTCCGGCCCAATTCCGTCGCCGGGGATCAGCGTTGCGGGAATTTGTTGTCTCGTCGAACTTTCCATGACTTTTCTTCCAGATCTAGATGGTGGCGGGCCGCCAGGATTGGCGATGATGGTCGTCACAACTGATGCGACGGAGTGAGTCCCGGGCATGAACCAGAATCAGTATTTCACTATCGTAGTACGCATGAATCAGGCGAGGTCAATCCGCATGTCTGACCGTGCACATAAGAGTGGCTTGTGCTGCAACCGCGTCCTCCACTTCAGCGCGCGCCGTGAACTTCCAGATGCCACGCATGTGGCGCTGGAACGAGACCGTCAGGATGAGTTGGTCACCCGGCTCGACCACCCGCTTGAAGCGCGCATCGTCGATACCAACGAAAAGATATTGCGTGCTGGCCGGATCGTGCGACTCTTCCGAGAAGGTTAGCAACGCCGCTGCCTGCGCCAGCGCTTCGAGGACCAGCACGCCCGGCATCACAGGGCGTTTCGGGAAGTGACCCGTGAAGTACGGCTCGTTGATGGACACGTTCTTCAGCGCCTTGATGCGCTTGTGCGGTTCGAGTTCGAGGACCCGATCGACAAGCAGGAACGGATAACGATGTGGCAGCTGCGTCAGGATCCTGTGAATGTCGAGATTGATCTTGTCGGTGCTCATGGTATTTCGTCGCAAGTCGTTCATTGCGTGGTGATGCCTATCGATGCCGGTTTCCGTGGATGGGCGGGCCCAATGCCCTCCACCGGCGTGCCCCGGTTGACTTGCAGCTGCGACGCAGCGATGCTTCGTCGCCAGCCGTCGATCGCCACTCGTAGTCCCCATGAGGCTCCGCCTGCATACAAAGCACACTGTAGGGACGCCTGTCGCCCCTGGTTTCTACTCCTCGTCCATGAACGACTTCAATCGCCCGGACCGGGCCGGGTGCCGCAGCTTGCGCAGCGCCTTGGCTTCAATCTGGCGGATTCGCTCACGCGTCACCTCAAACTGTTGTCCGAGTTCTTCCAGTGTGTGATCCCTGCCGCTCTCAATGCCGAAACGCAGACGCAGAATCTTCCCTTCACGCGGCGTCAACGTTGTGAGCGCCTCGCTGACGGCATCGCGCATGCTGGCGTGGAGCGCGGCATCGTCGGGCAAAATGGCTGCTGGATCCTCGATCAGGTCGCCAACGGACGTGTCGTCGTTTTCCCCAACGGACGCATCCAGGGAAACCGGCTCCCTGACGATCCGCAGCATGGCCCGAACCTTGTTTTCCTGCATCGCCATTCGCTCCGCCAGCACGGCGGCGTCGGGTTCCCGGCCGGTCTCCTGCAGGATCTGGCGCGAGATCCGTTTCAGTTTGTTGATCGACTCGATCATGTGAACCGGGACCCGGATGGTGCGCGCCTGATCCGCGACCGACCGGCTGATGCCCTGCCGGATCCACCAGGTCGCATAGGTGGAGAACTTGTAGCCACGACGGTATTCAAACTTGTCAACAGCCCGCATCAGGCCGATATTGCCTTCCTGTATCAGATCGAGAAACAGCAGGCCGCGGTTCACGTACCGCTTCGCGATCGAAATCACCAGTCGAAGGTTCGCTTCGATCATTTCGCCTTTCGCGCGCAGCGTTTTCGCTTCACTTGCAGTCATTGCGCGACAGACCTCCCTGAAGTCATCGAGCGGCAGCACGACCCGCTTTTGCAAAGCAAGCAGCTTTTCCTGTTCCAGCTGGATCGCAGGAAGGTTTCGCTCCAGCACGCCGCTGAACGGGTGCCCTGCTGTGAGGAGTTGTTGCTGCCACGCCGGGTTGGTCTCGTTGCCCCGGAAATGCGCGACAAACATCTCACGAGGCACACCACACCTGTCAACCGCGATCCGCGCGATTTCGCGCTCGATGGTCCGGACCCCGTCAGCGGATACCCGCAACGCGCTGGTCAGACGCTCAATCGTGCGCGCCGTAAAGCGGATCGTCATCAGTTCGGTCTCGATCGCTGCCTGTGCGGCGCGATAACGCCCCGATCCGTAACCCTCCGTTTCGTACGCATCCCGCAATTGCTCGAACCAGTCGGCTACCGTAGTCAGCTTCGCCAGCGCATCACGCTTCAGAGTTTCGCTCTGCAGATTGGTCGACGCGGCTTCTGCACCGTCGTCATCTTCGGCTCCCTGGTTCTCGTCGAAGACCGGATCGCCGTCGACGCTTTCCTCCGCGACGGCAACAATGTCATCCATTTCCACTGCAGCGGGGTCGATCATCCCATCGACGAACTCTTCAATAGCCGTTTCACCGCTGGCAACAGCGTCAGCGATCGCCAGTATCTCCGCAATCGTTGTCGGACACGAAGAGATGACTCGAATCATGTCGTTGCGGCCCTCTTCGATGCGCTGCGCAAGTGCTATCTCCCCCTGGCGGGTGAGGAGTTCAGTGGCACCCATCTCGCGCATGTACATGCGCACGGGATCGGTGGTGCGGCCAAACTCGGCGTCCACGCTCGAGATGGCCGCCACGGCCTCTTCCTCGACCTGCTCATCAGACGAACCCGCGACCGCATGATCGTGCATCACCATGGACTCGACGTCCGGTGCCTGCTCGAATACGGCGATGCCCATGTCGCTGAAGGCTCTGATCACGTTTTCGATCGCATCAGGTTGCGCCAGGCGCTCAGGCAGGCAATCGCTGATTTCCCTACGAATGACGAAACCGCGCTCATTTCCGAGCTTGATCAGCGCGCGCAGGCCCGAACGGCCGTCGTTTTCTCCAGCGGACTCATCCGGAAGCGCGGCACCGGTGTCGTACACAAGTGCGTTTGCGTTCATCCGGCGTAAACCGGTCCGCGGTGGAACGGTTCCGGCCGCATCGGCCGTGCGTGGACGACCCGTGGCTGCAATACTGGCAGGTCCATTATTCACGTTGATGTTGTCCGGCACCACGTCCAGTGTCTGCTTCTTCACTGCATTCTTCGTCACGCGGTCGCTCCTTTGAATATGACGCCCGGGTTAGCTCGCGGCACGTGCGGTAGCCTTCGCGAGGTGATGAACCATCTCAGAGGCGCGCACCATGCGCCCCGATCAGCTGGACAAGTTCAGATACCGAAATTTCATACCGGACCTCCTGTTCGGGACCCGTCGCATGATGATCGCTGTACCGCTCCTCGATCTCGACGAGCACGACGGTTCTGCCATCGGGTGATGCCTGCAGCCATGACGTCGCGATGCGCCTGGTGACCATCAGGACTGACCGTACCGTGATGCAGGCGCAGACGCCCAAGGCCGTAGTTGCGTGGAGCTGAATTCATCTGAGCTTTCCCTTGATCCAGTCGGTGGTTCAGCCTTGCCGGGCCGCGACAGGCACGCGCGTGGTGCCGCCAAATCTGGCTTGGCCGCCACGTGCGCCTTCGACATGTCGCAAAGGCCTTTTCCGCCGACTGCTGCACTATAGGACGCGGGCTTCCGGATTTATTCCCGTATCCGTCCCGGCATCGTCTTCCCGCATGCGCGTGTCCGACTGCGAACGAGCCAGGCAACTTCATGCAGGCATTGATGTGGATGAGTCTCAAAAGTCGCCTTGTTCGCTGGATCGATCAACACCGTGACCTCGACGCGCCTGGACGTCAGGCATACGAGGAGCGTATGCCATGATAATATCATTATCATCATCCACCGCCTGCCTGTGCACACGTTTATGCCGGAAGGGAGCTAGTCGTCCCGTCGCAGGTTAATGACCCCCGGGGGGCAGGACGTTCATTTCTGCACGGACTGGAACCAGAGGGAAAATACGGGCCGCCAGTCAACCCGAAGATGCAGCGGTCATCGCACGCGGTGGGCGAACCGAAGAACCGAACAGTAACCTCGTGTAGACCACGCCATGGATCACTCTTACGCGTCGTTCGACGCCTATATGAAGTTTCTTGCCGGGCCATCCGCAGACGGTGCGCCGGTGGTGCTGGAAACCGAGCACGCGCTTTCGCTGCATTTCGATCTGCTGGCCACGCAGAGTTTCATGTCCCGGCGTGACCCTGACAGGCTGGCGCTCGGCTACACCCGGACCATGATGGGATTCCTGCTGCTGCAGCCAGTGCCCACCAGAATTTCTATGATCGGTTTAGGCGGTGGATCGCTGGCCAAGTACTGCTACCGGCATCTTCCGGATACAAGGATAGTGGCCATCGAGATCGATCCCGCGGTGATCGCGTTGCGCGACACATTTCACATTCCGCCCGATGATGAGCGACTCGAAGTAATCTGCGCGGACGGGGCGGAATACGTCAGCAGCAACGATGCGCGCCCAGACGTGATTCTGGTGGATGGTTTTCTGGCTCACGGCATGCCCGCACAACTGGGCAACGCTGCCTTTTACTCGGCTTGCGACGCGCGGCTTGCCGACGGTGGTGTGCTGGTCGCAAATTTCGTCGTCGATGATCCGCATATTCCATACTACCTGGAAGAGGCGCGTTCAGTGTTCGGTGAGTCGCTTTCCATTTTCATGGCCGAGGACAGTTGCAACTACACGCTGTTCGCCTGGAAAGGCGCGCCGGGCCTTCCCTCCCGGGATAAGCTCCTCGCGCGTGCAGGCGCCCTGGCCGCGACACATCCGCTGAACCTGCGCGGGGCCGCGCGCCGTTTGAAGCAAGGCGTGGGGCTCGCTTCGGACTGGGCATTCAGACAGAAGCTGACCGGCTGACAGACGCCTGATCCGTGCGACCGCAACGGAAGCGCTGCTTGACACACCCACTAAAATGCAGCCACGCGCGACGGTCGATACAGGCACCGCATGCAAAGGCCCCTGGGAGATATGACATTCAAGGTGCCGGGAACCGGGATGGGCAAGGCAACATCGGTGTGTTGAATGCCAGGGCTATGCCGCACCGCCGCTAGTGCCCCTGCTCAGGGTCGCCACGCATCGGGCGTAGACGACGATCACCCGCGGTGATGCGAAGTTGATCTGCATGTCGCGGGTGAAGTACCAGGATACGTCCAGTTGGCCGCGCACGATGTCGCCCGCCTTCACAAGTTGTTGCGCGAGATCCGCCGCCATTCGACTCAATTCAACCCGCAGGCGCCAGCCGGCATGATGATCGTGGCGACGCAGCCAGATCCTCGTGCTCTCAACAAGGTGATCGGGCTGCAGCCACGCTCCGGTAGTACGGAAGGCAAATATCTCGGATAGCGTGAGAAAGCACAGCAACTCGGCGTTCGTCTCAAGCCGGTGCATCCTCCGACCTGTCATATTGTTGCGTCCGCGGCGGTCGGACATCGCCACGTTACGTGCATCGTGCTATCTTGCCGATGCGTGGTGAAGTAGCCTGCCCAGGAGACCTGTGGTGCTGTGGAACCAGGGGCCAGCGCGATGCCTGCTCGGGAACACATCGCTGATCTGGCGCAGGCGTACCTCAGGCGGTTTTCCGGCGCGGACGCGCGCCAATTGCGCTTTTGGTCCGGTAGCTGACGCCATGCTGATCGAGGTAGTCGCGGATCAATTGCCGCACGACCTGGGAGGGCGTCAGGTCCTGCGCCGCGCACAGCTTTTCGAACGCTTCCTTCTTCACAGGATCGATCAGAATCGTGAGTCGAGCGCTTTTCGTTTCCATGACGGGGGCGAAGTCCAATTATGTTAATTAAATTATAATACATCGTGTGGCCCGATGTCATCTTCGTGGCGCCAGAATCACACGGTGGCCGGCGATTCCCCCATGCGCAGCCGACGACCAGCCATTCAACGGCTGGAAAGCCAACAGCGTACAACGCGCGGCGACGGTGCGCTAAATCTCCGCCCTGGCACGCAGAAAATCCTGTCCAGCCCGGGTAATCGACACACCGCCTCGCCCATTCGCGGGGACGGATACCAACCCGGCGTTACGCAGTTCCTGAGCGACCGACCAGTTTAATGTGGGTGCATCGCGGCCGTATCGCTGCTGGGCGAGACGCTCAAGCGCCCAGATGGCTGCATGGGTCAAGGTGCTGCAGTCGTTGTTGCTTTCCGCTGTCATCTTCCATCCTCGGGAATGCGCCTGCTCAAACAGGTCGCGAATGTGCAGGGGTTGCTATCCACCAGCGACAGACGCATCCGCTCAGCACGTTTGCTCATATCGATGCCAGTTAAATTTTTTGCCGTACTCGATGCGCGTGGCCGTCGCATGGAGATTCACCGTATGCGTGGGTCCGAGTGCGCGCGCCCGGTCGAGCATCGCTGCGAAAGACGGAAGCTCATCCTCTCCTGTCCACGCAAAAACAGTGACGTTGTGTTCACTGCCTTCGGACGGCGCCAGCGTCACCGCGTTCGCGAAGACTGCCCTGAGCGAGCGCAGGTAGCGGTGGAAGTCCGGTTCGTCGGTCACCAGATTGGCCACCAGGACGCCGTCATCGCTCAACCGGCGGCGACAGGCTTCATAAAACGTCCTGCTACCCAGTTCTGCGGGCAGGCCATCGGCGTTGAACCCATCGACCAGCAGCACGTCGGGCCGGTGATCCGGAACCGTGACGTACTGCGCCCCGTCGGCGCAAACCACCCTGAAGCGCTCACTGTCCCGCGGCACATGGAACCGGTCTCGCAGCGCGATCACCTGGGGATCGATTTCGACGACGGATATCACAGTGTCGGGCAAATGACGATAGCAGTATTTCGCCAGCGAGCCGCCACCCAGACCAATCATCGAAATGCGCCGCGGGAACGGCTGGAACAGCAGGAAGCCCATCATGGTGCGCGTATAGCCCAGCGCAAGGGCGTACGGATCGCGTCGCAACATGGTGCTCTGCACCCCGCGCGCATCAAAGTACAGTGAAACGACCTGGTCATTCTCTATGACCACCGGCCTGTTCGCTTTCCTCTTTCTTTTCATGTGCGTGATCAAAAGATTCCGATGCAGGGGCAATCGGCGGGCGTGGGCCACACCCCCTTGCAGCGGTCCGTCAAGAGGATTCCTGCGTATGCAGCATGGCCGAGAGCGATTCAAGCGCTGCGGTCTCATCAGGACCGGTTGCCAGGATGTGCAACTGCGTGCCTGGCTTTGCCCGCAGGGACATCACCGACATGACATCCTTGGCATTGACGGACCGGCCGTTCGCCATGCAGATGATGTCGCTCGCGAACCGGGATGCGTGAACGGCAAGCCTCGCTGACCCGTGTCCGTTCAAACCCCACGGGTCGCCCACCTGAACCAATGCCTCGACCAATCCTCTCCCCTATGCATAAACCGTAACTCAAGCCCGCACCCACCGTGCGCGTTCAGTGCATCAAACCTGCCATGACCCGGGCAAAGAAAGCCCGCAGCAGCGGGTCCCACTTTTCATTCCCCAAAGCGATTTCGGCCGTGTCGAGCCGCCTCATTTCCCGGTCGAGGTAGGCGGTGCGAAGCGACCTTGGGTGTGGCGGCCCGACAAAAAACTGACCATCGTCGTCCAGAAGCAGAAATGGCTTCTGCCTGTAGCGAGCCCCGAGCAGTGAGGTCGCATCCAGGACATGGCGGGCTGATTCCTTCTGATAGACAAAAATGACGTTGACCCCGCATTCTTCCAGGCGGTCGCAGATATCCGAAAAACGGTAAAGCATCTGGAATCCGCGTTCGCCCGCCCGGCCCACGCCGACGACGATCAGTCCGCGACGACCCATCACGTCCCGCAGATACAGGTGCGTGTAGTCGTGGGACAGCAGCGGAACACTTGCATCAATCACGTCGACCTCCCTGCCGCGCGCAGGCATACACCTCGTTTCGCGCAAGCCCGGCCTGCAACGTGACCAACAAGATTCCTGCCCAAGCCTGCTATATTATTAGCATTTCAGGATAAGTCAATGATAATAGCATTATCATGATTTAGGGACGTCCATTCCGAGGAAAGAACCAGGCTGTTCGCCGGTTCTTCGATGCGCACGTACGTGTGCTTCGAGAGCGTTTCCGCATCGAGGGTCGACGTGGCTCCTGAACGGGCGGGTGCACCCTGCACTGCCGGGATCGGGGAGCGGCAGCCACCGCAAAGGCGCCGATAACGTAACCGGCGCTGACCCGGAACCCGTCTCGCGACCTGTGCCCGGCGCCTAGCGGTCGAGTCGATAGACCCGCGCGCGCAGGTCGTCAACGAGGGGCACGATGGCCAGCACAATCAGCACGCCCGCAAGCGGTACCGTCGAGGCGTAGCCGATGTGCTTGAATCCCATCGCACCGGTAAAGCCACCGACGGCGAACATGGCCAGCATCGTCCCGTGAACTTTCAGCCTCGCCCGATTCGCCAGTACGAAGGGTGCGCCGGAATCGGTCCTCGCGGAATTCCAGTAAAAGAGCTTGCCCAGTTCGATGCCGATGTCCGTCACGATTCCGGTCATGTGGGTGGTACGGATTTCTGCACCGGACAGTTTGGTGATCATGGCGTTCTGCAGACCCATGATGAAGCACAGGAGCATAACCGTCGCTGGTACGAACAGCGTATCCCACAGCGCCAGATGGCTACCGAGCAGCCCGAAACAGAGAAGCAGGACAGCCTCGATCAGCAACGGCGACGCGTACTGGCTGTGGAGGCGCCGGCGTCGCCCCCAGTTGACGAGCACGGCGGAACAGGCGGCGCCCAGCAGGAACGAAATCAGCGATCCGGCGCCGGCCAGAACCAGTGAGAGGTCGCCCAGCGCCACCTGGTCGGCAATCGAGGACACTACGCCGCTCATATGGGACGTGTACTGCTTCACCGCCAGGAAGCCGCCGGCGTTAGTAGCGCCAGCCACGAACGCAAGCGAGAAACCAAGCTGCCTGTTGGCCTCGGTGCTGCGATCCCTTCCCGTCAGGGTCCGGAAATAGTGTGCTGGCATCAGGTATTGACTCGTGTGTTCGCGCGTCCCAACCGCGCTTCGGCGCAGACAAGGACCGGCGCAGCAAGCTGGCTGCCTGAAATTCCACGAGCAGGATGAACGCCCGCATTCCCGATGCCCCGAACGAATACGACACGTACTCCGCGCCTGTCGACGGGTCATCACGTGTGGAACCGGATCAATAAAGCTGCTAGGATGATAACGTAATTATCATCAACTGGTAACTTTATGTCGCTGACGAAAGCTCCCCTCCCAGGGGAGCAACGCGCAGTGATGCTGCAGTTGCATACACGTCGGCAGCGACGCAGGGATGACGCGGTTCGTGGTAGCGGGGGGACAAAGCCAGGCAACCTGCAGAATGGCGGCCGCCTGGTGCGCCGCATTAAGGAGAAGTGCCATGCCGTTTGACAACACGCTTGAAGAGCATCGGTTAGCTGGCGTCGCGTTGCGTAACGGGATGCTCGGGGGGATGCACGAGCGCGTGGGACTCGTCACATCCGCGTTCGCCAACGAACGTTGCTGCGCGCTCGGACGCTGGATTCATGAAGATGGCGTGCGGTGGGAGGACGCTCCCGAGCTTCAGCAACTGAAGCTGGCGCACGCGAGCTTCCATACCATCGCGCTGGTGATCGCCATATCCATCACGCAAGGGCGTCTCGCTGAAGCAGCCGTCATGCTCGAACCGGACGCCCTGTTCGAAAACGCGGCGCGTATGCTCGCTCATGCAGTGTCGCGTTTCGAAAATCGCCTGGTAACCGGGGCGGCACCGCACGGACGGATACATTAAGGCTACCGCGACTCATCGGTCGCTGCATGACTCCAGCTAACGGTAACTGATCTGTAACTTCAGGAAAACATGGGATTGTCAGCCGATCACAACAATCAGCTCAGGCATGCTCTCGCGGAGCATTGGGGGAAGACCTTTGGCAAACCCGTAGTACGCGAGGGATTGCGCACGCGGTCGCTGTGTTTCGACGCTTTCGGCATACAAAGCTCAATGCGCAAGAGTGCGCCGCTCGAGCTCGATCTGTCGTACACGCGGGCCATGATGTCCTTCCAGCTCTTTCGCCCTGATCCCCGGGACATCCTGATCGTGGGTCTGGGCGGAGGATCGCTGTCCAAATACTGCTTTCACAAGTTCCCATCTACCCGCGTGACCACCGTCGAAATCGACGGGAGAGTGATCGCGTTACGCGAATGGTTTGCCATTCCGCCTGAATCGGAGCGATTCCGGATCGTGCACGCCGACGCAGCGGAGTATCTCTCGGACAGGATTGGCGTCGCGGATGTGATCCTGCTCGACGGCTTCGACGCATTCGGCCTGCCTGCCAGCCTGTCGAGCCAGTCCTTCTACGACGCCTGTCATACCGCGCTGCGCAGCGAAGGGGTGCTGGTGGCCAACCTGCTGAACAACGATCCGCGGCTCGCTACCCACCTCGACCGGCTACGTCGCGCGTGTGATGGAAAGCTGTTTCGCACCATGGCACGAGGCGAAGGCAACACCATTGCCATCGGCATCAAGCAGGAGACCGTCCCGGGATGGCTCGACCTCTATGCCCGCGCTGAAGCCATCACGAAATCGATGGGGCTCGACCTGTACCGGTATGTCAAAAAAATGGAACGTCACCACCGGACAGAGCCCGTTCCGGGATGCCCTTCGTCCAACACACTGACCGTCGAACAGGACGTCTGACGGCACCGGAGACAACGCCGATGGAACACCTTCTGGTCATCCATTATGTGCTGCTTGTGATTGCGGGCTGGCTGGTCGTTGGAGTCCTGGGACTCGCCAACCTGCGCCGCACACGGGTGGTGGCGCATGGCCTGTTTCCGGTCGGCGCGGTGTTCGGCCTGTTTCTGTGCGGACTGGGCCTGACTGGCGTTTTCGCAGGTCCCCAGCAAGTCATCCTGCCACTCGGGTTGCCGGACCTGCCATTCCATCTGCGGCTCGACGGCCTGTCGGCCTATTTCCTCTGCATACTCGGCGCTGTGAGCGCGGGCGTGAGCGCGTTCTCCGCCGGCTATTTCCGCAAGGGTGAGGGCACGCCACCCGGATTGCTGTGCTTCGAGTATCACGTGTGTCTGGCGAGCATGGCCGTCCTGTTGCTGGCAGACGATGCGTATTGCTTCATGGTGGCATGGGAGACGATGACGCTGTCGGCCACCTTCCTGGTGATGACCAATCACCGCATTGCAGAGATTCGACGGGCCGCGTGGCTCTACTTCCTGATCTCCCATGTCGGCGCGCTGGCGCTCCTGCTGTGCTTCGGCCTGCTGCAGGCCAATACCGGCGACTATACGTTCGCCAACATGCGTCAGCAGCATCTGGACGTTTTCTGGGCGTCCTTCGCCTTTCTGCTGGCGCTGTTCGGCTTCGGCACGAAGGCAGGCATTTTCCCGCTGCATGTCTGGCTTCCCGAGGCCCATCCGGCAGCGCCGTCGCCGGTATCAGCCCTCATGAGTGGCTTCGTCCTGAAAGCGGGCCTGTACGGCGTGCTGCGCACGGTGTTCGACCTCCTGCACGTGCAAATCGCATGGTGGGGTGTGCTCATGCTGATGCTCGGGCTCTTCACCGCCCTGTTCGGGGTCGTGTTCAGCGCCATCCAGACGGACATGAAGCGGCTGCTTGCGTACTCGTCGATCGACAACATCGGCCTGATGTTCGTGAGCATGGGGCTGGGGGTCCTGTTTCGCGCCTACGGGATGAACGCGCTGGCCGCCTTGTCGCTGACGGCCCTGCTCTACCAGATCGCCAGCCACGCTACCTTCAAGAGCCTGCTGTTTCTCGGGACGGGTTCCGTACTCCACGCCACCGGCGAACGCAATCTCGGGCGTCTGGGCGGCCTGATCCGTTTCATGCCGTGGACGGCGTGGGCGGCCCTAGTGGGCGCATTCGCCAGCGCCGGCCTGCCGCCATTGAGCGGCTTCGTCTCTGAATGGCTGTTACTGCAAAGCTTTCTGTTCACGCCGGGCTTGCCTGATCCGTTCCTGAACATGGTGGTGCCGCTCGTCGCCGCGCTGATCGCCCTCGTGGCTGCGCTCGCGGGCTACACGATGGTCAAGTTCTTCGGCATCATCTTTCTCGGCCAGCCCCGCGAGGCGAAGCTGCGCGAGGCACGCGATGCGAGCCGGTGGGAGCGGGTTGGCTTCGCGTGGCTGGCGGCGCTATGCGTGCTGCTCGGGCTGTTGCCGGTGCAGTTCGTGATCGTTCTGGATCGCGTCACGCAATTGCTGGTTGGCGCCGGCATCGGCCAGGCCGTCGCGAGAAATGGCTGGCTGCTGCTCGCCCCCACGAGCGTAGACCGGGCCAGCTACATGCCGGCGGTTTTCCTGCTGTTCTTCTTTGCCTGTTGTGGGCTCGCGTGGCTACTGGTACGCCGCCTTTATCATGGGCGCCTGCGGCGGGCGGCCCCCTGGGCCTGCGGCTTTCCGTTCGTTAACGCGCGCATGCAGGACACGGCAGAAGGGTTCGGGCAGCCGATCCGCGAAATCTTCGCGCCTCTGTTCAGGATCGAACGGCGGCTGCCCTCTCCGTTCGACGAACACCCCGCGTACAGCGTCACCGTGACGGATCGCGCGTGGACCCTGATTTATGATCCGATCGTGCGGCTGGTCAAGCGCACCGCGGCACTGGCCGGCTTGCTCCAGACAGGCCGCATCGCGGTCTATCTGATGCACAGCTTTCTCGTGCTGATCGTGCTGTTGATGCTGGTGAGACGATGATCACGCTCTCCGGATTGCTCTCCCAGGGGCTGGAGATCCTGCTTGCTCTGGCGGCGGCCCCGCTGCTGACGGGGTGGGTCAACATGTGCCGCGCACGGTTGCAGAACCGCCGGGCGCCAAGCATCTGGCAGCCTTACCGGATGCTTCACAAGCTGTTCAACAAGGAGTCGGTCGTCGCCGACCACGCCAGCCCCATATTTCGCGGCGCGCCGTATGTCGTCTGGGCCTGCATGACGCTCGCTTGCGCGATCGTGCCCACGCTTTCCACCGATCTACCGCTCTCGCCAGCCGCGGACGCGATCGCCCTGGTGGGTCTTTTCGCGCTGGCTCGCGTGACCATCTCGCTGGCCGCAATGGACGTCGGCACCGCGTTCGGCACCCTCGGCGCGCGCCGCGAGATGCTGGTGGGCTTCCTCGCGGAACCTGCCCTGCTGATGGTCCTTTTTTCGGCGTCGCTGATCACGAAGTCGACCTTGCTGACTACCATCGTCGCCACGCTCAGTCATCGCGAACTGGCGATCTACCCGAGCCTCGCGTTCGCGGGCATCGCATTCACGATGGTGTCGCTCGCTGAAAACGCCCGCCTGCCGGTCGACAACCCGACGACGCACCTCGAACTGACGATGATTCACGAGGCGCTGATCCTCGAATATTCCGGCCGACATCTCGCACTGATGGAATGGGCCGCGAGCCTCAAACTATTCGCGTACTCCTGCATTGGCCTCGCATTGTTCATTCCGTGGGGCATCGCCGAGGCCGGCAATCCGACAGCGCTGCTACTCGCGATACCCGCGCTGTTCGTCAAGTTACTGATAGGTGGCGCGGCGCTTGCGATCGTCGAGACGACCAACGCGAAGATGCGCATTTTCCGCGTGCCGGAGTTCCTCGCGACAGCGTTTCTGCTGGCCGTCATCGGCATGCTGGTTCACTTCCTGCTGGGGGCGTGATGCACGGATTCGCCACGCAGATCATCAACTTCCTGGCCGCGATCCTGTTGCTGCTGTCGTTCGCGATGCTCAGCCAGCGCCGGATCCTGTCGCTGATTCACCTCTACACGCTGCAGGGCCTGACACTCGTGTCAGCCAATGTGATCCTCGGATACGTCACCGCCGATGTGCACCTCTATATCTCCGCCGCACTCACGCTGGTGCTCAAGGTCGGCCTGATTCCGTGGATTCTTTACAGGCTGGTCCAGCGGCTCAACGTGAAAACGGACGTCGAACCTCTGCTCAACATTCCCGCCACGCTGCTGATAGGCATCGTGCTCGTGATCGTCGCGTTCAACGTCGCGTCGCCGATCAGCCAGCTCGCCACATCGGTCGCGCGTGGCACGCTCGGTATCGCACTCGCCTGCGTGCTGCTGTCGTTCATGATGATGATTACGCGCGCGAAGGCGATCCCTCAGGTGATCGGCTTCCTGTCGATGGAAAACGGTCTGTTTTTTGCCGCGGCGGCGGCCACGAACGGCATGCCGATGATCGTCGAACTCGGTATCGGACTCGACGTGCTGGTGGGCATCCTGATCCTCGGCGTGTTCATGTTCCAGATCCGCGAGCAGTTCGACAGTCTGGACATTCATCACCTTGAACAGCTAAAAGATGACTGAAGCCTGGGTACTGCTGCTGGTTTTTGCGATCCCGCTCTTTGCAGGCGCAAGTCTGGCGCTCGTGGGACAACACCATGTCGCGGCGGAACTCAACGTCGGGTTCAGTTTCCTGACATTTGTCGCCGCCACGCTGCTCGCCGTGCAAACTGTGGCGCACGGGCCTGCGTTCGCGCTTGGCAAACTCTTCTTCGTCGATCCGCTCAATGTGTTCCTCGTCGCGCTCACGGCCTTCGTCGGCTGGACCACGTCGATCTTTTCGAGGCCGTACATGCGCATCGAGCGTGACCGCGGCAAGATGACCGGCCCTCGCATGCGCCTTTACCACAGCATGTACCAGCTGTTCATCTTTGCGATGCTGCTCGCGCTGCTGACCAACAACATGGGCATCCTCTGGGTTGCCATGGAAGCCGCCACGCTCGCGACGGTCCTGCTCGTCAGCGTCTATCGCACCGCAGCCAGCCTCGAAGCCGCGTGGAAGTACTTCATCCTGTGCGGCGTCGGCATCGCGCAGGCGCTGTTCGGCACGATCCTGCTCTATCTCGCCGCAAGCCGGCAGCTCGGCGGCGGCGATGCGCTGCTCTGGACCAGTCTGAACGCGGTCAAGGGCAGTCTCGACCCGACCATCATTTCGCTCGCGTTCGTGTTCCTGCTGATCGGCTATGGCACCAAGGTCGGCCTGGTGCCGATGCACAACTGGCTGCCCGATGCGCACGCTGAAGGCCCTACGCCGATTTCGGCCGTGCTATCCGGCCTGCTGCTCAATGTCGCGCTCTATGCGGTGCTGCGCTGCAAGGTGCTGGCCGATGGTGCACTCCAGAACGGCCTGCCGGGACACCTGCTGGTCGGCTTCGGGCTGGTCTCGGTACTGATCGCCGCTTTTTCGCTGTTCCGGCAGAAAGACGTCAAGCGGCTCTTTTCGTATTCGTCGATCGAACACATGGGCCTGATGACATTCGCCTTCGGGCTTGGCGGCCCCATCGCCACCTTCGCAGGCCTGCTGCACATGACGGTGCATTCGCTGGTGAAGTCGGCGATCTTCTTTACCGTCGGGCACGCGGCCCAAAAGGCTGGCACCCAGACGATCGACGACATCCGCGGCCTGTTACGCGTGAGCCCAACCGTTGGGTGGGGCATGATGCTCGGCGCGCTCGCGATTCTGGGCATGCCGCCATTCGGCGTGTTCGCAAGCGAGTTCCTGATCCTGACCACGGCGATGAGCAAATTCCCGTGGGCCACGCCCTTCCTGCTGCTCGCGCTTGCTGTGGCGTTCGCGGCCATCTTCGTGCGCGTGCAGGGCATGGTATTCGGCGACACGACAGCCAAAGTTCTCGAACACCCGCCAGCGTTGCTGCCGGTGTTTGTCCATCTCGGCATCGGTCTGATGCTGGGACTCTACATTCCGCCCTATCTTGCAACGTGGTATCGGCAGGCGGCGGCCATGATCGCGGGGTGACACATGCGTATCGAGGCATTCGGGTTTCCCAACCTGGTTCGCCTGTCCGTGTTCGCGGGCAGATCGTCGGCTTTTCTCGCACGGGTCGATCAGGACACGTGGACCCACACCGCCGGCACGGTGCGCGAGGCGGGTGGCCGTCTGATCTCCCTGTGGGGTGCCGAAGAGACGGCAGGCGCCTTCGTGATCTCCGCCGCGTATGCGCTGGAAGACGGCATCCTGTGGCTTCAGTTGCCGGTAGGCGACGGGCATGGAGACGGCGACGGATACCCGGATATATCGGCGGTCTTTCCGTGCGCGACACGCATGCAACGGGCCGTCTACGATCTGGTCGGGCTGCGTGCGATCGGCGCCGAAGATACACGGCCGTGGCTGAATCATGGCAACTGGCCTGCCGATTACTTTCCGTTGCAGAAATTGTCCTCCGGGACCGAGCGGTTTCAATCCCAGGAAGCGGACTATCCGTTCGTCCGCGTCGATGGTGACGGTGTCCACGAGATTGCCGTTGGTCCGATCCACGCAGGCGTGATCGAGCCCGGGCACTTCCGCTTCTCGGTCGTCGGCGAAAAGGTGTTGCGTCTCGAGGAGCGGCTGGGCTATGCGCACCGGGGAATCGAGCGGCTGTTCGAGCGCGTGCCCGCGCTCGACGGGCACCGTCTCGCAGGACGCATCGCCGGAGACACAACGGTCGCCTTTACCTGGGCCTATTGCATGGCGGTCGAGCGCGCGTTGAATGGGCGGATTCCACCACGCGCGCAGTGGCTGCGCGCGCTGTTGCTCGAGCGCGAGCGCATTGCCAACCATCTGGGTGATCTTGGAGCGCTCGGCAACGACGCGGGGTTCGCGTATGGCCTCGCACAGTTTTCCCGTCTGAAGGAAGACTGGCTGCGCCTGAACGACCGGGTCTTCGGACATCGCTATCTGATGGATCGGATCGTTCCCGGGGGCATGGCATCGGACATCGATGCGCGCTTCGTCGCCGCGATACTGACACAGTGCGACCAGATTGATGCGCAGGTTCGTGTGATGCAGCGCATCTACGAGGATCAATCGGGACTGCAGGATCGTTTTGCTGGTGCGGGCACCCTCTCCGCAAGTGTGGCGGAGCACTTCGGAGTGTGCGGGCTGGTCGGACGGGCAAGCGGCCGAAAAATCGATGTGCGTATTGATCACCCTTACGCGCCATACCACGAGGTTCAGCCCCAGATGGTCAGCGATGACCGGGGCGATGTGGCAGCACGGGCCGCGGTCCGGTTCAACGAGATCTACGAATCGGTCCGGTTGATCCGGACTCTCCTCGCCGACCTGCCAGACGGCAACATCGTCACCCCGATTGAACACGGCGGTTCGCCATCCTGCGGGGTCGGCTGGATCGAAGGTTGGCGCGGCGATGTGCTCATCGCACTCGAGACCGGAGCCGACGGCGCCATTTCGCGCTGCCACTGCCATGACCCGTCGTGGCACAACTGGCCGGCCCTGGAACACGCGATCATCGGCAATATCGTTCCCGATTTTCCACTGATCAACAAGTCGTTCAATCTGAACTACGCGGGACACGACCTGTAATGTGGCAACTTCTCAAACAGATCGCGACAACTGGCACGCCGACTCTGCGCGTGCCCGAGGGCGATGACGCATGGCGGGCCGAAGGCCACCGTATCCAGCAGGAAATACTCGATGTGCTCGGCCGGGCGCTGTGCATTCGCGAGGTCGATGCGGGATCCTGCAACGGCTGCGAACTGGAAATCCATGCACTCAACAATCCGTACTACAACATCGAGGGTCTGGGTATCCGCATCGTCGCGAGTCCCCGCCATGCCGACATGCTGCTCGTCACCGGCCCTCTCACACTGAACATGAAAGAAGCGGTACGCCGGGCATATGAAGCGACGCCCCACCCAAAGCTCGTCGTCGCGGTCGGCGAGTGCGCCTGCACAGGCGGCATGTTCAGGGAAAGCTACGCCGTGTGTGGGCCACTGTCGAACTTCTTGCCTGTCGACGTCACGATACAAGGTTGTCCGCCGCCTCCCATCGATATCCTGAGGGGCATTCTTGCAGCGCTTCGTACGAAACACGCAACCTCCCCGCCATGATCACTGTCCGGGACACTCGCCAATCACGGCGTTCATGGGTAGGGGTTCCGCACGGAGCCCACGTGTGATGACCGCCCCAGTGTGCCACGCTGATATTTTTACGGACGACGCGCGATGAGTGAGCAATTGAGCCGGCTGAAAGCAATCGGCGGAGCATGGCCACAGGTGCTGACGATAATCGTTTTCATGGTGGCAATCAGCCTGCGCTTTCCACTATGGTTCGTGATGCTCTCGGCCATCGTCAACGGCACCGCCCTGACATACCTCACGCGGCACTTCGCGTCCCGGCGGTCCCACACGGGTGGTGACCCGTTCCTCGGCGTCATCGTGATCGGCAGTGGACTTGCGTCTATCGCTCTGACGCTTAAGTGGTGGGCCGTGGAACGGCAGCTCAGGCTCGCGCCCGGTGTGCTCCTGCATATGGCCGGCCATACAGAGGCAATTTCAGATCCAGCGTTGGCATGGTCAAGCGTCCTGACCCAGTGGAGCTCCTGCTCGATCTTTCTGGTGATTGTCGCGGTGTGGGTTCTGGGCAGCGGACGTGCCGACTGAATACCGAACTCGCCCAGCGCGTCAGTCGACGTTTTCCGCACACGTGCAAAAAACGGCTCTGGTGCAAATTACGGGCGCGAGCGAAACGCGGCGTATTCACCGTTACTTCATCGTGCTGAGAGGACCGCCTTCCAAACAGCAGGCGCAGCGGTATCTTTGAGAGGCAACTTTGTGAGGTTTAACTGACCTTTGCGAATGCGATGCATCAATTCGATGCCGGCGATCGTAATGGCTGCATTCCTGAAGCGTTTGAAGCCGAGCATCGCGTTGACCCTGGACTTGATATTGCGATGATCCTGCTCGATCAAGTTGTTCAAGTACTTCGACGATCGCAACGTCGTGTCCTCGGGCAGCAACCCGTCAGTCTTCATTTCTCGCACCGCGCGGTGAGACGCCGCGTAGCCGTCCAGCGTGATGGTCTTCGGAGCGCGCCCTTGACTCCTGATCGCCTTCGCGAAGAAGGCCTTGGCCGCGGCGACATCGCGCTTGGCGCTAAGCCTGAAATCGACAGTCTTTCCTGCCCGGTCAACTGCACGGTAGAGATAGACCCATTTGCCACGGACCTTCACATACGTCTCATCGACTCTCCACGACCGACCGGCTGCCGTAGCAAAGCGATCCCAGCGCTTGACGAACTCCGGCGTGAACCGCTTGACCCAGCGCATGATCGTCGTGTGCGCAATCGACAGGCCGCGCTCGGCCATCATTTCGACAAGGTCTCGAAGGCTGAGCTTGTAACGCAGGTACCAACGCACACACAGGACGATGACTTCGCGGTCAAAGTGACGGCCGTCGAACAGCCGGTCAATGTCTATCTGCTTACTCATTGCGTGCTCGCGATCGTCAAAACCCGAGCGTAACCTACCGGCTCCTCCGATTTGCACCAGAGCCCAAAATCGCGCCAATACCGCTTAGAGCGCCCTGCTCCACAACGCCTCGCCGACGTTTGGCGCGATAACCGATGTTATCGTGGCTGGCACCGGACATTTGAACCTAGCCCAGACGTCGCGCGAACGACATCGACTTTTTATGTAAATCAACGTGTATGGTGAACCCGCCAGATTTGCGCCTGCGATAACTGGGCAATGCTCCCGAGCATGCGGGCTAAACCGAATTGTCGGGCGGCATCCATTCCCGTGCCTTTTGGGTCTTCCAGATAATCTATTCGACTAGTTATGAGATGTGCATAAACTGTGTGATTCACACACATCACTTCAACTAAAATGAAGTGATGGACCGCAGATCTTCCAGGGCCAGCAGGAACGCCGCGCGGAAGAACAGGAGGAAGATCCGGACTCCGCGTGAGCGGCACGGAAACCCTCCCCGGGCCGCATGCGTCGGATAGGTCGGCGACACGTGTGGCCCGCCGGGCACGACGGCCCGATGACCCGGACAGGCGTTCCACCAGAGCCTTACGACAGTGCAGCGGCGAGCATCATCCGCTCGGCGCCACGCAGATGGTCGGCTTCGCGCGCACCTTGCAGCGCGGCGAAGCCTGGCTCGACGCTCGCATCGAGTTCCTCGAGTTCCGCTTGCGCCGCCTGAGCGACGTCGAGCTTGTAGCCGAGCGCATACACTGTCCTCAGGCTCAGCTCCGAAGTGCGCGACAGGTCCAGCTTCTTGCGCAGCTTGTAGATGTGCTGCTCGAGCGTACGCGCAGCAATCTGCTCGGTGGCGCCCCAGATGCTCGCTGCAATCTGCGCGCGGCTGAAGAATTTGCCGGGGTTCGAGAAGAACAGCCACGCAATCGCGAATTCACGCGCCGTCAGCGGAATTTCGACGCCGTCGATGGACGCGCGGCCGGGGTTCTTTTGCAGCAGATAGCGGCCGATCTGGATCTCGTGCGTTGTGCTGTTGGAATCGCTCCGTTGCAATGCAAGGTGCGCGCGAAAACGGACCTGCTCCATGTCGTACCGATTGACGACGTCGGTCGCGCCCGTGTCGATCCAGCGCAACAGGCTCGCCCAGCTCGACTGGTTCGTCAGCACGATCAGCGGCGTGCAGATGTCGGCATTGCAGCTGCGCCATGACAGTATGGCGCTCGTCGCTGTCGGCTCGGTCTTCGAGTCGATCAGCACCAGGTCGTAGCGGTGCGCACGCATCGCGCGCAACAGGTCGAGCTCACACGAGAACGACTCGACAACGATGCCATCTCCGGCGAGTGATTCTTCAAGATTGCGTCGAAGCATCCGATCGTCAGTCGCGATTGCAAAGAGCAGGTCATTATTCACGGGCGGTTCGCATCCAAATAAGTGACAACCTTTCCGATTACTGGCCGGCACCCCTCCTGCGATGCCGACCGCCATCCCCGAGACAGCTTGTTGTCCTCTCACTCGCGATATGTTGTTCGTCGTATGCCGCGGAGCGCGGGAACGGAGCGCCAAAAGGCCCGTTTCGTTGCGCGAAACGTCGTTGACGGTATCGAGTGAGATCTCTCTGTCCGTTAGTGCATCGGCAGGACGCAACGGATGCACATCGCGCATTTATTTTGTTGTGCGGCGCGTAAAACATGGCCTCACAAGGTAGCGCATCTTCTTTCAATTTTTATCTATTGCTCGTCATTGCCAGCAAAAAATTCCTTAAACGGCGCGATGCGGGGTCGTGCGCATGATAGGTCGCGCTGCGAGCGCATGTGAAAGATTCGTGTAGTGCTTCCAACTGTCAGCTTACGGATGCGGGCGCGCGAGCTCACGCACAACGCGTAATGCTCGCGTATCAACTCAGTTCGACGCGACGGGTGAAGCGGTTTATCGCCGCGAGATACAGTTCGGGGTCGGCGTGATAGCCCATGCCCGGAGGGCCGCTCGTCTGCGGAGGCAACCTCTCGGTGTCGCCCTCGGGCGTGAGCCTCGTGGCATCGTAGTCGCTCAACGCGAGCTTGAGCCGCACAAGGCCCGGTGACTTGAAGCCGAGGCCCTTCATGCGGCCCATCAGCCCCTTTCGGGGGTTCGCAGGATAGTCGAGCGTGACCGCGACGCCCCGCGGCTTCGCATAGTCGTATTCGAGCGTGCCCCCCTTTACCGCATGCCGCAACTGCGCGGTGTTGGGCAATTGTGGATCGAGCAGTACGAGCGGCGGCTGCTTCTGCAACCTGACGCGGCTTTGCAGCGCCGCCGTGAAGAGTTGCGCGCTGGCCCCGCCCATAGACGCCCCCGCGATGTGGTCGAATTCGACGCGATAACCTTCGCGCTGCGCGTGCTCGATCTTTTGCGCAATGATTTCCGCCGCGTCGCGTACCGCGCCAAACACCGTGCCGACGCCGCCCGTCCCGCTGACGAGCGCCTGCCGCACATCGCGCCAGTTCTCCGTTCCGCCGAAGAAGACGCGCAGCTTCACGCAGCGCGTGCCGTCTGCCGCCGTGGATCGCCGCTCCTCGAACTGAAGATGCGAGACGTTCGAAGCATGCACGAGCTTCTCCTTCTGTTCAGGAGTGAGCGCCGTGAACAGCCAGGCGTTGCGGATGTTGGCCTCGTTCAAGTGTTCAGAGACCAGTTGGATACGCGGCGGACTCGCCTGCGTGTGCTTTGCGAAGTGCTCGACGAATACCCCCGAACTGTCGCCCGGCCTCATCCCCGCGGCGACCGAGTCGATCGAAAAGCGCTGTGCGTCCTCGCGATACCCGGGCGCTGTGAGCTCGGCCATCAGTTCGGCCAGCGCCTTCACGGCCTTGTAGTTGACGGAATCCGGCTGCGATGCGAGGGACTCGGCGCCATCGTCGCCGGTGAAATGCAGCTGCAACAGATGCTGCGTCTCGCCATTCTTGCCTCGCTGCTGTCGCTCGGTCATGAAGCAGCCGGCTCTGCCGGCTACCGCGACGAGATGCTGCAGGCGTTCGGGCGGCAAACCGCGGCCGAATTTCAACTGCGCGATCGAAGCCGCGTCAGGTATGGGCGGCCCCTGATAGACCGCGCCGCGCAGTATGCGCCCAAGTGTGGCCGTCTGCATGTTGCGTACGTATTCGTCGGCATGCGCGGGCCCAAGCCCGAGTGCTCCGGTGATCAACGAGAGCTGCTCGTCGTCGAGGTTGTAGGCGGACATCAGCACGTTGTCCATGCCGTTGATCTTCGGTCCTGAGGGCAACGCGCGAATGGAGTTCGGCTTTGCTGTGCGCGCCTCGGAAGCAGGTGGTGCTCCCGCGGATCGCGGCGCCTGCGCGACTTTTGCGGTCGCGCCGGGAGCTGCCGTGCTCGTCGATGTTTTCGCCCGTGTTTTCGGTTGCAAGGACATCTGTGGATCGACGCCACCTTGCGATCGCGTCGACGGCGATCCACGCGATGGCGAGCGCATGCCGACCATGCTGCCGCTGTCGCCCACCGAACGTTCGTGCGTCGCGTTGTGCTGTTGCAGGCGCGCCATGTGTGCGGTCGTCTCCGGCGTGGGGCGTTCGCGGTGCATCAGTTCGCCAAGCGTCTCGCCCGGCGCCACTTCCCGGATTTCTCCGCTCGTGCCCCAGCGTTGTAATTGCTCAACCGGTGCGCGCGACGCACGTCCGTCGCCGACCGCGGCCGGTGAATGCGACCGCGATGGCGAACGCGCGCCGAGCGTGAGCAACGCGGAGTCGGTTGAACGAGCGCGCGCACGACGGCCTGTGTCGTTGCGGCGCGTCGAGGTCTCGGGCGTCGAGCCCAGATCGGACATCGAGCGTGCGTCGATCGCGGAACGGGTTTTCATGGCGCCTCCTCTGCGCGGCAGGCGGCTAAGCGAACGGCCGCGCGCTCGCGGCACGATGCGCCCCGCATCGCTTGAGCACGTATTGAACGCTTGCTCTTGAGCACGCCCGCTGAAGCCCAGCGAAAAGTCGGGTCCATGCGCGAACCATGCACAACGCCGTGTGCCGCCGCGCGACAGGCTTCGTTCACGCCTTCATTTTTTCAGACCGTCACACCTGCGTTCATTGACGCGACGACCATAATCGCGCCGTCCGGCAGGATTCGAAGGAGTTCGTCATGCAGCACGCCACTCATCGTTCGCCGCTCGCCATCACCCTCGGCATGGCCATCGCGCTCATCACGCCATCCGCTCGCGCCGATTGCTTCGATGACGCCGCCTACCAGCAAGTCACCGCATCGCAAAAAATAATTGCGAAAAGAATAGTTCGCGTTGCGCGACGAAGCGCAGGTTACCCGCGATCCGGACGCGAATTAAGCGAATCATTCATCGCCGAGTCACATAGTTCCCGATACATGGGACAAGACGCGGCCGCCGCTCCCAACTGCCGCGCGATTCAATAATTTCCGCGCTGTCGGGCAGGTATGCTCATAGCTGGGCAAACGGTTTGAGGCGCGGGCCATGCAACTTTCGTCAGCCCCATGGCTTATCCGATCCGTGCCTCTCTTGCCCGCATGACTTGACTTGCCGCCGTTCTTTCGTTCGGTGCACAAATCAATGAGAAAGAAGTGAGGAAAGCGAATGGTGGCACATCTTGTCGACGAAACGCGCATTTTCTGGTCGAGTTCATCGGATCGTCCAACGCCCGCGGCAATCAGACGCCATGGCGCACAGGCGCTAAGGCTCGCGCATCTGATCGAAGACCCATCGCCGGCGGTCGTGTTTATCGACTGCGCGGATACCGACGCGAGCGTTGAAATAGAAAAGCTGCGGATCGAGAACGGCGATGAACACTATCTGATCCCGGTGCTACGCGAGCTTTCTGCCGGGCAAGTCGTCTCGCTCATCGCGCGCGGCGCCCACGACGCGGTGAACGACGAAGACCTGTTGAACCCGGACGCCATCATCGAACGCGCACGCGCCCAGACGAGGCTGCTTGCGTATGCGCGCGACGGCGTCACCGACTTTTCCACGCTGCAAAATCACACGGACGGCATGGTGTCGCCGGTGTTCTTCAAGGACGCGAATGGCCTGTACTCCGGCTGCAACCCGGTCTTCGAACGCTTTCTCGGTATCGACCGCGGCGGCATTCTCGGCAAGACCGTCTATGACGTGGCGCCCTCGGACCTCGCGCTGACCTATCACAAGGCCGACCTCGATCTCGCAGCCGACGGCGGCGTGCAGACGTATGCGGCCGGTGTGCGCAACGGGGCGGGCATCGTGCGCATGGTTCGCTTTTACAAGGGCGTCGTCTATGACGAGGACGGACGCATCACCGGCATTGTCGGCGCGATGCACGACATCGGCGATCTGCGCGGACACGAAACCGCGCGCCAGGAGATCGACGAAGTCACCAACCACGTGTCCGGGAATCCCGTCGCGCGTGAGGGCTTCGCTGCCGTCGATCACGACCGGCCCTTGCTCGAGCGCGTGGCGGCGGGCGACGCCTCGGCGCTCGCCCGCCTGTACCGGCTCTACCATCGGCGGCTTGCGCGCTTCCTGACCCGGCTCACGTGGAAGAGCGAGGTGATCGACGAAATCATCAACGACACCTTCATGGTCGTCTGGAAGCGGGCCTGCGACTTCCGGGGCGAGGCCCGCGTCTCGACGTGGATCATCGGCATCGCATATCGCTCGGCGCTGCGCGCGTTGCGCGACCAGCGCCGTTCGGAATTCGAACCGCTGGACATCGACCACGCCGATACAATGGCTCAGTACTGGCACGACCATGAATTGTCGGACCTGCTATCGAAGGCGCTCGATCTGCTACCCGTCGAGCAGCGGCTCGTGATGGCGCTCGCCTATGTGCTCGGACATTCGGTCGGAGAGATCGCGGAGATCACCGGCTGCCCAGTGACGACGGTCAAGGCACGCATGCATCGGGCGCGCTGCAAGCTGCGAGAGACGATGGATATGTTGGGGAAGGTCAAGTGCGTTTGAGAGCGCGCTTCAAAGTACGCCCCTGCCCCCGCAATGTTGCTGGGTGACCTCGTCACTCAGCGCCACAGTTTTCGCGGCAGTTGGACCATACGGCCGAGCATGCCCGTGATACCACTGCGACGCGCGCGACCCGTGGGCCCAGTTGGTGTCGCGGGCGTCGCGACTGAAGCCGCGGACGATGCCCTCGCGCCCGATTGCTCACGGCGTGACGGCGACCGCGCGAGCGTCGGCTCGTCAGTCACACCTGCATGGCTTTCCTTGCCTTGATCGCTTGCCTCGTCGATATGAAGTTTGCTGGAGTCCTGAAGCACCGCGATTTCTCCGGTGTTCGCCGCAGCTTCGCGTTGTGGTGAGCCGCTCTTTTCTTCCGCGGACGCCAACTTCGTGTCCCGGACATCCGGATGCCAACTCACGCGCGGCCCGGCCTCGCGGCGGGCAGCGCCCGGTTTGCGCAATGCGCTCTTCGGCCCGGCTGGGGCCAATGGCTCCGCTGGCTCCGATGCCTTCGCGCCGGCATTGACGCGACCGCTGTGCAGATCCACTTCGATCAGATCGTCGTCATACTCGGGAGCCGCTGCCGTGTTTTGAGTCTGCGTCTGAGCGGGTGACGACGGGGCGTGCTGAAAGGCGTGCTCTTCATTGAACAACTGAAGTAGCGTCTTCTGCGGCGCGCGCTCTGTGGCCGGCAGAGGCAGTTCGAACAGCTCGTCGTCGGACTCGATATCCGGGTTGGTATGAGAAGACTCTGTCGTGCTCGGCTGCGCTTTGGCGGTTGCGCCGCTCGCGCCGGTCGGCGGCTTGGGCGCGGCCCGCTTCGGCACGACCTTGTTCATCACCACGGCCTGCTCGCGAGTCAGTTTCATCACGCCACCATTCGCACTGGCGCGCGGCGTATCGACTCGCCGACGCTGCTGATTGATCCACTGAACGGCGTTCCCGACAGGATCTTCCTTCGCCGTGACAGTCGCCGACGCAGCCCCGGGCGAGCGCGTCGCGGGACGCGAGCCGCCGCCAATCGACCTCAGCTGCGACAGGATTGCGCTCGCCGAACCGGAGAAGCGCGACTTCGACCGTGACCGGCTCGCATCGCCACCGGCACGCCGGGGCGCGTGAGAATCGGCGAGATCGGTTGCAAGGGTGCTGGCTGTGCGCTGTGTACGCATGACGTGGCTCCACTGGAAAATTCGACGGGCAAGGAAGAGCTATCACCTGTCGCTGCGTCGAACCGGACATCGGACGGAAGGCCGCTCACTTGACTAGTGAAATTGCCTGATAAGAGCATGCGCCCTGGATAACGCCCAACGTGGCCGGCGGGCGAACCGGTTCGTCCACCACCGAAAAGTGGCGTAGCGAGCGACGCGAACACCGAGTCGCGCCAGCCTGCGGTCAACGCAAGTTCGTTGTAATTGAAACGCGACGCGGACGGCGCCCGGGTGAACGGGTAGTGCGAGAGCATGGCCTGCGCGGTCCAGTCGCCGGAAAGGCGCCAGCCATAGCCCGCGTTGACGACGAACCTCGCGCCCGTGGTCATCGGGTCGCCCCATCTGATGGAGGCCGCCGACGCGCCCGCAAAGAAGCCGTTGCCAGGATACCAGCTCCGCGCAAGGCCCAACGACGGTCAAAGCAATGGCGTTACACAAGCCATCCGGCAAGCCCAGGGCGCGCGGGAACGCACCAGGCTTGCCGATCTTAACCGATGAACCCGAACAGTAAAAAACTGACAAGGAGTTGTCAGGGACCGCTGGCGCCCTCCCCGACCGGCTCCGCGAAGCGCACGCCGGGTGCGGCGCGCAACACGCCGAGCTGCCTTGCGACGTCGCCCGGAGCAACCGGCACGAGCGGCCCGAGCGAATAGACGCCGTTTTCGCTCGGGCCGCCGACAATCTGCAGATGCAGCGGCACGAGCAGCGCCTGCAGCCGGCCAACCGGCATCGCGGGATCGGCGACAAGGCGGATCGTCGCACGCGCAGCGCCCGCATTGACCTCGGACAGTGTGTGATAGTTCGCCGGCACGCTATCGGCGCCGCGGCTGAAACCGAGCGTCGCCAGTGCGCCCGTCTCCAGCAGCACGACGGCCGCGAGACCGCACGCGATCGCCGTCATGCGGCCGCGCCAGGGTGCCGACGACAACGTGCCGGTGCGAACGGCCGGCTGCGCCGCTTCGTCAAAACGCTCCCACAGATGATCGAGACCGCGTTCGATGTCGGGGCCGGCGTCCTCGCGCGACGCCATCGCCGCGCACAGCGTGCGTTGCGATGCGAGCTCAGCCTGGCATCGTTCGCAATCGCGCACGTGCGCGTCGACCAGCTTGCGTTCGGCGTCGGACGCCCGGCCGTTGACGATCCACGGCAACAGTTCCCATACATGCAGATGAGCGAGTTCGCTCTCGGCTGGATTGCTCATCGAGCGCTCCCATCAATGCCGGCGAGGGCCGGCAGCAGATTGCGCAGCTTGACCCGCGCATGAAACATTCTGGCCTTCACGGTACTGACAGGGCTTTCGGTTATCTCCGCAATCTCTTCGAGCGAATGGCCCATTACGTAGGCCAGCTCCATCACGATGCGCTGCTCCGGGGCGAGCTTGGTCAGCCCCTTGGTCACCCAGTCGGTCGTTTCGTGTTCGGCGAACGGCTCGACGCACGGCCCCTCATAGTCGTGCTGCTGTTCCGCCGGCAAGCCACCCTGGCGCAGTGCCTTCAACGTAACGCGGTACGCAATGCCCATGAGCCACGTCGACACGCGTGATTGGCCGCGAAATTCGCCAGCCTTCTGCCAGACGATCATAAAGGTGTCGTTGATGACTTCCTCGATCACGTCGTCGCGCCGCGTGAAGCGGCCGAGAAAGCGGACCAGCCGCCGGTGATATTCGCGGTAGAGCGTGGCCAGCGCGGACCTGTCCGCCGCCGAGATGCGCTGCAGCAGCGCGACATCCTCCGCGTCGACGCTACGCGCGGCAAGACAGACGTTGCTTGTAACGATCGGTTCCGGTGACATGTCGCTGTGCTCGCATCCGCCAGATTGTGTGGATGACCGTGAGTGTCGCCGCCGCCGCGAAAAGTTGCGAGCGACGCAAAAATAATTGTTCGGGCCCCACCAGCCGTCAGGCGCGCCGCAGATGCGCCGGGTCCGCACGCCCGCTGGTTTCGTCTTGTGGTGGGCCTACATTACGGTCAGCTTCCGCATGCATATCGCAAGGCGGCACGAAAGCCGCGCCATCGCGTCCGCGCATTTCGAAATACGGCGCACCGGGCGGGTGGGTGTCGACAATCTGAAAGGCGCCTGTGCTGTTGAAAACGATCACATGCGCAATGAGAACGATTTGCACCGAGCCGTCCGCATGGTGAAGCGCCGAGTCGCCGGTGAGCTCCGGCACGCGCCAAGCGCCAAGATCCGCGCGTGCCATGGCCTGGATGATTTCGGCGCGCGCCTCTTCAATAGTCGACGGCGGCGGGCTGATCCTGCCCAGTTCGTGACGCAGGCGATGCAGCCGCTCGCGCGTTTGCGGCGTACGCATCAGCTTGGGGCGGTCCATCGGGCGTTGCCTGCAGTGCGCGGCCGTCGACTTCAATGCTGCGAAGCCGGGAGCCAGCCTCGCCTTGGAATGCGCGGGCATTCGTGCGACGTCTGCATCGCCGATTGTTGACAATGCGAGCTCAGCAAGCGCCTGAACGCTGCTTTCCGCCGATACTTTGGACATGGTGACTTCTTCAGTTCCGATCGGGTGGCGCATACCCTACGCAAAAACGCGAGCCGCCCGGTGTGGGACAGCGAAGTTCTTTCTCCGTTACCGAAGTGTCGGCGTCGATCCGCCGATTGCCATCTTTTCGCGCGGCGAGGTCCGCGGAACTGCGATACAGTGCGAAGCCCCGATGGCAGCCAACGACACTACGGCATGCCGCACATCGAACATCGCTCTAGGGAAACGCTGATTAATGTACTGCCCGTTCGGTTTGCAGATGAAGCGGCGGG
>NZ_JALOCP010000018.1:0-165601 GCF_030511745.1 Paraburkholderia sp. SECH4
TCTCCCGCTCCCCGTGCCCCGGTGTCCGAAGCACGAAAGAGCGAGATTCTAGCGACCCGGACGGCCCCTTGCAAGCGTTATTTTGACAAGCGTATTAACGATGCTTGAAAACCGGTTTGCGCTTCTCAACGAACGCGGCCATCCCCTCCTTCTGATCTTCCGTGGCGAAGAGCGAATGGAAGAGGCGACGCTCGAAATGCACGCCCTCTGCGAGCGTCGTTTCGTATGCGCGGTTAACCGATTCCTTGATCATCATCACCGCCGGCAACGGGAATTCAGCGATGGTCGCGGCCGCAGCCACCGCCTCGTCAAGCAGCGAAGCCGCGGGAATCACCCGCGAGACCAATCCGGCACGCTCGGCCTCAGCAGCGTCCATGAAGCGGGCGGTCAGGCAGAGATCCATTGCCTTCGCCTTGGAGACCGCACGCGGGAGCCGTTGCGTGCCGCCAGCACCCGGCATGATGCCCAGCTTGATTTCCGGCTGGCCGAACTTCGCAGTGTCGGCGGCGAGAATGATGTCGCACATCATCGCCAGCTCGCAACCGCCGCCAAGCGCAAAGCCCGCCACTGCAGCAATAATCGGCTTGCGGATGGAGCGCACCGTTTCCCAGTTGCGGGTGATGTAGTCGCCTTTGTAGACGTCCATATAGGTATAGGTCGCCATCATGCCGATGTCGGCTCCAGCGGCGAACGCTTTTTCGCTGCCCGTCACCACGATCGCACCAATCGCGTCGTCGGCATCGAACTCTCGCAGCGCTGCGCCCAGTTCGTCCATCAACGCGTCGTTCAGTGCGTTCAACGCCTTCGGGCGATTCAATGTGACCAAACCGACCCGTCCACGCGTCTCAACAAGAATGTTTTCGTAAGCCATGCCGCCTCCTAATAGTTAATGGCGCGCAAAAAACGCTTCGCGCGGCTGTCTCAGTAATGCTACCATTCACCAACCAACCGGTCGGTCAATTATTCGACAGGCTTTTCCCAACGTACAGCCAAGCCCCACTGCCATGACACATCCGCTATTCACCAAGCACGAAGACACGCTGCAAAAGGCACTCACCGCGGTCGAAACGCGCGGCTACTGGAGTCCGTTCGTCGAGATGCCCAGTCCGAAAGTGTACGGGGAAACAGCTAGCGCAGACGGCGAAGCCGCATTCAAAGCGCTTCTGAACAAGACGTTCGAACTGGACCAGCCGTCGACCGGAGAAACCGTCGGCGCTGAAGTCTCGCCGTTCGGCTTCCCGCTCGGCGTGCGCTATCCAAAGGCCGATCCTGACACGTTGATCTCCGCAGCCGCCGCCGCACAGCGCGATTGGCGCGCGGCCGGCCCGCAGGCGTGGAGCGGCGTGTGCCTCGAAATCCTCGCGCGCGTGAATCGCGCCAGCTTCGAAATCGGCTACAGCGTGATGCACACGACCGGCCAGGCTTTCATGATGGCCTTTCAGGCCGGCGGCCCGCATGCGCAAGACCGCGCGCTCGAAGCGGTCGTGTACGCGTGGGACCAATTGCGCCGTATTCCCGCAGACGCCCACTGGGAAAAACCGCAAGGCAAAAATCCGCCGCTTGCGATGCACAAGCGCTACACAGTCGTGCCGCGCGGCACCGGCCTCGTGCTCGGCTGCTGCACCTTCCCGACATGGAACGGCTATCCGGGCCTCTTCGCTGATCTGGCCACCGGCAACACTGTCATCGTCAAGCCGCACCCGGGCGCGATTCTGCCGCTCGCGCTGACCGTGCGCATCGCGCGCGATGTACTGCGCGAAGCCGGATTCGATCCGAACGTTGTTACGCTGCTGGCCACCGAACCGAACGATGGTGCGCTGGTTCAGGACCTGGCTCTGCGCCCTGAAATCAAATTGATCGATTTCACGGGCAGCACGCAAAACGGCACCTGGCTCGAGCGCAATGCACACCAGGCTCAGGTCTACACCGAAAAAGCCGGCGTCAATCAGATCGTGATCGACTCGGTCGACGACATCAAAGCCGCCGCTCGCAATATCGCCTTCTCGCTCGCGCTGTACTCGGGACAAATGTGCACCGCGCCGCAGAACATCTACGTGCCGCGCAACGGCATCCGCACGGCTGAAGGCACACTCGGCTTCGACGAAGTCGCTCAGGCTATCGCCGGCGCCGTGCAGAAACTGGTCGCCGACCCGGCTCGCGCCGTTGAGCTGCTCGGTGCGATCCAGAACGAAGGTGTCACCCAGCGCATCGAGGAAGCCAGCAAGCTCGGCCGAGTTCTAGTAGAGAGCCAATCGCTGGAACATCCGGCTTTTGCCGACGCCCGTGTGCGCACACCGCTCGTGCTCCAACTGGACGCCGCCACCGACCACGCGCAGTTCACCAAAGAATGGTTCGGCCCGATCTCATTCGTGATCGCGACGGAGTCGACCGCGCAGTCGCTCGACCTTGCCGGCGCAATCGCTGCTGAGCATGGCGCACTGACGCTGTCGGTCTACAGTACGGACGAAGCCGTGCTCGACGAAGCGCACGAAGCATCGATCCGCGGCGGCGTAGCACTCTCGATCAATTTGACGGGCGGCGTATTCGTCAATCAGTCGGCGGCCTTCTCCGACTTCCACGGCACGGGCGCAAACCCGGCCGCAAATGCCGCGCTGGCCGACGCAGCCTTCGTCGCAAACCGCTTCCGCGTCGTACAAAGTCGCGTTCATGTTGAACCGAAAGCGGCGCCGGCGGTAGCTGGCTGAATGGCATAAGACAAAAGCACGGCTTTCGTCCTATGCCGTTTGGCCGAATGGACCGAGCCGTGCACCCTAACTAACATGAGACATCGGGTTGGCAAGTCCCGCCGATCCGTTCCAGCAGGAACCCACATGAACGATGCCTTCATTTGCGACGCGATTCGCACCCCAATCGGCCGCTACGGCGGCGCCCTGAAGGATGTCCGCGCCGACGACCTCGGCGCGGTACCGATCAGGGCGTTGATCGAACGCAATGCCAGTGTCGACTGGCAAGCCCTCGACGACGTGATCTATGGCTGTGCCAATCAGGCTGGTGACGACAACCGCAACGTGGCTCGCATGGCGGCTTTGCTGGCCGGCTTGCCCACGGCTGCGTCAGGCACAACCATCAACCGTCTGTGCGGCTCGGGTATGGACGCGGTCGGCACTGCGGCGCGCGCCATCAAGGCCGGCGAAGCGCGGCTGATGATTGCAGGCGGCGTCGAAAGCATGACGCGCGCGCCATTCGTGATGGGTAAGGCCACCAGTGCATTTTCACGGCAGGCCGATATTTACGACACGACTATCGGCTGGCGTTTCATCAATCCGCTGATGAAGCGTCAATACGGCGTCGATTCGATGCCGGAGACCGCGGAAAACGTGGCCGTCGAGTTCGGCATAAGCCGTGCGGATCAGGACGCCTTCGCTCTGGCGAGTCAGCAAAAAGCGGCGCGCGCGCAGCGCGACGGCACGCTCGCTCAGGAAATCGTCGGCGTTGAAATTGCGCAGAAGAAAGGCGACCCCGTACGCGTGACGCTCGACGAGCATCCGCGTGAAACGTCGCTCGAAAGTCTGGGCAAGCTCAAGGGCGTGGTCCGTCCCGACGGCAGCGTGACCGCCGGCAATGCATCGGGTGTGAACGACGGCGCGTGTGCGCTGCTGCTCGCGAATCAGGAAGCTGCCGATCAATACGGATTGCGTCGCCGCGCACGCGTGGTGGGCATGGCAACGGCGGGCGTGGAGCCGCGCATTATGGGCATCGGCCCGGCGCCGGCCACACAAAAGCTGTTGAAGCAGTTGAACATGACACTCGAGCAATTCGACGTGATCGAGTTGAACGAAGCCTTCGCGTCGCAGGGACTGGCGGTCTTGCGCACGCTCGGCCTGCGCGACGACGACCCGCGTGTCAATCCGAACGGCGGAGCGATTGCGCTCGGCCACCCGCTCGGCGCTTCCGGCGCGCGTTTGATCACTACCGCGCTTTATCAGTTGGAACGAATCAACGGCCGCTTTGCGCTTTGCACGATGTGTATCGGTGTAGGCCAAGGCATTGCATTGGTAATCGAGCGGCTCTAACACTAACGCCGCTTCGCCCATTGCGCCGCCGATCAAAGAGACTTTGAGGAGACACCCAATGTCATATGAAGCGATTCGCCTCGACATCGATACATCGAGCCGCGTAGCGACCATCACACTGAACCGCCCGGACAAGCTCAACAGCTTTACCCGCGCGATGCACCAGGAATTGAGCGACGCACTCGGCCAGGTCGAAGCGTCCGGCGCGCGCGCGCTCGTGCTGACCGGCGCGGGCCGCGGCTTCTGCGCGGGGCAGGATCTCGCGGATCTCGACTTCACCCCAGGCGCAATGACCGATCTGGGCGAACTGATCAATGCGCATTTCAATCCGCTGATTCGCCGCCTGCAAGCACTGCCGTTACCCGTGATTGCCGCGGTCAACGGCACGGCCGCCGGTGCCGGCGCCAATCTCGCACTGGCTTGCGATCTCGTGCTTGCCGCTCGTTCGGCCAACTTCATTCAGGCGTTCGTGAAGATCGGTCTCGTGCCGGACTCGGGCGGCACGTGGTTCCTGCCGCAACGCGTCGGCATGGCCCGCGCCTTGGGTCTCGCCATCACTGGCGACAAACTGAGCGCGGAGAAAGCCGAAAGCTGGGGGCTGATCTGGCAAGCAGTTGACGACACCGAGCTAGCCGCCACGGCAAGCAAGCTCGCGGCCCAACTGGCGCAGCAGCCCACGCGCGCTATCGCTGCGATCAAGCAGGCAATGCGCGCTGGCGCGACGCAAACGCTGGATCAGCAGCTCGATCTCGAACGCGATCTGCAATGCGAACTCGGTGCTTCGCACGATTACGCGGAAGGCGTGCAGGCGTTTGTGGAAAAACGCGCGCCGCGCTTCGAGGGTCGCTGATATGTCCGCGCAACCGAACCACCCCGCCCAAATGACACCCGACGAACTCGCTCGCGCAACCGCGGCCGCCATGTACGAAAACGACGCGTGCAGCCGGGCGCTCGGCCTCGAAATCGTAGAAGTGCGCCCAGGATACGCGCGCCTGCGCATGGCCGTGCGCGACGACTTCCTCAACGGCCATCAGATTTGCCACGGTGGCCTGATTTTCACGCTCGCCGATTCGACGTTCGCTTTCGCGTGCAACACGTACAACATCAACACCGTCGCAGCGGGCTGCTCGATCGAGTTCCTGCGGCCGGTAAAAGGCGGCGACGTGTTGACTGCCGAAGCGGTCGAGCAAACCCTGAGCGGCCGCACTGGCATTTACGATATTCGCGTCACGAATCGCGCAGAGGAGACCGTGGCGATGTTTCGCGGCAAATCGGCACAGATCAAAGGCAACCTGATTCCTACCGGCGATTGAACAGCAGATTGAACGGCAGAGCCGCGATATGTTCGCGACCGATTGCCAGCACCCATATAGATAGTAGATAGCAGCGAGTCCCCGGTTTTTGCGCGCAAGCGCACCGCACCCCAGACCCAAGCATTGAGGCAGCAAGGAGACATTCGATGACCACCGCCCTTCCGCTCGATCCCATCGAGACAGCTAGCCGCGACGAACTCGCCGCGCTCCAACTCGAACGGCTCAAATGGTCGCTGAACCACGCTTATGAGAATTCGCCTGTGTATCGGCAAAAATTCGATGAAGCCGGCGTTCACCCGAGCGAAGTGAAGACTCTCGCGGACCTGGCGCGCTTCCCGTTCACCACCAAGAAGGATCTGCGCGACAGCTACCCGTTCGGCATGTTCGCGGTGCCGCAGGAACAGATTTCGCGGATCCACGCATCGTCCGGGACAACGGGCAAGCCGACGGTCGTTGGCTACACGGCGCGCGATATCGATACGTGGGCGAATCTCGTCGCACGTTCGATCCGTGCCGCGGGCGCGAAGCGCGGCGACAAGGTTCACGTGAGTTACGGCTACGGTCTGTTCACAGGCGGCCTGGGCGCGCACTACGGCGCCGAGCGCGCCGGGCTGACGGTGATCCCGTTCGGCGGCGGTCAGACTGAAAAGCAGGTGCAACTGATTCAGGACTTCCGGCCCGACATCATCATGGTGACGCCGAGCTATATGTTGTCGATCGCCGACGAACTCGAACGGCAAGGCGTCGATCCGGCGAATTGCTCGCTGCGCCTCGGCATCTTCGGTGCGGAACCGTGGACCAATGACATGCGCCAGGCGATCGAAAAGCGCATGGGCATCGATGCTGTGGATATCTACGGTCTGTCTGAAGTGATGGGACCTGGTGTCGCCTCGGAATGCGTCGAGACCAAAGATGGCCCGACCATCTGGGAAGACCATTTCTACCCCGAAATCATCGATCCCGAAACCGGCGAAGTGCTGCCGGACGGCGAACTCGGCGAGCTGGTATTCACCTCGTTGACCAAGGAAGCGCTGCCGATCGTCCGTTACCGAACGCGCGATCTGACCCGCCTCCTGCCGGGCAGCGCACGCACCATGCGCCGGATGGAAAAGATCACGGGCCGCTCGGATGACATGATGATCGTGCGCGGAGTCAACGTGTTCCCGACGCAGATCGAAGAATTGCTACTCAAGCAACACGCCCTCGCGCCGCACTATCAAATCGTGCTGACGAAGGAAGGCCCGCTCGATGTATTGACGTTGAACGTCGAGCCGTGCCCGGAATCAGCGCCGGATACTGCTGCACTGACCACGGCGAAGCAGGCGTTGACCTATGACATCAAGGCGTTGATCGGTGTGAGCGCAGTTGTAAACGTGCTGGCTGTAAATGGGATCGAGCGTTCGGTGGGCAAAGCACGGAGGGTGGTGGACAAGCGGAAGTCGGGGCTTTAAGCAATGCGCCGAAACGCCGAAGGTTGATGCTTGATAGCGGGGCTGATCGGCGTCAGCGCCGTTATCAAATGTGCTGGTCGTGAACCGGGATTAACCGTGCGGTGAGCAAAGCACAGCACGTGGCTAACGAGCGAACGCTGGGATAACCAACGCCAACGGCAGAGTCCGTATCTGGAAGCTTTGTCGCGAACAGATACCGCAACATGCCAAGCGAATTAGCCAAGCGGCGGTTTTCAGCTATTCAACTAAGAACCTGGAAACCCGCCGCCGCCCCTTCGCCAAACCTTCACGAATTCGGCAACAACAACCACATCCGGCCGCCCTGCTTCATCTTGCCGGCCAGATCGCCGGCATCGTCGCCGAGGCCCCAGAAGTAATCCGCGCGCACGCCGCCTTTGATCGCGGAACCCGTGTCCTGAGCAAAGACGAGGCGATTCATCGGCGAGTTTGTCAACGGACGCGTGGTCTGCAAGAACACCGGCGTCCCGAGCGGAATCGAAGTGGGATCCACCGCGATCGACCGCTCCGGCGTCAACGGCACACCCAACGCACCGATCGGCCCATCCGCACCGCCGCTCGGCGCACTCTCGCCGGACGGCATCTCGCGGAAGAACACGAAACGCGGATTGGTATCGAGCAGCGCGTCAACCCGCGTCGGATTCGCGCGCGCCCATGCCTTGATGCCTTGCATGGTCGCCTGCGCCGGCGTCAGTTCACCGCGATCAAGCAGCCACCGCCCAATCGACTTGTACGGTTGATTGTTCGTGCCGCCAAATCCGACCCGCATCACGCTGCCGTCTTCCATCACGACGCGCCCGGAGCCTTGCACCTGCAGGAAGAACGCTTCGATCGGATCGTCGACCCACACGAGTTCATTGCCGTTAAGCACGCCCGCACGCTCGAGTTGCGCGCGCGCCGGCAGCGGTGCACCCGCGCGATAACTGGATGGCCAGCGGTACAGCGCCGTCTGATACACACCATGCCGCGTGCGCGAACCGCGCAGCAACGGCTCGTAGTAGCCGGTGACGAGACCATCGAGCGTGCCGTCGTTATTGGCTAGCTGGAACGGCGTGAAATACGCCTCGAAAAATGCCCGCGCACTGGTGACGTCCAGATCGTCGATCTGCGAGGCTGCCGCGCATGCACGGGCCCAGTTCGGTTGACGCGCAAGCCTCAGGCAGTTTTGCCGCAATGCGGCCGTCGCGCCGATCAGCGAATCGTCCTGCCACCCCGGCACCTGCTGCCAGGCCACGGCTGTCAGCCGCGTCGCGGCGATCTGCCCGGGTATGATCGCGGCACCCGTGGGCGGCGAAACCGAAGGCCGGACTGCGCCGCCGCCGCCGCAGGAAGCCAGCATTACCGCCACCGAAAGCGCGCCGAGCCATGCTCCGGCCGTGCGGACAAAACGCATACAATGTTCGTTCTTGATGGAAACCGCCATGTCTGATCTGTTCGACGAATACCCGATGCTCATCTTCGCGCTGGAATCGCTCCTCGCGCTCTTCCTGCTCGTCTTTATCGTTGTCTGGACGTCGTCCGGCAAGAAGAAGGCCGCCCGCGCCGCCAGCGATGAACAGCAAAAGCAGCAAAAATCCCTGTAAAGCTGCGCCGTAAAGCTTTTTAAAGACCGCGAGCCGCGCCCTCGGTTCAATGCAAAGTACGCGGCATCCGCAGAATGAACTCGGGTACGGGTGCGTCGAAGCGCTCGCCGTCCTCCGCCACGCAGAAATAGTCGCCACGCATAGTGCCGACGGGCGTGGCGATCACGGCCCAACTCGTATATTCGAAGTGCTCGCCCGGTTTGAGCAGCGGCTGATGCCCGACCACGCCCAGGCCTTTCACTTCCTGCACATTGTTTTCGCTGTCGGTGATCACCCAGTGACGCGCAATCAACTGCGCGGGCACCTGACCGCTGTTACGGATGGTCAGCGTGTATGCAAACGCATACTGGCGGCGCTCCGGGTCCGACTCTTCGGGCAGAAACTGCACCTGCGCCGAGACGCTGAATTCGTACTGGCTCATCCTGATTCCGGTCTGGTGAAACGGAGTGTGAAAAATCGCGGGAAGCCCCGAACGCCAATGGTTTGCGGGCACATTGGCGAAGCGGCGCCTATGGTTTGGCATTCTGCTTGATGCGGGGCATGCCCGCAACCGGACAAATCCCTCTGGCCAAGGGCCGTTAAGGCGTTTTGTCACTTTTGCCGTGCGTTTTCGGTGTCGGCCTCAACTCGCCCGCAAGCCGGTTCCGAAGCGTACAAACCGGTAAAATGGCGTTTTCCCGCTTGCATCCGCCCCCGCCATGACGCAATTCCGCATCGCCCCCAGCATTCTGTCCGCCGATTTCGCCCGCCTCGGCGAAGAAGTCCGCAACGTTGTCGCCGCTGGCGCCGACTGGATTCACTTCGACGTAATGGACAACCATTACGTGCCGAACCTGACAATCGGCCCGCTCGTCTGCGAAGCAATCCGCCCGCACGTGGACGTGCCGATTGACGTACACCTGATGGTGCGCCCGGTCGACCGCATCGTGCCGGACTTCGCCAAGGCCGGCGCGAACCTGATCAGCTTCCACCCGGAAGGCTCGGACCACATCGACCGCACGCTGTCGCTGATTCGCGACCACGGTTGCAAGGCCGGCCTCGTGTTCAACCCGGCCACGTCGCTGAACCATCTGGACTACGTGATGGACAAGGTCGATCTGGTGCTGATCATGTCGGTGAATCCGGGCTTCGGCGGTCAATCGTTCATTCCTGAGGCGCTCGTCAAACTGCGCGAAGCGCGCAAGCGGATCGATGCCTACAAGGAAAAGACCGGCCGCGAGATTCATCTCGAAGTGGACGGCGGCGTGAAGGTCGACAACATCGCCGAAATCGCGGCGGCTGGCGCGGACACGTTCGTGGCAGGCTCGGCGATCTTCGGTGCGCCGGATCACAAGGCGGTGATCGACAAGATGCGCGCCGCACTCGCAAACATCGAGCACTGATCGAGCACTGATATCCCGTACTAAAGATGACAACTCCGTTCCCTGCCCCGACCTTCACCGGCCCGCGCCTGCAAGCCGCGATCATCGACCTCGACGGCACGATGATCGATACCGCAGACGATTTCACCGCCGGCCTGAACGGCATGCTTGCGCAACTCGATGCGGCGGAAACCTCGCGCGAGGAAGTGGTCGGCTACATCGGCAAGGGTTCGGAGAATCTGATTCGCCGTGTGCTGGCCGAGCGCTTCGAAACGGACCACGCACAAGACCGTTTCGACGAGGCGCTCGCGATCTATCAGGAGGAGTACGCCAGGATCAACGGCGTGCACACGCGGCTGTATCCCGAGGTCGAAGCCGGCCTCAGCGCCATGCGCGACGCCGGCCTCAAACTCGCCTGCGTCACCAACAAGCCGCACCGCTTCGCAGTCGAATTGCTGGAGCAATACGGGCTCAGCCAGTATTTCAGCGTCGTGCTCGGCGGCGACAGCCTGCCGAAAAAGAAGCCGGATCCGCTGCCGATGATCACCGCCGCGGCGCAGCTAGGCGTCACACCGGAAACCACGGTCGCCATCGGCGATTCGGAAAACGATGCGCTAGCAGGCCGCGCGGCGGGCATGGCAACGCTGACGCTGCCGTACGGCTACAACCACGGCCGAGCTATACAAGAAATAAAATCCGATGGTATAGTTGCCTCGCTGCTCGATGCCGCCAAGGCTATCGCAGCGCACCATTCCACGACCTGAAAAGTCCCTCATCCTCATGTTTCTGAATAAAAAACGGAGTCTGATTAGCATCGACCGGGGAGCCTGGCCCTGGCGTCGCTGGTCGCGCTAACCTCGCCTGAGGTACGCTGAAGCTCGTCTTCGGCAACCGTTTTTTACTTCGCTGCGCTAACGCGTTTTTTCCATCACCTTGTTTCGCTGCATCGGTTGATTTGGCGTTCGTGTACCCGCAAAGTACATCTGTGCGCTGAAACCCCTTGCATGCGTCGATGGGAAACTCGCGCCGGTCGGTATCATCGTGTCGAAACGTCGAACGAACGCCTGACCGGCTGCGTAACGCCCCGCTTTGTCCGACGCATAGTGCCGTCTGACGTACGTACAGGATCGGAACATGACCGAACTCGAATTCCAGTCCCTCGCCAACGAGGGTTTCAACCGCATTCCGCTAATCGCCGAAGCGCTCGCAGACCTCGAAACGCCGCTCTCGCTGTACCTGAAGCTTGCGCAGAGCGAGCGCAACGGCGCCAACTCATTCCTGCTGGAATCGGTAGTGGGCGGCGAACGCTTCGGCCGCTATTCGTTCATCGGACTGCCGGCGCGCACGCTGCTGCGCACCCGCAACGGCGTATCGGAAGTGGTGCGGGACGGCAAAGTCGTCGAAACGCACGAGGGCGATCCACTCGAGTTCATCCAGCAATTCCAGGGCCGCTTCAAAGTGGCGCAGCGCCCCGGTCTGCCGCGTTTCGCGGGCGGTCTGGCGGGCTACTTCGGCTATGACGCAGTGCGTTACATCGAGAAAAAGCTCGCGCACACCGCACCGAAAGACGATCTGAACCTGCCTGATATTCAGTTGCTGCTCACCGAAGAAGTCGCGGTGATCGACAACCTCGCCGGCAAGCTCTACCTGGTGGTTTACTCCGATCCGACGCAACCCGAGGCGTACACCAAAGCCAAGCAGCGTCTGCGTGAATTGCGTCAGCGTTTGCGCACGACCGTGCAGCCGCCAGTCACGTCGGCCAGCGTGCGCACCGAGACCTACCGCGAGTTCGCCAAAGACGATTATCTCGCCGCCGTGCGCCAGGCGAAGGAATACATCGCCGCCGGCGAGTTGATGCAAGTGCAGGTCGGCCAGCGTCTGATCAAGCCGTACCGCGACAATCCGCTGTCGCTGTATCGCGCGCTGCGCTCGCTGAATCCGTCGCCGTACATGTACTACTACAACTTCGGCGACTTCTACGTGGTCGGCGCATCGCCGGAAATTCTGGTACGCCAGGAAAAGCGCGGCGAAGATCGCATCGTGACGATCCGGCCGCTCGCCGGCACCCGTCCGCGCGGCAACACGCCGGAACGCGATGCCGAGCTCGCCACCGAACTGCTGAACGATCCGAAGGAAATCGCCGAACACGTGATGCTGATCGACCTCGCGCGTAACGACGTGGGCCGTATTTCGCAGATCGGTTCGGTGGTCGTCACCGATCAGATGGTGATCGAAAAGTACTCGCACGTGCAGCACATCGTGAGTTCGGTCGAAGGCAAGCTAAAGCCCGGCACCACTAATTTCGACGTGCTGCGCGCCACCTTCCCGGCCGGCACGTTGTCCGGCGCGCCGAAGGTTCGCGCGATGGAATTGATCGACGAACTGGAACCGGTCAAGCGTGGCCTCTACGGCGGCGCTGTCGGTTATCTGTCGTTCACCGGCGAAATGGATCTGGCGATCACGATCCGCACCGGCGTGATCGCAAACGGCAATCTGTACGTGCAGGCGGCAGCGGGTGTAGTCGCGGATTCGGTGCCGGAATCCGAATGGCAAGAGACCGAGAACAAGGCGCGCGCTGTCTTGCGCGCCGCCGAGCAGGTTCAAGACGGCCTCGATAGCGACTTCTGACCGGAGACACACCATGCTGCTTATGATCGACAACTACGACTCGTTCACCTACAACCTGGTGCAGTACTTCGGCGAACTCGGCGAAGACGTGCGCACCTATCGGAACGACGAAATCACGCTGGACGAAATTGCCAAGCTCAACCCGGAGCGCATTTGCCTGTCGCCCGGCCCGAGCAACCCGCAACACGCCGGCATCACCCTCGACGTGCTGCGCGAATTCGCCGGCAAGACGCCGATTCTCGGCGTATGCCTCGGCCATCAGGCGATCGGCGAAGCATTCGGCGGCCGCGTGGTGCGCGCGCAAACCATCATGCACGGCAAGGTAAGCACGATCGAAACCGACTGCAAAGGCGTATTCGCCGATCTGCCGAAGCACTTCGTCGTGACGCGTTATCACTCGCTCGCGATCGAACGCGAATCGCTGCCGGATTGCCTCGAAGTGTCCGCATGGACTGAGGACGGCGAAATCATGGGCGTGCGTCACAAGGAACTGGCCGTTGAAGGCGTGCAGTTCCATCCGGAATCGATCCTGTCCGAACACGGCCACGCCTTGCTCGAAAACTTCGTGAAGCAGTCGAAGACAGCCCACCGCACTGCTTGATAAAGAGAGACGAAATCATGTCGATTACGCCCCAGGAAGCGCTGCAACGGACCATCGAGCACCGCGAAATTTTCCACGACGAAATGCTGCACCTGATGCGGCTCATCATGCGCGGCGAACTGTCGCCCGTGATGTCGGCGGCGATCATCACCGGCTTGCGCGTCAAAAAAGAGACCATCGGCGAAATCACCGCCGCCGCCACGGTGATGCGTGAATTTGCCCGGCACGTAGAGGTGCAGGACAACTCGAACTTCGTCGATATCGTCGGCACCGGCGGCGACGGATCGCACACCTTCAATATTTCCACGGCGACGATGTTCGTCTCAGCCGCGGCGGGCGCCAAAGTCGCGAAGCACGGTGGCCGCGGCGTGTCGAGCAAGTCGGGCAGCGCAGACGTGCTCGAAGCGCTCGGCGTGAACATCGATCTGCAACCGGAACAGGTGGCGGCGTCGATTGCGGAAACTGGCATGGGCTTCATGTTCGCGCCGAACCATCATCCGGCCATGAAGAACATCGCGCCGGTGCGCCGCGAACTCGGCGTGCGGACCATCTTCAATATTCTTGGGCCGCTGACCAATCCGGCCGGCGCGCCTAATCAACTGATGGGCGTGTTCCACGGGGACCTCGTCGGTATTCAGGTGCGCGTGATGCAGCGCCTCGGCGCGAAGCACGTGCTGGTGGTGTACGGTATGGACGGCATGGACGAGGTCTCGCTCGGCGCGGCGACGCAAGTCGGCGAGCTGCGCGACGGCCAGATCCACGAGTACGAAATTCACCCGGAAGACTTCGGCATGCAGATGGTGTCGAACCGCACGCTGAAAGTGGCCGACGCGGCCGAATCCAAAGTGATGTTGCTCGAAGCGCTCGACAACAAGCCCGGCGTCGCGCGTGAAATCGTTACGCTGAACGCGGGCACGGCGCTCTATTCGGCGAACGTGGCGGCGTCGATTGCGGACGGCATCCAGTTGGCGCGCGAAGCGATCGCGAGCGGCAAGGCACGGGCGAAAGTCGACGACCTGATCCGCTTCACCCAGCAATTCAAGCAGTAATTACGTAGCGAGACCCTCATGAGCGACATCCTCGACCGCATCATCGCGGTCAAACGCGAAGAAGTCCGCGCGGCTGAACAGAGCGCGCCGCTCGAAGCGCTGCGCCTCGAAGCATCGTCGCGCGACATCCGCGATTTCGTCGGTGCATTGCGCGCGAAACACGCGGCCGGTCTGGCCGCGGTGATCTCCGAAGTGAAGAAAGCGAGCCCGTCGAAAGGCGTGCTGCGCGAAAACTTCGTCCCCGCCGAGATCGCGCGTTCGTATGAAAAACACGGTGCGGCCTGCTTGTCCGTGCTCACCGACGTCCAGTTCTTCCAGGGTAGCGTTGCGTATCTCGAAGAGGCGCGCGCCGCCTGCAGTTTGCCGGTGCTGCGCAAAGACTTCATCGTCGATCCGTACCAGATCGTCGAAGCCCGCGCGATGGGTGCCGACGCGATCCTGCTGATCGCTGCCGCGCTGGAAACCTCGCAGATGCAGGACCTCGAAGCGCTCGCGCATTCGCTGGGCCTCGCGGTGCTGGTCGAAGTGCATGACCACAATGAACTGATGGAATCGCTGAAGTTGAAGACGCCGCTGATCGGCATCAACAACCGCAATCTGCGCACCTTCGAAACATCGATCGAGACGACCATCGGCATGCTCGAATCGATTCCGGACGACCGTATCGTCGTCACGGAGTCGGGCATTCTGTCGCGTCAGGATGTCGAACGTCTGCGGGCGATGGACGTGCATACGTTCCTCGTCGGCGAGGCGTTCATGCGCGCGGAAGAGCCGGGTGTGGAACTTGCGCGGATGTTTTTCTAAGCACAGGTTCAACACGCAGACTACGTAGCGGAGCAGGTCATGGGCATGGAACGTGAAATCAAGCTGGCACTACCGGCGAGCCAGGTGAAAGCGGCGACGCAGTGGTTCGTCGCACGCACCGGCGCCGAGGGTCGCCCGATCGAGCTGGCGAATATCTACTTCGATACGCCCAGGCTTGCGCTGGCTACGTCGAAAAGCGCGCTGCGGCTGCGGCATACGCCAGACGGCTGGCTGCAAACGTTCAAGACCGTGGGTAACGCGAAGGACGGGCTGCATAGCCGGCACGAGTGGGAAATGCCGGTGGCGGGCGAGAAACTCGAAATCGACGCCTTGCTGCACGCATGCGACGAACCCGCTGCCGCTGAGGCCTTGCGTCAGGCGGCGCCGGAGTTGATCGAACTGTTCCGCACGAATTTCACGCGCACGTTGTGGAATGTCTCGCTGGACGGCTCGCAAGTCGAAGCCGCGATCGACCAGGGCGACGTGCTCGCCGAAGTGAACGGTGAAACCCGCCGCGCGCCGATCTCCGAAGTCGAACTCGAACTGAAATCCGGCGACGAAGCCGCACTCAACACGCTCGCGAGCGAACTCGGCAAACAGGTCACCGGCCTTGCACCGGACAACATTAGCAAGGCACAACGCGGGTATCAGTTGCGGGCGGCTTAAGCCCTCGGCGTGTGTGATCAAGAGGTACACAGCGCCCGAGCAGCACCTACACCTTGAGCCAGCCCGCATTTGCTGCGACACTTCCCCGCCATGACCTCAGCTTCCCGCACCCGCTCCAATTCGTCGCAAGCCTCGTTGTTCGGCGACGCCTCTGCCACGCCGGCCGGCGCAACCGCGCAGCCGGAGCCGACACGCACAGCCGCCGGCTCGCCGCCGCCGACGCTCGAAGCCCAATTCGCCGCCCTGCCCCCGGCTTGGCGCACACACCTCAATCCGTTCATCGAAAGCGACGCCTACGCGCCCTTGTGCCGTTTCGTCGACGGTGAGCGCGCGGCCGGCAAAACCGTCTATCCCGCCGACGTCTTCCGCGCCCTGCGCCTCACCAGTCCCGACGAAGTCAAAGTCGTGATCCTCGGGCAGGACCCGTATCACGGCGAAGACCGCGGCACGCCGCAAGCACACGGACTGGCGTTTTCAGTCGCGCCGAACGTGCGCACGCCGCCGTCGCTACGCAACATCTTCAAGGAAATCACCGCGAGCCTCGGCCACGAACCGCCGCGTCATGGCTGCCTCGACACATGGGCCAAACAGGGCGTGCTGCTGTTGAACACAGTGCTGACCGTCGAGCGCGATTCGGCTGCGAGTCACGCAAAACGCGGCTGGGAGAAATGCACCGACACGCTGATCCACGAACTGGCCATGCGTCATGACGGCCTGGTGTTCATGCTGTGGGGTGCGCATGCGCAAGCCAAACGCGCGCTGCTTGGCGGCAAGTCGCATTACGTGCTGGAAGCGCCGCATCCGTCGCCGCTGTCGGCGCATCGCGGCTTTCTCGGCTGCGGGCACTTTGCGTCGGCCAACGAATATCTCGTGAAGCACGGCCGCGAACCGATCGACTGGCGCTTGCCCGACGAAGCGCAGATGCTGGCATAACACTCGTCGCGCGAAGCGCACCGACACCGGCTACCAAAGACCACCGCCACAAAAACAAAAACGCCACGGCATTCACACCCCGTGGCGTTTTTTCATTCCACCGCGCCGCGAACACGCAGCGCGAGACAAACCTCACACCTTACGCAGCAGCGATCGCTTCACGCGCGCCAGCCAACGCGGCGCTCGCAGCGTCCGGGCCCATGTTCAGGCCTTCAGCGTAGATGAAGTTCACATCGGTCATGCCGAGGAAGCCGAGGAAGCTCTTCAGGTACGGCGTTTGGCTGTCGTTCGGCGTGCCGACATACTTGCCGCCGCGTGCCGAAACCACGTGAACCTTCTTACCCTTCACGAGACCTTCCGGACCGTTCGCCGTGTACTGGAACGTGATGCCGGCGCGTGCGATGAAGTCGAAGTACGTCTTCAGTTGCGACGAGATGCCGAAGTTGTACATCGGTGCGCCGATCACGATGATGTCGGCGGCTTGCAGTTCGGCGATCAGCGCTTCGCTGCGTGCAGCGATCGCGACTTGTTCCGGCGTGCGCTGGTCAGCCGGCGTGAAGAACGCGCCGAGGACGGCGTCGTCCAGGTGCGGCAGCGGTTCAGCTTGCAGGTTACGGACGACGACTTGCGCGCCCGAATTCGATTGTTGCAGCTTTGCGGTCAGTTCGTTGACGAGAAGCGTCGAGTTCGCGCCTTGCGAGCGAGCTGCCGAGTTAATTTGCAGGATCGTGGTCATGGTTGACTCCAGTAGGGGCGCGCAGTTTTGCGCGAGTGGAGCCATTGTGATTTTTAACCGACCCGGGAAAAAGCCATCCGGCAGCGAAGGATTGTTGCACTGGTAGAACAATCCCCCGCCCCGAACTTTCGATTAGCGACAGCGTGGATTACGATCAGCTTGCCAGCCAACGCTCCAGCGCCTTGCGCGCGGCTGGCCGCTTATCGCTGACGGTCAGCTTGTAGCGCGCCACGTCAGGCCCGTCCAGCTTGACTTGCGCGGTGCGCAGCTCGTCGCGGCGGAAGGCGTGAACCTCGACCTTCGCACCCGGCAGATAGCGCGACAGTAGCGAATCAAGATTCGAGCCGGTTACGCGCAGACCGTCGAGCGCGATCAGCACGTCGCCTGCCGAGAGGCCGGCCTTTTGCGCCGCGCTGCCGTCGTGAACGGCCGCCAGCGTGCAATCCGCGCCGCCGCGCATGCGCGCGCCGAGCGACGGCTTGCCATTCTTCTCGAGCTCGGGTGCGAGCGTGACGCCAAAAGGCGCGAGCAGCGTATCGAGGGGCAGATCGCGCGTGCCGTGTACGGCTTCAGCGAACAACTCGGCCAGTTGCACACCGGTCGCTTCGGCAAAAATCGCCTCGATCTCGCTTTCTTCGACACCGACGGGCTTGCCGCGGTAGAAGTCGCGCCCGAAGCGCTGCCACAGCAGGCGCATCACGTCGTCGAGCGATTTGCGGTTGTTAGTCTGCGCACGAATCGTCAGATCGAACGCAAGCGCGACGAGCGAGCCCTTGGTATAATAGCTGACGATCGCATTCGGCGCGTTTTCATCCTGCCGATAGTATTTGACCCAGGCGTCGAACGAGCTTTCGGCCACCGTCTGCTTCAGACGGCCGCTGCCACGCTGCACGCCACCGACTACCTTGCCGAGCAGGCCGAAATAGTCGTCTTGCGAGATCAGGCCGCTGCGCACGAGGATCAGATCGTCGTAGTAAGAAGTGAAGCCTTCGAACAGCCACAGCAGCGACGTGTAGTTTTCGACGCTCAGGTCGTACGGCGCGAACACGGCCGGCTTGATGCGCTTCACGTTCCAGGTGTGGAAGTATTCGTGACTGCACAGACCGAGGTAGGTTCGGTAGCCCTCGGCGGGCGCGTCGCGGCCTTCCACCGGCAGATCGCCCCGGTTGCAGATCAACGCCGTCGAGGCGCGATGCTCCAGTCCGCCATAGCCATCGGTGACGGCCTGCGTCATGAACACGTAGCGATCCATGGGCGCTTTCTTCGACTTCGGCTCGAACAGCGCGATCTGCGTTTCGCAGATACGCTTCAGATCGGCGGACAGACGGGCCATATCGAGCCCGATCACGCGACCTGCGATCACGATGTCGTGCGGCACACCGTGCGCCTTGAAGGTTGCAAGCGCGAATTCGCCCAACGTTACCGGATGATCGATCAACTCGTCGTAGTTCTGCGCGCGATACTCGCCGAAGCCATAGCGCTTCGTGCCGCGCGCTTCCGGCAACGCCGTGGCGACGCGCCAGTCGCGATACGCCGCGCCTTCCGGCTTCTGGATATCGACCACGCACTGCGCCTCCTCGTGACCGAGCGGCGACAGAAATACACTGGTGCCGTTGAAGAAGCCCGTCGTGTCATCAAGATGCGCAGCGCGCACCGACAGATCCCATGCATACACCTCGTAGCGCAGCGTCAGCGCGCCTTTGACCGGCGCCGCCTGCCACGTGTGCTTGTCGGTCTTTTCGACACGCACCTTGCGGCCGGCGTCATTGGTAGCCCGCAACGTGACGATGTTGCGCGCGAATTCGCGCACCATGTAGCTGCCCGGAATCCAAACCGGCAGCATGAAACGCTGGCCGGCCGGATCGGGATCGGCAACGGTCACGGTGACTTCGAACAGGTGGGCGGCGGGTTGCTTCGGAACGATGGTGTAGCGGATCGGCTTCATCGGCGGCGATTAGGTGACTTCAGGCGGGGATGTGCGGACTTGATGTGAAAGGAGGCGCACTGCGCGCCTCCTTTCTTCGACTGGTGCTGCGTGCTCAGCGCACGGCGGACATTTCCTTGTCCAGCCGGTCGGCCGGCACGGCGCCGGGCAGGCGGCGACCGTCGGCGAGGAACACCGTGGGCGTGCCGTCGACGTTCATCGCGCGGCCGAGCGCCAGGTTCTTGTCGATCGCGGCGGTGTCGCAGGTGCCGGCTGCCGTGGGCGCCTGACGATCCTGCATCCACGATTCCCACGCCTTCGCGCGGTCGGTCGAGCACCAGATCGACTTCGACTTGGCGGTCGAATCCGGCGACAGCACCGGGTACAGGAAGGTGTAGACCGTGACGTTATCGATCGACTTGAGCGTGGTTTCGAGCTGCTTGCAGTACGGGCAGTTCGGATCGGAGAACACGGCGATCTTGCGCGCGCCGTTGCCCTTCACGACCTTCACCGCGTTCGCGAACGGCAGGCTCGCGAAGTCGATCCGGTTGGTCTCCGCCAGACGCGCTTCGGTCAGATTCTTGCGGGTCTTCGCGTCGACAATGTCGCCGAGCATGAGGTAATCGCCATTCGCATCGCTATAGATGATCTGCGTGCCGAGATTCACTTCGTAGAGACCGGCAACCGGCGACTTCGTCACGCTCTTGATCGTCACGTCGGTCAGACGCGTTTGCAGGGTGGCTTTGAGCTTGTCGGTGGCTTGGTCGGCCTGCGCGGAGCAGCCGATTGCCACGGCAGCGATCGCGAGCGCGACGGCCGCGATGCGGAAGGATTTTTTCATGCTTAATTCCTGGAGTTCGATCGCGCGTGAGGCGCGTTTTTTGGGACGTTTCTGGTCTGACCAGAATGGCGTCCATCCGTTCATGATACCCGTCTCGCCGGCTGGGTATGCCGGGTAGACCGCTTTACCCCAGCGCGGCCGACACCAGCCAGCGCTTGATGAACGGCTGCGCGCCGACAAATGCCATGCCGGTATTGCGCAATACCTTGGCAAACGGACCGGGCGCCGAGAAGAGCTTTTGCAGGCCGTCGGTGGCGATCATCAGCGCGCGGATGTCTTCGCGGCGGGCACGCTCGTAGCGGCGCAGCAGCACCATGTCGCCGAGATCACGGAACGCTTCCTTGCCGGCGACCGTCTCGGCAAGCGCCGCGACATCGCGCAAACCGAGGTTCATGCCCTGGCCCGCCAACGGGTGAATCAGATGCGCGGCATCGCCAACCAGCGCGACGTGCGGCGCCACGAGCTTATCGACGGTTTGCAGCGCGAGCGGGAAGCCTTGCGCGGGCGTCACGCATTCCAAAGCGCCGAACTGCTCGCCCGTCACGCGCTCGACTTCAGCCGCGAGTTGCGCCGGATCGAGCGCGAGCAGTTGCTCGGCATGCTCGGTGCGCGCCGACCAGACCAGCGACACGTGGCCGTCCGGCATCGGCAGCAGCGCGATGATTTCGCCGTCCCTGAACCATTGGTAAGCGGTTTCGCTGTGCGGCTTTTCGGCCTTGAAATTCGCGACCACGCCGGTTTGCTTGTAGTCGCGCCGGTCCATTTTCGAGCCAATCTGCGCGCGCACCCACGAATGCGCCCCGTCGGCGCCGACCACCAGATCGGCCTCGAGCACGTTGCCGTTGGCGAGACCGACGCTCGCGCCATCCGCGGTAAAGTCGAGCGCCTGCGCACGCGTGTCGATCCAGGTGAGATTCGGCTGGAAACGCAGCGCGGCATCCAGTGCGCGCTCGATCACCGACGACTCGACGATCCACGCCAGTTGCGGCACGGACGCCTGAAACGCGGAAAAGTGGAGTTCAGCATGCGCATCGCCATAGACGCGCATGTCGTAGACGGGTCCGAGCCTGGACAGATCGAGCGCCTGCCAGACCCGCAATCGCTCCAGCAGAGCCTGTGAACTCGACGACAGCGCGTAGACCCGCGAGTCGAAGGCGGCGCCGGCGGCCAGCGCCGCACAGGGTTGCGCGAGCAGCGCCACGCGCAGTCCGCCTTGCGTCAGCGCCAGCGCCGCGGTCTTGCCGACGAGCCCGCCGCCTATCACGGCGGCATCAAAGGTCTGGTGGTGTGCATTCATCCGCGCATTATAGCCGCGGGGGTTGCCGGGGACGGATCGAGCGCCCCGCTTTACCGCAGGCAGATCAAGAACCCCATCCGAACGGGTTACAATTGCGCTTTCCGTGACAAAACTCGCCCAGAATCGTCGAGGCAACGCCCCGATCTGGTGTCTTGTCCCGCTCCGCTGCACTCGCTTCGCCCCGCCAAACGCGAAGGCTTTCCGAATCCTGCACACAGCGTTGAGCGCATCACGCAACTTACTGATTCACTGAAGGATTTCCATGAGCCTCAAATGCGGCATCGTCGGCTTGCCTAACGTCGGCAAGTCCACCCTGTTCAACGCGCTGACCAAGGCGGGTATTGCCGCCGAAAACTACCCGTTCTGCACGATCGAGCCGAACGTCGGCATTGTCGAAGTGCCGGACGCACGTTTGAAGGCCCTCGCCGAAATCGTCAAACCGGAGCGCATCCTGCCGGCCGTGGTGGAATTCGTCGACATCGCCGGTCTCGTGGCCGGTGCGAGCAAGGGTGAAGGTCTGGGCAACCAGTTCCTCGCGAACATCCGCGAAACCGATGCGATCACGCACGTGGTGCGCTGCTTCGAAGACGACAACGTGATCCACGTCGCGAACAAGGTCGATCCGCTGTCGGATATCGAAGTGATCAACACCGAGTTGGCGCTGGCCGACCTCGCGACCGTCGAAAAAGCGCTGTCGCGCTATTCGAAGGCCGCCAAGTCGGGTAACGACAAAGAAGCCATCAAGAACGCCGCCGTGCTGGAAAAGGTGCGCGCGCAACTCGACCAGGCCAAGCCGGTCCGCGCGCTCGACCTGTCGGATGAAGAAAAGGCCACGCTCAAGCCGTTCTGCCTGATCACCGCCAAGCCGACCATGTACGTCGCCAACGTGAAGGAAGGCGGTTTCGAGAACAACCCGCATCTGGACGCGGTGTCGAAGTTCGCGGCAGCGGAAAACGCGCCGGTCGTTGCGGTGTGCGCCGCGATCGAAGCGGAAATCGCCGACCTCGAAGAAGCGGATATGGAAGTGTTCCTCGCCGATATGGGCATGCACGAGCCGGGCCTGAACCGCGTGATCCGCGCGGGTTTCAAGTTGCTGGGCCTGCAAACCTACTTCACGGCCGGCGTGAAGGAAGTGCGCGCATGGACGATCCATGTCGGCGACACGGCACCGCAGGCAGCAGGCGCGATTCACACCGACTTCGAGCGCGGCTTCATTCGCGCGCAGACGATCGGCTTCACCGATTTCATCACCTACAAAGGTGAACAAGGTGCGAAGGAAGCCGGCAAGATGCGTGCGGAAGGTAAGGAATACGTCGTCCACGACGGCGACGTGATGAACTTCCTGTTCAACGTTTGAGGCTTCGCCTCGGCGTCAGGCGGTGGCCAGCGAAAGGCTGAACGCCGCCGTAATGGAAGAAGAAGGCCCGCGAAATGCGGGCTTTTTTATTGCCTGCTCTGCGCCCCCTGCCGGGCCTCACATCGCAGCGGCATAGCCATACTTGCCTTGACTGCCGCCATCTGCAGCGGCGAATCGACCAGCACCGCGTCGATCCCCAGACACGCCGCCGCCCGATAATCGTCCGGGTCGTTCACCGCGATCGCGACGATCCGCACATCGGGCTTCCGCCGGAAGCACGCGACCGTCGCGGGCGTCCACAAGCTTGCCTGCACATCCGAGCGTCCCTCGCCAAGCGTGAATTTTTCCACCACCGTCATCTGCCGGTGCAATTCGAACGCCGTGGCGGTGTGTTCAGCCGGCGCGTCCACACAGCCCTGGTTGAGCAGCACGCGCACGAGCCGCGCCCGTGTCGTGTCCCGCGACTCGAACAGCCTGGCATGTGGATACACGGCGAAACTCTGCTGATAGTCCGCTTCCGTCGAATAGATCGATACGCGCGGCCACGCGTTTTCTTCGTCCAGCACACGTGCCACCGCCAGCGCCTGCGGCGCGGCGGGCAGCGCTTTCATATCGAGGATGATCGGCATGGCGGGCGGAATTGCTTGCAACGCTTGCCGCAGCGTCGGAATACCAATCGGGTGATCACGGTAGCGATACGCGTCGCCACGGCGGAAATTCCAGCCGGCGTTCATACGCGCGAGTTCTGCCGCCGTGAATGCGGACACCGGCCCTTTCGTGTCGGTCAATGCCGACAGATCGGCCGGGCGGTACAACACCGGCACGCCGTCCTTGCTCAACTGAACCGTAAGCCACATAGCGTCGGCACGATGGGCGATCGACTGCCGAATCGCTTCGAGCGTGTTTTCGGGCGCGTCGCCAGTGCCGCCGCGATGCGCGATGATCTTCGGCAACGAGGTCACCGTCGACGGCCCGTTATTCGTCGTGGTGGGCGTCAGTCCACATCCCGCGAGCAGGATGAGACTCGCTATCGAGCCGAAAACCGCCAATCGTACTGAACTCTGCATCTGGAATCCTGATTAATAAGCACGCTGATCAAGCGTGCATTGTTTCCGTTTCGTGACAGCCGATGTTAAATTGCGGCAGTCGGCGCCTGTCAAAAAGCGGGCCTCCGCCAGGCACCTGACGCCGGACTGTCATCGAACACAAATAGAATCGCGCGATTCCCATCTGCGCCCGTTCCGTCAGCAATCAATTGCATGGGACCGGAGTAAGCGCTAAAGCGCTAACTCCGGTCGACAAAGGAGATCAAATCGATGCGTTGCAAGCCGTTATTCCGTTCACTTTCCGTTGCCGCCGTGCTGAGCCTCGGCATTAGCCAGGCAGCCCATGCCGCCACTGAAATCCAGTTCTGGCACGCCATGGAAGCCGCCCTCGGTGAGCGTCTGAACGACATCGCCAACGCGTTCAACGCGTCGCAAAGCGACTACAAGATCGTACCGGTGTTCAAGGGCAGCTACGACCAGACCCTCGCCGCCGGCATCGCGGCTTATCGCAGCGGCAACGCGCCGGCCATTCTGCAGGTCTACGAAGTCGGCACCGCGACAATGATGCAGGCGAAGAAAGCCGTGATCCCGGTCTCGGAAGTATTCAAGCAAGCCGGCGTACCGCTCGACGAAAAGGCCTTCGTGCCGACCATCGCCAGCTATTACAGCGACTCCAAGACCGGCGAACTGATCTCGATGCCATTCAACAGCTCGACGCCAGTGTTGTACTACAACAAGGACGCGTTCAAGAAAGCCGGGCTCGATCCGAATCAGCCGCCGAAAACCTGGGCCGAATTGCAGGTGGACGCACAGAAGCTGAAGGCGTCGGGCATGGCGTGCGGTTATTCGTCGGGCTGGCAGAGCTGGATTCAGCTCGAAAACTATAGCGCCTGGCATGGCGCCCCGTTCGCGTCGAAGAACAATGGGTTCGACGGCGCCGACGCGCAGCTCGAATTCAACAAGCCGCTGCAGGTCGCGCACATCCAGTTCCTGCAGAACATGCAGAAGGAAGGCACCTTCACGTACGTCGGCCGCAAGGACGAACCGGTGTCGAAGTTCTATAGCGGTGACTGCGGGATCATTACGAACTCGTCGGGCTCGCTTGCCACAATCAAGAAGTACGCGAAGTTTAATTTTGGCACCGGCATGATGCCGTACGACGCCAGCGTGAAGGGCGCGCCGCAGAACGCGATCATCGGCGGGGCGAGCCTGTGGGTGCTGTCGGGTAAAGATCCGGCGGTGTACAAGGGCGTGGCGAAATTCATGTCTTATCTGTCGTCGGCGCCGGTTGCCGCGAAGTGGCACCAGGACACCGGCTATCTGCCGGTCACAACCGCCGCGTATCAGCTGACCCAGCAGCAAGGCTTCTACGAGAAGAATCCGGGCAGCGATACCGCGATCAAGCAGATGCTCAACAAACCGCCGCTGCCGTACACGAAAGGCTTGCGTCTGGGCAACATGCCGCAGATCCGCACCGTGATCGACGAAGAACTCGAACAGGTGTGGGCGGACAAGAAGACGCCGCAACAAGCGCTCGATTCGTCGGTGTCGCGTGGCGACGAGTTGCTGCGCCGCTTCGAGAAAGCCGGTAACTAACCAAGCACGAACCGGCAAGGTTTCGGTGCGCTCGCACCGAAACCTGTTGTTGCAGCAGAACCTAGGAAACTTCGATGGAAAAGCGCTCCAGCTTCGGCACCAGCGTGCTGCCCTACCTGCTCGTCGCGCCGCAACTCCTGATCACGCTGCTGTTCTTTCTGTGGCCGGCAGGCGAAGCGCTGTGGCAATCCACGCAGAGTCAGGACGCGTTCGGCACGTCGAGCGAGTTTGTCGGGCTTGCCAATTTCAAGCAGTTGTTCGCCGATCCGCTTTACCTGTCGTCGTTCAATACGACGCTGATTTTCTGTGCGCTCGTCACCGTGTTCGGATTGGTGATTTCGCTTCTGCTGGCGGTCTGCGCGGATCGCGTGACACGCGGCGCCAAGGCTTATCAGACCCTGCTGATCTGGCCGTATGCGGTCGCGCCCGCGATCGCCGCCGTGTTGTGGTCGTTCCTGTTCAATCCGAGCATCGGCCTCGTCACCTATGCGCTCGCCAAGTACGGCATCGTTTGGAATCACGCATTGAATGCGGGCCAGGCGATGTTTCTGGTGGTGCTGGCTTCGGTGTGGAAGCAGGTCAGTTATAACTTTTTGTTCTTCTACGCCGGCTTGCAGGCGATTCCGCGCTCACTGATCGAAGCGGCGGCCATCGACGGCGCCGGTCCGGTGCGGCGCTTCTTCGGCATCGCCCTGCCGCTGCTTTCGCCGACCAGCTTCTTCCTGCTGGTGATCAATATCACCTACGCGTTCTTCGACACCTTCCCGGTGATCGACGCCGCCACCGGCGGCGGCCCGGCCCAGTCCACCCGCACGCTGATCTACAAGATTTTCGCCGAAGGCTTTCAGGGGCTGGACATCGGCAGCTCGGGTGCGCAGTCCGTCATCCTGATGGTGATCGTCGTCGCGTTGACGGTCGTGCAATTCCGCTTCATCGAACGCAGGGTTCAATACTCATGATCGAGAACCGCCGCGGTTTCGACCTCTTCTGCCATGCGGTGCTGATTCTCGGCGTCGTGCTGGTGGTGTTTCCGGTGTACGTCGCGTTTTGCGCGGCGACGATGAGCGAGTACGAGGTGTTCAGCGTGCCGCTGTCACTAGTGCCGAGTACGCATCTGTTCGAGAACATCTCGACGGTCTGGTCGCATGGCAGCGGCAATGCGGCGGCGCCGTTCGGCCGCATGCTGTTCAACAGCCTCGTCATGGCGCTGGTGATTTCGATCGGCAAGATCGCCATCTCGATGATCTCCGCGTATGCGATCGTGTTTTTCCGCTTTCCGTTTCGCAATTTGTCGTTCTGGCTGATCTTCGTCACGCTGATGCTGCCGGTCGAAGTGCGCATCTTTCCGACCGTGCAAGTCGTGTCGTCGATGCATATGAGCAATACGTATAGCGGGTTGACGTTGCCGCTGATCGCATCGGCCACCGCCACGTTCCTGTTCAGGCAATTCTTCATGACGCTGCCCGATGAACTGATGGAAGCGGCGCGTATCGACGGCGCGGGCGCAATGCGATTCTTCTGGGACGTGGTGCTGCCTCTGTCAAAAACGAACATGGCGGCGCTCTTTGTCATCACGTTCATTTACGGCTGGAATCAGTATCTATGGCCGATCCTGATTACAAGCCAGCAATCGCTGACCACGGCCGTGGTCGGCATCAAAAGCATGATCGCCTCCGGCGATACCGCAACCGAATGGCATCTCGTGATGACCGCGACGCTGCTCGCGATGCTGCCGCCGCTCGCCGTCGTGCTGACGATGCAACGCTGGTTCGTGCGCGGACTGGTGGACTCGGAGAAGTAACTCGCGCAGCTTGGGCGAGCTTCGGCGTTGGACAAATAAAGAACGCCGCGCAAAGCGTGGCACGCGCGGCAAGCAACGAAAAGGCTAAAACAGCATGGCTGCACTGACTCTGCAAGGCGTTAAAAAGACCTACGACGGCAAACAGTTCGTGTTGCACGGCATCGATGTGGACGTCTCGGACGGCGAGTTCGTCGTGATGGTCGGTCCGTCGGGTTGCGGCAAATCGACCTTGCTGCGGATGGTGGCCGGGCTCGAAGGCATCTCCGACGGCACCGTCTCGATCTCCGGCAAAGTGGTCAATCGCCTGGAGCCGAAAGATCGCAACATCGCGATGGTGTTCCAGAACTACGCGCTGTATCCGCATATGAGCGTCGCCGAAAACATGGGCTACGCGCTGAAGATTGCGGGCGTCGATCGCGCGCAGATTGCGAAGCGCGTGGACGCTGCGGCGCAGATTCTCGAGCTTGGTCCGCTGCTCGCACGCAAGCCGCGCGAGTTGTCCGGCGGGCAACGACAACGTGTCGCCATGGGCCGCGCGATCGTGCGCGAGCCGGCGGTGTTTCTGTTCGATGAGCCGCTGTCCAATCTCGATGCACGCCTGCGCGTGCAAATGCGCCTCGAAATCCAGCGCCTGCATGCACGGCTTGCCACGACCAGCCTGTACGTCACCCACGATCAGATCGAAGCGATGACGCTGGCGCAACGCGTAATCGTGATGAACAAGGGTCACGCGGAGCAGATCGGCGCGCCGACCGAGGTCTACGAGCGGCCGGCGACGGTGTTCGTCGCGAGCTTCATCGGCTCACCGGGGATGAATCTGCTGGAAGGCCGCGTGTCGGATGACGGCTTGACGTTTGAAGTGGCTGGCAACGGTCCGAAACTGCCGCTTACAGGCGTGGCATCGATCGGCCGGGAAGTTGCGAAGGGCCGCGAATGGACGCTCGGCATTCGCCCCGAGCACATGACGCCGGGTCAAGCGGACGCATCCAACGCCACGTTGACCGTCGATTCCTGCGAACTGCTCGGCGCGGACAACCTCGCGCACGGCCGCTGGGGCAAGCACGACGTGACCGTGCGGCTGCCGCACACGCACCGCCCCCCGGCTGGCGAAGCGCTGCAAGTCTCGCTGCCCGCGCAGCATCTGCATTTCTTCGATCCGGCGAGTGGACGGCGCGCGAACTGACGTCGCGAGGGGTGCCCTCTGCCGCCCCACCCCCGCCCCGAAGTACAATGCCATCTGCACAACCCGCCCGCGCGCGGGGCGTCGCGAAGTTCGACGCCGAGTTCGACGCCGCGCCGGCTGGCGCCGGGCGCACCGCCCGGCTACAACACCCATTACCCATCCACCCACGACCGCCCGCCCCCACGCGGCCGGCGTCGTCAACGTCTATTGCAAGCAAATGGCCCAATACGTCTTCACCATGAACCGGGTCGGCAAAATCGTGCCGCCCAAGCGTCAAATCCTGAAAGACATCTCGCTGTCGTTCTTCCCCGGCGCGAAGATCGGCTTGCTCGGCCTGAACGGCTCGGGCAAATCGACGCTGATCCGCATCATGGCCGGTGTGGACAAGGACATCGAGGGCGAAGCCACTCCGATGCCGAACCTGAACATCGGCTATCTGCCGCAGGAACCGAAGCTCGATCCGACCAAGACGGTGCGTGAAGCGGTCGAGGAAGGTCTCGGCGACGTCTTCGGCGCACAAAAGAAACTGGACGAAATCTACGCAGCCTACGCTGAGCCGGACGCCGACTTCGACGCGCTCGCCGCCGAGCAGGCGAAGTACGAGGCCATTCTCGCCACCACCGACGGCAGCGCCGAACAACAGATCGAAATCGCCGCCGACGCGCTGCGTCTGCCTGCATGGGACGCGAAGATCGAACATCTGTCGGGCGGCGAAAAGCGTCGCGTCGCGCTGTGCAAGCTGCTGCTCGAAAAGCCGGACATGCTGCTGCTCGACGAGCCGACCAACCACCTGGACGCGGAATCGGTCGACTGGCTCGAACAGTTCCTCACACGCTTCCCGGGCACCGTCGTCGCCGTCACCCATGATCGCTACTTCCTCGATAACGCAGCCGAGTGGATTCTCGAACTCGACCGCGGTCACGGCATTCCCTGGAAGGGCAACTACAGCAGTTGGCTCGACCAGAAGGAAGAGCGCCTGAAGCAGGAAGAGTCGTCGGAATCGGCGCGTCAGAAGGCGATCAAGAAGGAACTGGAGTGGGTGCGCCAGAATCCGAAGGGCCGTCAGGCAAAGTCGAAGGCGCGTATCGCCCGCTTCGAGGAACTGAACAGCCAGGACTACCAGAAGCGCAACGAGACCTCGGAAATCTTCATCCCGGTCGGCGACCGCCTGGGTAATGAGGTGATCGAGTTCAAGAACGTCAGAAAATCGTACGGCGACCGTCTGCTGCTCGACGACGTCAGCTTCAAGATTCCGGCGGGCGCGATCGTCGGCATCATCGGGCCGAACGGCGCCGGTAAGTCGACGCTGTTCCGCATGCTGACCGGCCGCGAACAACCGGATTCGGGCGAGATCGTGCAAGGCCCGACGGTCAAGCTCGCGTACGTGGATCAAAGCCGCGACGCACTCGACGGCTCGAAGACCGTGTTCGAAGAAATCTCCGGTGGTGCGGACGTGCTGACTGTCGGCAAGTACGAAACGCCTTCGCGCGCGTACATCGGCCGCTTCAACTTCAAGGGCGGCGATCAGCAAAAGACCGTTGGCAATCTGTCGGGCGGTGAGCGCGGCCGGCTGCATCTGGCGAAAACGCTGATCGCGGGCGGCAACGTGCTGCTGCTGGACGAACCGTCGAACGACCTGGACGTCGAAACGCTGCGCGCGCTTGAAGACGCGTTGCTCGAATTCGCCGGCTCCGTCATGGTGATCTCGCACGATCGCTGGTTCCTCGACCGGATCGCGACGCACATCCTGGCGTTCGAAGGCGATTCGCAAATCACGTTCTTCGACGGCAACTACCAGGAATACGAAGCTGACAAGCGTGCCCGCCTCGGTGAAGAAGCTGCACGTCCGAAGCGTCTGCGTTACAAGCCGATCGCGCGATAAATCGCTAGGCTGGCGGCCCGCTCGTTGGTTGATGAGCGGGCTGTTTTGCGGGTCTTTTTATTGCTGAAGTTTTGTAGACCGCTTTGCTGACCGCCCGGTCGGCGCGTTTTGCCGGCCATTTGCCCGGTCATTTTGCTCATCGTTGTACGCCGCAATTACCGTGCGTTTGCCGGATAGGTGGTAGGGCACACGCCTTGCGTGCCACGGCGGTGATACACGTCGTCCCGGCGGGATGCAGGAACTCCGCCCTATCAAATAACTGTGCGTCCAACGGGCGCACAAACCGGCCGATCACACCCACACCGCGCCCAGCGCGGCGACGAGGAGGCAAGCATGGCGATGTCGAAGGCCAAGCGCTGGGCGATTGCCGCAGGTGGCCTGCTGCTGGTGCTGATCGTCGTCGCGGTCGGTGCGCTGCAGTTCGCGCAGCGCGAAGTCAAAGAACGCATCATTGTGGCGCTCGGACCATTAGGCAGCGCCGAAAGCATCCGGGTCGGCCTCACTTCCGTCCATCTCACCAACGTTCTGCTCAAGGCGCCGCCCGGCTGGCCCGCCGGCGATCCGCTACGTGCCGACGAAATCACCATCACGCCCGACATCCGCGATCTGCTCGCGCGGCGCATGCATATTCGCAGCGTGATGGTGCGCGGCTTCGACATTGCCGTGCTGCGAACCAAGGACGGTGCGATCCGCCTGATGCCGAATCTGCGGCAATCGATCAACGGCCCGATCAACGGCTCGAACGACGAGGAAGCCGGCGGCGCGGCACCCCCCGGCTCCCGCGAAAAACTGGTCGATCACGTTAGCTTCGAGCAAGGCAACTTTCATTTCTACGACATGACGGTCGGCCCACCGGCATTCAAAGTGACGGTCAGCAACGCCAACGCAACTGTCGATCACCTGCATCTGCCCGCGCTCACCGAACCGACCAATGTCAACGTCACCGGCTCGATCAAGGGCCCAACGCATACTGGCACCGTTTCGTTCGGCGGGTGGATCAAGATTGCCAGCAAGGATTCGCAGACCACCAGCACATTACGCGGCGTCGATGTTGTCATGCTGGATCCGTACCTGTTGAAAAAAACCGGCGCGAAGGCGCAAGTGACGGGCGGCACGGTCGACCTGACAGTCGACTCGACGGTGCGCAACTTTCAACTGCATGCACCCGGCACGGTGACGATCCACCATCTGCAACTCGCCGACAGCGACAACCCGCTCGACACCTTCATGTCGATTCCGACCCAAGCCGCCATCGCCGCACTCAAGATGCACAACGGCGACATCACGCTACATTTCGTACTGGATGGGAATTTGCGCGACCCGAAGTTTTCGGTGCAGGAAAGTCTGATGACGCGCCTTGGCGCCGGTTTTGCGAAAGCGATGGGCGTGAGCGTCGAAGGCTTGGCGAAGGGCGCCGGGGAGACAGTGAAAGGATTGGGTAACGCGTTGAAAAATCTGCTCGGTCAGTAGGCAGACTTGGGCCGACGCAGGCGGTGCCATTAAAGCGAAGACGCGCCATGCGTCGCCGCTTTAACCGGCATCCCCGGAACGCGGCATCTCGCGCTTAGACCGGCACGCCCAATTCGCGCAGTCCTGCTTCCGTTTTTGCGGCGCTCGTGTGATGCACACCGTGCCAGCCGAGTGTCGTCGCGGCCTCGGCGTTTTTCAGATTGTCGTCAATGAAGACGAGTTCGCCCGGCTGGATGCCCGGCAGTTGCGCCTCGATCCGCTGACGCATTTCCGCGAAGATCGCCGGATCGGGCTTCACCAGCTTCACCCGGCCCGACACGACGATGTCGCGGAAGCGCCGCAGCACGGGGAAATGCTCCCACGCATACGGAAACGTCTCCGCCGACCAGTTCGTCAGCCCGAAGAGCGGCACATCGACCGCTTCGAGCTTTTCCATGATCGCCACGCCCGCTTCCAGCACACCGGGCACCATCTCGTGCCAGCGTTCGTAGAACGCGCGGATCAGTGACGCGTGATCGGGAAACTTCGCGATCAGCTCGTTTGTCCCCTCGACGATCGGCTGACCACCGTCCTGACGGATCACCCAATCCATCGAACAAACGTGCGTCAGAAACCAGCGGCGCTGCGTTTCGTCAGGGATCAACTGGCGATACAGGTACTCGGGGCTCCAGTCGATCAGCACGCCGCCGAAATCGAACACGACTGCCTTGATGGCCATGCACGCTCCGTCAGTAAGGTCGTGGCGATGAGATCAGATAGCTTGCGTACGCAACTCGAGCCACGCCTTGGCCTCGCCCGACACATGCGGCAACAGGCGCGTGCGCACCATCTCGTGATAGGCGTTGAGCCATGCACGCTCGTCGTCACGCAACAGCGACAGGTCGAGGCAGCGTGTATCGATCGGGCACAGCGTCAGCGTCTCGAACTTGAGGAAATCGCCGAACTCGGTTTTCTCCGCCTTCACGTTCAGCACCAGGTTTTCGATCCGCACGCCCCACTGGCCCGGCCGGTAGATACCCGGCTCGACCGAGGTGATCATGCCTTCTTCCATCGCGGTGCACGGTTCGGCCGGCGCGTAGTGCGAAATCACCTGGGGGCCTTCGTGCACGTTCAGGAAATAGCCCACGCCGTGACCGGTGCCATGACCGTAATCGGCGCCGGCTTCCCAGATCGGCGCGCGGGCGATCGCGTCGAGCATCGGCGAACGGACGCCGCGCGGGAATTTCGCGCGCGACAGCGCCATGGTGCCTTTCAGCACGATCGTGAAATCGCGCCGCTGTGCCTCGCTGATGGTGCCGACCGGCACAACGCGGGTGATGTCGGTCGTACCGCTCAGATACTGCGCGCCAGAATCGATCAGCAACAGGCCGTTGCCCTCGATCACCGAATGCGACTCATTGGTCGCGCGGTAGTGCGGCATCGCACCGTTCGCGTTGAAGCCGGCGATCGTCGCAAAGCTCAGCGACACGAAGCCCGGACGGCGTGCGCGGGCTGCCGTCAGGCGCTCGTCGATCGTCAGTTCGGTGATCGTTTCGCGACCCAGCGCGCCTTCGAACCACGCGAAGAATTCGGCGAGCGCCGCGCCGTCCTGTTCCATCGTCTCGCGCACATGCTCCGCTTCTGCCTGGGTCTTGCGCGACTTGAAGAACGTGGACGGATTGACCGCCTCGACGACGTTCACCGTGGCCGGCACCGACTGCAGCGAGCCATAGGTAATGCGGCGCGGGTCGATCAGCAGCGTGCTGCCGGCCGGCAGCGCGACCAGCGCTTCTGCCGCCTTCGCGTAGGGCTCGACGCTGATGCCGTCGCGTGCGAGCGCATCGGCCAGCGCTTGCGGCACCTTGCCGTCGGCGACGAAGAGCGACGCGCTTTCCGGACCAATCAGCGCGTGCGCCACGAACACCGGGTTATAGCTGACGTCGGCGCCGCGCAGATTCAAAAGCCATGCGAGGTCGTCGAGCGTGGAAATGAAGTGCCACTGCGCGCCCTTTTCCGCCATCGCACGGCGAATCTGCGCGAGCTTTTCCGAACGGGCGACGCTCGCGTGCGGCGCGGCATGCTCGAACACGGCTGCGACGGGCAGCGACGGGCGCTGCGGCCAGATCGCGTCGAACAGATCGACGTCCGTGCGCAGCTTCACGCCGTGCGCGGAAAGCGCCTGGCTCAAAGCGCGCGCCGCCGACACACCCAGCACGGCACCGTCCACGCCGACCGTATCGCCGGTCGCGACGTTCTGCGCAAGCCATTCGAAATGCGGCGCGGTCTGCTGGCCGCCGGTCATCTTCATCAACTGAACGCCGGTGCCGGCCAGTTGTGCGTTGGCTTGTTCCCAATAGCGGCTGTCGGTCCACACGCCAGCGAAATCGGCGGTCACGACGAGCGTGCCGGCCGAGCCGGTGAAGCCCGACAACCACTGCCGGCCTTGCCAGCGCCCAGGTAGGTATTCGGAAAGATGTGGATCTGAGGACGGCACCAGATAGGCGGCTACACCTTCGCGTGCCATCGCATTGCGCAATGTCGCGAGCCGTTCGGGGATGGAGGAAGTTTCGGGGAGTCGGGCATTCATCGGAGTCACCTGCAAGTATTCATCGACGGGAAAGCAAGCCGACCGTCACGGCAACGGCGATCAGCGCGACGGCGGTACATACCGGCCATTCGAGCGTATCGCCATCATGAAAGAGACCAACCACGTTGCCGGCCATGCGCGCAACACCCGCGCCCAGCACGCCGGTCAGGAGCGCCACCCACCATAAGGCGCGGCTCGAGCGGCGCAGCGGATGCAGCCACCAACCCGCCAGGCCAATCACCGCGCCCAGCACCAGGATTCCGGGCCACCCCATTAGCGCCAGGTCTCGCGCAATTTCAGATTCGTCTCATGGGCGCAAGAGGCCAACACAGATAGCATTTTTGTCTCATTAACTATAGAGGTTCAGCACGGCGCTTTCCGCATAGCGGTTGAGTTTAGGGGTCGGGGTGATGTTAGGCAAGCTGTAAGCCTTACGGAGAAACCTAGTCCGGGTAATTGCCAAGCTGAAAGCGTGCCATGCGAATCGCCCTTATCGAGCCGGATCTACGGCACGCCACCCTGGTCGGCCGGCTGATCTTTGCCGGCGGCCATGCGTGCCAGCACTTCACAGCGAGCACGCCGTTTCTTCATCGCGCCGCCGACGAATTCTTCGATCTTCTCATCACTGAAAACTGGGCCGGCGACCATTGCGCCGAAGACCTGATTCCGCGCGCCCGCTCGATCCTGCCGAACTTGCCGGTGATCGTGCTGCTGTCGGAGCCACGCGAGAGCCAGATTGTCGCCGTGCTGCACGCCGGTGCCGACGACTGTCTGACCAAACCGGTCCGCGGCCCGGAAATGCTGGCCCGAGTGGACGCGCTGCTACGGCGCGCGGGCCTGCGGCGACCGTCCAACCGGCGGCGCGACACGATCGGTGGCTATGCGTTCGACGCGGCGCAGTTCGCCGTCAGCTTCCGTAATCAGACGGTCGCCCTGACGCCGAAGGAGTTCCGCTTTGCGCTGCTGCTGTTTTCCAATCTGTCACGGCCGGTGTCGCGCGCGCATATTCTCGAAACGGTCTGGACTCGCCGCCGCGACGTACAGTCGCGCACCGTCGACACCCATGCATCGCGCGTGCGGACCAAGTTGCAGTTGCGACCCGAGCACGGGTACTGCCTGACACCGCTCTACGGCTATGGCTACCAACTCGACGCCATCCCGCCGGACGCCATTGTGGAGGCCGGGTGACGCATCCACAATGTAAGAATTGTGGAAACGCTATAATATTGAGCTAAACCATAGCTCCCCATATGCAGCTTCTAACGATCGGAATCAATCACCACACTGCGCCTGTCGCCTTGCGCGAACGCGTAGCGTTTCCGCTCGAACAGATCAAGCCTGCACTGGACACCTTCAAGAGCGTCTGGCTTGGCCGCACCGCCCGCACGGCGCCGGAAGCTGCGATTCTGTCCACCTGTAACCGCACCGAACTCTACTGCGCGACCGACGACCAGGCCGTGCGTGAAGCCGCGATCCAGTGGTTCTCGAAGTACCACAACCTCCCCGTCGACGAACTCGCGCCGCATGTCTACGCGCTGCCGCAGTCGGAAGCCGTGCGTCACGCGTTCCGCGTTGCCTCGGGACTCGATTCGATGGTGCTGGGCGAGACCCAAATCGTCGGACAAATGAAGGACGCGGTACGCACGGCGTCTGAAGCCGGTGCGCTCGGCACCTATCTGAACCAGTTGTTCCAGCGCACCTTCGCCGTTGCGAAAGAAGTGCGCAGCACGACGGAAATCGGCGCGCAGTCGGTTTCCATGGCGGCAGCCGCCGTGCGGCTCGCACAGCGGATTTTCGACAAGATTTCAAACCAGCGCGTGCTGTTCATCGGCGCGGGCGAAATGATCGAGTTGTGCGCTACGCACTTCGCGGCACAGCAGCCACGCGAACTCGTCGTCGCCAATCGCACGGCTGAGCGCGGCACCCGCCTCGCTGAACGCTTCAACGGCCGGGCCATTCCGCTTTCGGAACTGCCTGCCCGCATGCATGAGTTCGACATCATCGTGTCGTGCACCGCGTCCACCTTGCCAATCATCGGGCTGGGCGCCGTCGAGCGGGCCGTGAAAGCGCGCCGTCACCGGCCGATTTTCATGGTCGATCTGGCCGTGCCGCGCGATATCGAACCCGAAGTCGGCAAGCTCGAAGACGTGTTCCTGTACACCGTCGACGATCTCGGCGCGATCGTGCGCGAAGGCAATGCGTCGCGGCAAGCCGCGGTCGCGCAGGCCGAGGCGATCATCGAAACACGTGTGCAGAACTTCATGCAATGGCTCGACGCACGCAGCATCGTGCCGGTGATCCGCCACATGCATACACAGGCCGACGTGCTGCGTCGCGCCGAAGTCGAGCGCGCGCAGAAAATGCTCGCACGCGGCGAGGACCCCGCAGCGGTGCTCGAAGCGTTGTCGCAATCGCTCACCAACAAACTGATCCACGGCCCCACGCACGCGCTCAATCGCGCGAGCAGCGAGAACCGTGACACGCTCATCGAATTGATGAGCGGTTTCTACAAACACTCCGGTTCTACGGAGCGTTAGCGGCACAGCCACCGCCGCACCGTCCGCGCCACACTGAGTGGCCCGCGACATGCTTCTGACCAGGGCATCTGCCCACTCCCCTAGTCGTCGTCTTTGCCGGAGTCCGCTCCGATACCCGTCCGATGAAAACGAGCATGCAACGCAAGCTCGACCAGCTCACTACCCGGCTGGCCGAACTGAACGACCTGTTGAGCCGCGAGGACATCACCTCGAATCTCGACCAATACCGCAAGCTCACGCGTGAACACGCCGAGCTCGGGCCGGTTGTGGAGCATTACGCGCTGTGGCGCCTGGCGATGAACGACGCGGCGACCGCGCAGGAACTGCTGGCGGACGCGTCGATGCGCGACTTCGCGGAAGAAGAAATTCGCGCGGCGCGCGAGCGGATGGAAAAACTCGGCGCCGAATTGCAGAAAATGCTGCTGCCGAAAGACCCGAACGACGACCGCAACATCTTCCTCGAAATCCGCGCCGGTACCGGCGGCGACGAATCCGCGCTGTTCGCGGGCGATTTGCTGCGCATGTACCTGCGCTTTGCCGAGCGCAATCGCTGGCAAGTGGAGATGATGTCGGCGAGCGAATCGGACCTCGGCGGCTACAAGGAAGTGATCGTGCGGATCGCCGGCGAAGCAGCCTATTCCAAGCTCAAGTTCGAGTCGGGCGGCCATCGCGTGCAACGCGTGCCGGCCACCGAAACGCAGGGCCGCATTCACACTTCGGCGTGCACGGTCGCGGTGATGCCGGAAGCGGACGAAATCGGCGAAGTCGAGATCAATCCGGCTGATCTGCGCATCGACACGTTCCGCGCGTCCGGCGCGGGCGGGCAGCACATCAACAAGACGGACTCGGCCGTGCGCGTCACGCATTTGCCGACGGGCATCGTCGTCGAATGTCAGGACGACCGGTCGCAGCACAAGAACAAGGACCGTGCGCTGAAGGTTTTGGCCGCGCGCATCAAGGACAAGCAGTCGCACGAGCAGCAGGCGAAGGAAGCCGCAACGCGTAAGAGCCTGATTGGCTCGGGTGATCGCTCAGAGCGGATCCGCACCTACAACTTTCCGCAAGGGCGTCTGACGGATCACCGGATCAATCTGACGCTGTATCGCCTCGACGCAATCATGGACGGCGATCTCGACGAATTGATCGCGGCCTTGGTCAGCGAGCATCAGGCCGAGTTGCTGGCATCGCTGGGCGACGCGGACTAAGCGCAAATGGACCTGGTCACACCTGCCGCGCTGTTGCGCGCCTCGCCACTGCCGTCACTCGAAGCGCGGATTCTGCTCACGCACGTGCTCGGCTGGCGGCATACGCAATTGATTACGCGCAGCGATGAGGCTCTCGACGGCCCGGTAATCGAACGATACCGGGCTCTGGAGGCACGGCGTGTCGCCGGTGAGCCGGTGGCGCAACTGGTCGGCGCGCGCGAATTTTTCGGGCTTGATTTCGAAGTGACGCCGGACGTGCTGATTCCACGTCCCGAAACCGAATTGCTGGTCGAAACAGCGTTGGCGGCGATGGAAAACGTCTCGCGGCCGCGCGTGCTCGATCTGGGTACCGGCACCGGCGCCATTGCCGTGGCCATTGCGTCGATGCGGCCCGACGCGCAGGTCTGGGCGCTGGACCGTTCCGCCGAAGCACTGGTGGTGGCCAGACGTAATGCCGCGCGCCTGCTTGATGCCAAACGCTCCGGTAGCGCCGTGGACTTGCAGCAAAGCGACTGGTACAGCTCGCTCGACGCAGCATTGCGCTTTAACGTGATCGTCAGCAATCCGCCGTATATCGCGAGCGGCGATCCGCATTTGTCGGAAGGCGATCTGCGCTTCGAACCGCGCGGCGCGCTCACCGACGAAGCCGACGGCCTCAGCGCGATCCGCAAGATCGTCGCGGGCGCGCCCACACGTTTGGCCGCCAACGGCGTATTGTGGATCGAACACGGGTACGATCAGGCGGAAGCCGTGCGCGGTCTACTGACGGTGCAGGGTTTTACGCAAGTCCGCTCGGAGCAGGATCTCGCCGGCATCGAGCGAATCAGCGGCGGACGATGGCCCGGCTGACCTCGATAAATGGCCCTAATCGCCGAGGTGGCGAAGCGGCCCTCGGCCGGTCTTACCGAAATCCGCTATCATTTCAGCCTATTCCCTACACATAACGGAACCGCAAGGTCAGTCATGGATACGCAACAACGCATCAAGCAAATCGTCGACGAAAACAACGTCGTGCTCTTCATGAAGGGCACCGCCCAGTTCCCGATGTGCGGCTTTTCCGGCCGCGCCATCCAGATCCTGAAGGCGTGCGGCGTCGGCGAAATCAAGACCGTCAACGTGCTCGAAGACGACGAAGTCCGCCAGGGTATCAAGCAGTTCTCGAACTGGCCGACCATTCCGCAGCTCTACGTGAAGGGCGAATTCGTCGGCGGCTCGGACATCATGATGGAAATGTACGAATCGGGCGAACTGCAGCAACTGTTCGCCGCGGCCTAAGCAGCCGCTGTCCGAACCTTTGTTGTCCTCCGATAAGGCGCCGCGAGCCATGGAAACACGTGCTGCGGCGCCACGCCGGCTGATCGTTGCGATTACCGGCGCGACCGGCGCCATCTACGGCATCCGGTTGCTTGAGACGTTGCGCAGGCTGGGCGGCGTCGAGAGCCATCTGCTGATTTCGAGCGCTGGGTGGCTCAATATCCAGCACGAACTCCAGTTGAGCAAAGAAGACGTGCATCCGCTCGCGGATGTCGTCCATTCGGTGCGCGACGTCGGCGCAAGTATCGCGTCCGGCTCGTTTGCGACCGATGGCATGGTGATCGCGCCGTGCTCGATGAAGACGCTGGCAAGCGTCGCACACGGTTTTTCCGACAACCTGATCACCCGAGCCGCCGATGTCACGCTCAAAGAGCGCCGCAGGCTCGTGCTTCTCGTGCGCGAAACGCCGTTAAACCTCGCGCATCTGCGCAATATGACGGCTGTCACCGAAATGGGTGGCGTGATCTTTCCGCCCTTGCCTGCTTTCTATAACCAACCCACGACGATCGACGAAATGGTCGATCACACGGTGGCGCGCGTGCTGGATCTATTCGCGTTGGGGCCGGCCATGTCGCCGGCGTGGCAAGGTTTGCGCGGCACGCAGGAATAATTCGCAGGGCGACATACTGCCGCCGCGCGTGGCGCGAAGGCAGGCGCCATGCATTGCCACGGCCTAACGAGCGGCGCGCCACAATCGCTCCATGGCCATTAACAACACCGACGACACAATCAATTCCGTTTTTACCCGTTTATCAAACGCCGGTACAGACCTATATTGATAGCAACCCTACTTCCGCGCCGCATTCCCGCGGCGGCGTTGCTGCCATGAATCGCTTACCGTCGCTCTACCTCTCCCACGGCGCACCTACGCTGCCGATCGACCCTTCCCTGCCGTCCGCCGAATTCGGCGCACTGTCGGCGCAATTGCCGCGCCCTGAGAGCGTGCTGATGCTGTCGGCCCATTGGGGCACGGCGCAACCGGTGGTGAGCACGTCCACGGCGCCTGAGACCATCCACGATTTCTACGGCTTCCCGCGTCAGTTGTATGAGATTCAGTACCCGGCTCCCGGCGCGCCCGATATGGCGCGCCGGGCCGCGGTGCTGCTCGGCGAACACGGCATCCTTGCCGACGCCCAGCCGCACGGGCTCGACCATGGCGCCTGGGTGCCGATGCTGTTGATGTTCCCGGAAGCCGACATACCGGTCGCGCAACTGTCGATCCAGCCGCACATGGACGCCGCCCATCACTTCCGGGTGGGTCGCGCGCTGCGCTCGCTGAAAGATGACGGCGTGATGGTGATCGGCTCGGGCCAGATCACGCACAACCTGCGCGCTGCGGATTTTTCCGCGCGCCCGGGAGATGCCGATCCGCGCGTGGCCGAATTCACCGACTGGTTCGAGGCCAGGCTCGCCGCGCACGACATCGACGCGTTGCTCGACTACCGCCGCCAGGCGCCGCACGCGGTGCTGATGCATCCGACCGACGAGCATCTGCTGCCCGTGTTCGCGGCACTGGGTGCGGCGGACGACGATTATTCGCTGGCGATTCAGTCGCTCGGAACCTATCAGCGCTCGCTCGCCATGACGAATTACGTGTTCGGCACCGCCTGATTCAACGCCTAAGTAACGCCGAAGCAAGGTCTAACCAAGGCCAAAGCGCCGCCAACAAAAAAGCCCGCCTGAGCAACTCAGGCGGGCTTTTTTCATACCGGGCCGAATCATGACGATCCGGCGGTCCGGCGATCCGGCGAAGGGCTCAGCGCAGCACCTTAGTGTGCGCCTATGCCTTCAAGCACTTCGTCGTGCGTCTGACGTTCTTCGAGGTATTCCGAACGGTAGCCGCTATTCACGCCCCAGTAGTAGAACACCAGCGAGAACACGGCCACCACCAGCATGTCCCAGCCGTACGGCAGGAGGCCGTGGCCGCCAAACTCCTTGCTGCCGATCAGCGACAGAATCGCCATGATCGGCAGGTAGGCCACGAGCCACCATGCAGCCTTCAGGTCACGCCCCCAACCGCCAAAACCCGACTTCGCCTGGAAATAGAAGTAGACCGGCAGCGCGACGACCATCAACAGAATGATTTCGCCGGTCAGCGGCCACTTCGCCCAATACAGGATCAGCGACGCGCACACGAAAGCGAACGGCGCAATGAATTTCATGCCCGGAATGTGCAGCGGGCGCTCCAGATCCGTCGCCGCGCGGCGCAGCGCCATCAGGCTGATCGGGCCAGTCAGGTACGAGATCACGGTCGCGACCGAGATCACCGCCGCCAACGAGCTCCAGCCACGGAAGAAGAACAGGAAAATGAACGACACCAGCAGGTTGAACCACATCGCCTGACGCGGCACGCCGTAGAACGGGTGCACGTTGCCGAACATCTTCGGCATCGTGTTGTTGCGCTCCATCGCGTAGATCATGCGGGTGGTGGTCGCCATGTAAGTCGTGCCGGTACCGCTCGGGCTGACGAACGCGTCGACGTACAGCAGGATAGCCAGCCAGTTCAGGTTCAGCGCGATGGCCAGTTCGGCAAACGGCGAAGCGAAGTTGAAGTGGCTCCAGCCCTTCATCACATCGCCCGGGTTCACCGCGCCGATGTACGCGATCTGCAGCAGCACGTAGATCACCAGCGCCAGCAGGATCGAGCCGATCACCGCGAACGGCACGCTTCTGGCCGGATTGCGCGCTTCACCGGCGAGGTTGATCGGGCTCTGGAAGCCGTTGAAGGCGAACACGATGCCGCTCGTCGACACGGCTGTCAGCACAGCCGACCAGCCGTACGGCGCAAAGGTACTCACTTCGCCGAAGTTTTCTTTGTGGAAACCCGACAGCATCAGACCAGCGATCGTCGCACCCGGAATCAGGAACTTGAAGACCGTGATCGCCGAATTGGCGCGCGCGAACAGCTTCACGCCCCAGTAATTCAGCAAGAAGTAAATGATCACGAGGGCCGCGGACAGCAATAGCCCATTGGTCGTTAATGACCCATCCACGAATAGCGCATGCGCCCATGGATACGGCCAGGTGCTCATATATTGAATGGATGCTTCTGCCTCGATTGGAATCACCGAGACAATGGCGATCCAGTTGGCCCATGCACTGATGAACCCAACCAGCGCGCCGTGCGAATAACGCGCGTAACGCACCATGCCGCCGGACTCCGGGAACATCGCGCCGAGTTCTGCGTAGGTCAAGGCAATCGCGAGAATCACCACCGCGCCGATGACCCATGCACAGATGGCAGCCGGCCCGGCAATTTTTGCAGCCTTCCACGCGCCGAACAACCAGCCCGATCCGATGATGGAACCCAAGCCGGTCAGCAACAGCGCGACCGGTCCGATGTTCCGTTGTATAGAACTTTTCACATCTTCTCCTATGTCGGCCGGAACCGGTGGTTAAGCACTTACTCCGGTCCCATGCAGATTGCATCTGAACCATGCCGACACCGCGTGACATCGCTTGTGGCGTTGGGGACGGGGTGACGCGCATGCGTGCGCGACGGCCCAAAATAAGGTGCAACCGACGCGCGGCGCGTAGTTTAACGGTTGCACCCGCACGTTGCAGCGAAACTAAGGGTTCTCCCTAGCAAAATTCTCGGACGAATAGCAAGCTTTGTAAGCAACTTCTACGCCAATCCATCAAAATCTTGTAAAGTTGGGACAAGAGTGTTGACCTTCGCCCGAAATCGCCGTATAATGTTCGGGCAGGATTTCAAGCGGCGAGTGAATTGGTCTTTCGTAGTTCGCCCATCAACGGTACTCCGGTTGGTCCCATTACCCCTTCCTTGATTTTCATGCGCACCCATTGGGCTTCGGCCTTATTTACCATCTTTAGGAACAAGTAATATGGAAACCGGTACCGTCAAGTGGTTCAATGACGCAAAGGGCTTTGGCTTCATCACGCCGGACGGCGGCGGCGAAGATCTGTTCGCGCATTTCTCGGAAATCCGCACGGAAGGCTTCAAGACGCTGCAAGAAAACCAAAAGGTTACGTTTGAAGTGAAGACGGGCCCGAAGGGCAAGCAAGCTGCTAACATCAAGCCGGTGTAAGCAAGCACGCTTCCTTCTGGACGCAAAAAACCCCGCCTCGGCGGGGTTTTTTTTATATTCGTCGTAACAGTATGCGGCGATTATCTCCGCAGTATGCGTTTGATCAATTTGGTTATCCGAACAGACGCCGCGCGTGAATACCGAGACCTGTCGCGACGCTGGCGAGACGGTCACCGAATACCGCTTTGGCATCCGGAAATGCCGCGGCCAATGCGCCCGATAGAAACGCTAATCCGGTCGAGCCACCCGTGAAGTAAATCGCGTTGACGTCGCGCGGGGCCACTCCGGCCGCCTGCACCGTATCGCGCGCCGCCTGCACGATGCGCTGCGTCTCGTCCTGACCGGCCTTGATGAGCTGTGCTTCGTCGAATGCCAGGCGGAGGTCGTCTTCCACCTCGTCGAGGTCGATCACGGTCTCGCCACCCGCCGCCACGCCGATCTTCGCTTCTTCCGCGTGAGCAGCCAATGCATGGCCCAAGCGGCGTTCCACAACGCGCATCAGGCGGTCGTGATGTTTGGTCTGGAGGAACAGATGCCGCATGAGCGCGAGTTCGCTGACGCGCTTCGGGGCGTAGACCGTGTTGATCAGGTGCCAGGTGGCCAGATCGAAATAAATGCGGCTCGGAATCTCACGGCCTTCGGGGTCGAGCGTCTGATAGCCGAGTTCGCGCAGGATCGTCACCAGTTCGACACGGCGGTCGAAATCCGTGCCCGCAACATGCACACCGTGGTGGGCCAGCACGTCGTCTTTGCGTTCGACGCGCTTCACCCGCTCCGGCCCCACCCGCACCAGCGAAAAGTCCGACGTACCGCCGCCGATGTCGGCCACCAGCACGAGCCCCTCTTCCGTCAGATGCGATTCGTAGTCGAACGCAGCCGCGATCGGCTCATACTGAAAGTGAATCTCCCGCAAACCGACTGACCGCGCCGCCGCTTCGAGCTGCTTCTGCGCCATCTGGTCCGCGCGCGGATCGTCGTCGACGAAGAACACGGGACGGCCCAGCACGGCGCGGCTGATCGGGCCGCCAGTGCTTTTCTCGGCCGAGCGCTTCAGATGGTCGACGAAAATCGCGATGATGTCCGTGTACTTGATCGCCGAACCATCGCCGAGATCGGTCGAATTCTCGGCGAGCGGCGAGCCGAGAATACTTTTCATCGAGCGCATCAGACGGCCGTCGAAACCGTCGATGTACGCCGCCAACGCCGCGCGCCCGAATTCGCGGGTGTTCTCGTCGGTGTTGAAAAAGACGGAGGTCGGCAGCGTCGTATAGGCGCCCTCGACCGGCGCAAGCCTAAGCGCAGCGCCATCAGGGACGGCCACGGCCGAATTGGAAGTACCGAAGTCAATCGCGCAATAGTTCATGGCAGGAATCGCCGCTCACGGCTGGCGCGGACAGAAAGGGGAGCGGCTTTGTATCACGAAAGCCCAATCAGCATCAACTGACGCTTTCCGGGATGCCCGCAATACTGACCAAGGTCCGCTCGACGGAACAAAAATTGCTGAATTCGACAGGATACGCCGCCAATTTTCGATAATCAGGAGACTTGCAGCAATGAGCGCGCCGCCTACCGCCGCTGTCCACGAGAAAAACGCCGTCGTTATTGAAACCGACCTGCCCTCGCGGCTCGACCGCTTGCCGTGGGGACGCTTTCACTCGCAGATCGTCGTCGCGCTGGGCGTGACGTGGTTGCTCGACGGTCTCGAAGTGACGCTCGCAGGCGCTGTCGCAAGTGCGTTGAAGTCTAGCCCATCGTTGCGCTTTACCAACGCCGACGTGGGCCTCGCCGGCAGCTCCTACATTGCCGGCGCCGTGCTCGGCGCGCTCGGCTTCGGCTGGCTGACCGACCGGCTCGGCCGTCGCAAGCTGTTTTTCATCACGCTCGCGCTGTATCTGGCCGCTACCGCGGCGACCGCTTTTTCGTGGAATCTCGCCAGTTTTCTGCTGTTTCGCTTTCTCACCGGCGCAGGCATCGGTGGCGAATATACGGCGATCAATTCGACGATCCAGGAATTCACGCCAGCGCGGGTGCGCGGCTGGACCGATCTCGGCATCAACGGCACCTTCTGGGTCGGCGCGGGGCTCGGCGCGGCGGGTTCGCTGGTCCTGCTCGACCCGAATCTGCTGCCGGGCGACTGGGGCTGGCGCGCCTGCTTCTTCATCGGCGCGGTACTGGCGCTGGGGATTCTGCCGATGCGCATCTGGGTGCCCGAAAGTCCGCGCTGGCTGCTGACGCATGGCGGCGAACGTCACGCGCATTCGATCGTCGACGGCATCGAAACGCGCTTTCGAGGCGAAGGCCATGCACTCGCCGACGACGACCTCACGCGGCTAAGACTGCGGGCACGCGGACATACGCCGCTGCGCGAGGTGTTTCACACGCTGTTCAACGTGCACCGACGGCGCGCGCTGGTCGGCCTGTCGTTGATGACCGCGCAGGCATTCTTCTACAACGCGATCTTTTTCACCTATGCGCTGGTGCTGACCGAGTTCTATCAGGTGCCGGGCGACCATATCGGCTGGTATCTGTTGCCGTTCGCGCTCGGCAACTTTCTTGGACCGCTGGTACTCGGTCGGCTCTTCGACGTCATCGGGCGACGCAAGATGATCGCCACGACTTACGCGCTGTCCGGCATCCTGCTGACGCTGAGCGGCTATCTGTTCGAGCAGCACATGCTTACCGTCGTGACGCAGACGATCGCGTGGATGGTCGTTTTCTTCTTCGCCTCGGCAGCCGCGAGTTCGGCGTACCTGACTGTCAGCGAATCATTTCCGCTGGAAATCCGCGCGTTGGCGATCGCGGTGTTCTACGCGTTCGGCACTGCTCTGGGCGGCATCATCGGCCCGGCGTTTTTCGGCCGTCTGATCGATACGCATCAGCGTAGCGAAGTGTTTTTCGGCTATCTGGTCGGCTCGGGGCTGATGCTCGCCGCCGCGGTGATCGTCGCGATCTGGGGTGTGGATGCGGAGCGCAAGTCGCTTGAGAATGTCGCCACGCCGCTTTCGAGCGTCGCGGACGGCGAGGAATGAAGCACGCGCCTCGAACGACTCGGACGGCGGGAAACGAACGACTTGTCTAAGAGCGCCGCTGACAATCCGGAATAAAAAACGCGCGGTCAGCGCCGCGCGTTTTTTTCACCACCAAGGCTGCAAGATGCTCAGAACGCCTTCTTCCAGCCACCGCCATAAGCGATGTCAGCAAGCGGCAAACGCTGACGCACCGACTTCTCGCGCTCGCGCAGCACCGGATCGAGTTTATCGACGTCGCCGTAATGGCCGAGCGAAATGATCGCGATCACATCGACGTCGTGCGGCAGCTTGAACGCCGTGCGGAACGCGTTCGGATCGAAGCCGCTCATCTGATGCGCAGCAAGACCAAGCGCATGTGCCTGCAGCACCAGCGCCATCGCGGCAGCACCCGCGTCGTACGGCGCGCAACGGTTCACTTCGCCCTTGTTGGTGAGCGTGTGCGTGGTCACCGCGATCAGCACCGGCGCCGACGCATTCCAACCCTGGTTGAACGGCACCAGCGTGGCGAAAGCCTGCTTGAACGAGACTTCATCGACGCTACGGTCGAATACGAGGAAACGCCACGGTTGCGCGTTATACGAAGACGGCGCCCAGCGTGCCGCTTCGAGCACCGAATGCAGATCCTCGCGGCTCACCGGCTCGCTCGAATAGGCGCGCGGGCTCCAGCGACCTGCAATCAGCTCGTGAATAGCAACTGCGGTAGGGGCGGGTTTGTTGGTCATGCGCTTCTCTCGGTCGAAATTCATGATCGACGGGCGGCTGCCCGGGGCTTCATAGCATAACCGGGCTGAGCCGCTAGCGCTCCAACAAGTGCACACTTAGTTTTCACTTCTGCTGCAATGGCAAACGGCCTCGTATGAGGCCGTTTGCTCTAGGGCGCTTTGTTCGCAGTGCACAGGGCCGCAGCTTTAGGCCGCTTGCGGCTCCGGCACCTTGGCTGGCCGGTTGATCCGCAGCACGATCACTGCGGCAACCAGGCACAGCCCGCCGGAAATCATCGACGCCACCGTGTACGTGCCGAGGCTCGCGCGCAGCATGCCCGCGCCGAGCGCCGCGAAGGCCGCACCGAGCTGGTGGCCGGCGACCACCCAGCCGAACACGACCGGCGCCGCTTCCTTGCCGTAGACATCGGTTGCGAGACGCACGGTGGGCGGCACAGTGGCGATCCAGTCGAGTCCGTAGAACACCGCGAACAACGGCAGCCCGAAGAAATCGATGCCGAAGGCGTGCGGCAGATACATCAACGACAAACCGCGCAGACCGTAATACCAGAACAGCAACACGCGGCTATTGAAACGGTCCGACAGCCAGCCCGACAGCGTCGTGCCGAACAGATCGAAGATGCCCATGGCGGCAAGCAAGGAGGCGCCCTGCACTTCGCTCATGCCGTAGTCGCCGCACATTGCGATCAGGTGCGTGCCGACGTAACCGTTGGTGCTCGCGCCGCAGATAAAGAAGCTGAAGAACAGCAGCCAGAAATCACGCGTCTTGCTCGCCATGGCGAGCGTGCCGAAGGCGATGGCCAACGGATTCTGCTTGGTCACGGAATTGGAAATCGGCGAGTCGGCCGGTTCGCCGAACGGGCGCAACTTCATGTCCGCGGGCCGCTCCGGCAACAGGAACGCGACCAGCGGCAATACAACCGCCGCCGCGCCCGCGACGACCCAAACCACCTGGCGCCAGCCGTAGTGCTCGGCGATGGCCGCGAGCATCGGCAGGAACACCAGTTGGCCGGTCGCCGAACTGGCCGTGAGAATCCCCATCACAAGGCCGCGATGTGTGGTGAACCAGCGCGTCACCACCGTCGCCGACAGCGACAGCGCCGCCACCCCCGTCGAGCCGCCGACCATCACGCCCCAGATCAGAACCATCTGCCACGGATGCGTCATCAGCGACGACAACGCCACACCCGCCGCCATCGTGCCGAGAGCGATCAGCAGAGTAGGACGCACGCCGAAGCGCTGCATCGCCGCGGCCGCGAACGGCCCCATCAGGCCGTACAGCGCGATGTTCACGGAGATGGCGAGCGAAATCGTCGCACGGCTCCAGCCGAATTGGTGCTCCAGCGGCACCATCATCACGCTCGGCGTGGCGCGCGTGCCCGCCGCCGCCAGCAGCACCAGAAATACCACCGCCACGGTCAACCAGCCGTAGTGGAAACGTCCGCCAATCAGTCTCGCTGCCCAGTTCATCAGTTCTCCAATCGACGCCTGCCCCGCAGGCCGCGCCGCTCGCATTGTTACGGCTTCGGTAAAGGACTTGTGACAGATCTGTCACAATGGTGTTGCGATGTTAGTTACTGGTCGGTAACATGTCAAGGCATCAATTCAATTCAGGTGGCATCCATGTCCGATAGTGAAACCCTCAAGCCAACCGGCGCACGGCGAGCACGCGGCACGCAGACGGCCGGCCCGGAGGCGCAGCAGCATCTGCTGCGCGCCGCGGACGAACTGTTCTATCGCGAGGGTGTGCGAACGGTTGGCGTCGACGCGGTGGTCGAGCGCGCGGGTGTGAACAAGATGAGCTTGTACCGCCAGTTTTCGTCGAAGGACGAATTGGTGATAGCGTATTTGGAGCGCAAGGACGAGCAGTTTTTCGGCTATGTGGAGAAAAGCTTTGCCAAGCATCCAGGCGAACCGGCCAGGCAGCTTCAGCAATATTTCGACGACCTGGCGGTGCGCGCATCGGTTGACGATTACCGCGGCTGTCCTTTCGTGAATGTGGCCGTGGAGTTTTCCGACACGACACATCCGGCGCGGCAATTCGTGTTTCGCAACAAGGAACGGCTGATGGCGCGGCTTCTGGAACTGACAACCGCGGCAGGCGCCGACGATCCGGTGGCCTTGGCCAACGGGCTGGGTTTGATGATCGAAGGCGTGTACGCGGCCAGCCAGACCTACGGCCCGGGCTGCGGGCCGATTCTTGCCGCACCGAAGGTGGCGGCGCAGTTGATCGCCGCGGCGTGCCGCGGGACGCAAGCGAGGTGAGGATTGGGCCGTCCTGTTGTGGCCGCGTGCGGATCGGTGCCGTTGCGCGCCGTTAGAATGGCACTTTCCTCTTTCGCTGCTTGCCATGTCGTCGCCCGCCGAATCTCATGATGCTGTTATCGCCGCCACTCGTCATTGGCTGACGGAGGCCGTGATCGGGCTCAATTTGTGCCCCTTCGCCAAAGCCGTGCATGTGAAGGGGCAGATTCGCTATGCCGTGAGCGATGCCGTGGATATGGAAGGAGTGTTAGCCGATCTCGAAACCGAGATTCAGACACTCGTCGCGGCGAATCCTGACGCGGTGGATACCACGCTTCTGGTGATACCGGGCGCGCTCAGCGATTTTCTCGACTATAACGATTGCCTGTTTTTTTCCGAAAGAATGATCAAGCAACTTCGGCTGGAAGGCATTATTCAGATTGCCAGTTTTCACCCGCATTATCAGTTTGAAGACAGCGAGCCCGACGATATCGAGAACTATACGAATCGCGCGCCCTATCCGATTTTGCATCTGCTTCGCGAAGATAGTATCGAACGGGCGGTTCAGGCTTTTCCCGATGCAGAAGCTATTTATGAACGGAATCAGGAGACGCTTCGGCGAATTGGTCTTAAAGGCTGGAATGAATTGATGAAAAAGTAATTCGCGCGGTGGCTACGAAAAAGCCACCGCCGCAGGACGGATCAGGCCGAGACAAAGAACCGTTCTTTCAGCTCCTCGATCCCGAGCGTCTCCATCACTTCATTCAGCCTCTCGGTTGGCCGCCGTCTCGGCAGGTCCTTGAACTGGGCAATAATCAGCTCATTTTTCATGGAATGCTCCCACCCGACCAGCTCGGTCACACTCACCTGATAGCCATGCGCTTCAAGCTGCAGGCAGCGCAACACATTAGTAATCTGGCTGCCAAATTCCCGGGTATGCAACGGATGCCGCCAGATCTCGGTCAACGCATTCCCCAGCGATTTACTCTTGTTCTGCCTTAAAACCCCCGCCACCTCGGCCTGGCAACACGGCACCACCACGATGTACTTCGCACGCTTTTCCAGCGCAAACCGGAGCGCGTCGTCAGTCGCGGTATTGCACGCATGCAGCGCCGTCACGATATCGATCTGTGCTGGCAATCGGTCTGACGTAATAGACTCCGCCACCGACAAATTCAGGAACGACATCCCCTTGAAGCCGAGCCGCTCGGCCAGCTCCTCGGATTTCGTCACGAGATCCTCGCGTGTTTCGATGCCGTAAATGTGCGACGCCCCACCAGCGGAGTCCTGAAACTCCTTGAAGAAAAGGTCATACAGGATAAAACCTAGGTATGACTTGCCGGCACCATGGTCGACGAGCGTCACCGCGCCCTGCTGGTCCTTGAGGTCTTTCAGCAGCGGCTCGATGAACTGGAACAGGTGGTAGACCTGCTTCAGCTTGCGGCGGCTGTCCTGGTTCATCTTGCCGTCGCGCGTGAGGATGTGAAGCTCCTTCAACAACTCGACGGACTGGTTCGGACGGATTTCGTGGGTTTTGCTGGACATCGTGGGAGACCGCCATCGATTGCAACGCGAACGTGCGACAGATGACGGAAAAAAGGAAAAGTTGCTGCCAGTTTACCCAAAGCGCAGCCCGCTCACCTGAGGAGTCGCGTCGACCCTGCGAGAAATGCCACAAACCTGGAACACTTCCTGCTCAAAACGCAATATGCGGGACGTATTCCGATGTGGCTTGAAAGCATCTTGCGGGCCGGCTCACCCGATGGCGTAAGCCGTGCCGCGCATAACAACAAGCTGCCGGCCGTGGCTTCGATCACGCGAACCGAATGCATGTGGGGAGGACGGTCCCGGAACACGGACCGAACGTTACGTAACCAGCAGCGCGCCGCGATCTCAAACGGACGCGCGCCTGGAAAATAGAAGAGGCAGCAATGGACACGGTACCCAACGGAAACGTCGAGCAGAAGTTTCAGGAAATGCTGGCGAAGCTCACCGCCACCCCTGCGTGGTCGGAAAAGCAGCAGCTCGAACTGGAAATGGCACGCGACATTTCCACCGAAATGCTGCGGCTGGCCGAAGTCATGCGCGACGGCAGCGTCGACATGGAGACGTGCCTGACGATGCTGAAGTACGCGAAAGTGCTCGACTTCGTGATGACGACGCTCGCCTCGCGTCGCGACATCAAACCGCAAACGCTGCGGGTGATTTTCAAGCTCGCCGGACTGAAGGTGGATGAGGCATATCCCGGTTAGGACGCCCAGACAACGCCGCGACCAGCACGAGCGGCGCGCCGCCGTTCGTGCTGGTCAGCAGGCCTTCATCCTAAAGGAAAAGGACAACGAATCACCCTCGCGGCGCCTCGATCGGCGGAGTGCCTTCATGAAAGAGCGTCTTGAGCTGCGAGCGCAGTTCCGGCGAGTCCGTATGTTTGTGCACCGAGACCGCATGCTGCACGGCCGCGTCGAGCAATTCGCTCTCGCTGTCGGCGGACAGGGCAACGGTGCAATTCATTTCGCTCGGAAACTCGCGGCAGTCGATGTATTTGCGAGTCATGGCAATCTCCTGATCAAACGTCGAAACATCCAGACAAACAGCGGGCGCGCAGACCACGTTGCCAGCCGCAACGCGGCTGCATTGGCCGTGCCCGGCGAAATGAGAGCGGTGGGGTAGTGTGACGCGGGAAAGAAGCGGACTGCGTCCAGTGGAAGCTGTTTGAAAAGTATAGTTCGCGCGAGTGAATAGCGAAGGAGCAAACGTGAGCGCAGGGGATTGCGACACGCCCGAACCCAGCTCTTTTCGGCCGCTGGCTCGCGCTGGCACGTTAGCTCGTTACCCGTTCGCCGCGCGCCGTTTGCCCTGAGTTGCCGGCGGTGTGAAAATAGCGCCCTTCGCGCCGCCCGATTGTCAGATCAGGCCAACGCGCCGCCCCCCGCTCATCCGCAGGACCGCATGTCATCCTCCTTCGATTCCGCCCGCGTCGCCGTGATCGGCGGCGGCCCCGCCGGCTTGATGGCCGCCGAGGCGCTCGCCCAGCACGGCGTGCAAGTCGACGTCTACGACGCGATGCCATCGGTCGGCCGCAAATTCCTGATGGCGGGCAAAGGCGGCATGAACATCACGCATTCGGAACCGCTCGAGCCGTTTCTTGGCCGCTATGGCGCGCGCCGCGAACAAATCGCGCCGCTACTCGGCCTGTTCGGTCCCGACGCCTTGCGGGCCTGGCTGCATGAGCTTGGCGTCGAAACTTTCATCGGCAGTTCGGGGCGGGTTTTTCCGACCGATATGAAGGCGGCGCCGATGCTGCGAGCGTGGTTGCATCGGTTGAGAGAAGCTGGCGTGCGCTTTCACATGCGCCACAAGTGGACCGGTTGGGACAACGGCCACGGCGACACCGCGACGCACACGTTGCGCTTCGAAACACCCGACGGCGAGCAACGCGTGACCTGCGATGCCGTGGTGTTCGCACTCGGTGGCGCAAGCTGGCCGAGGCTCGGATCGGACGCCGCCTGGGTGCCGCTCCTGAGCGCACGCGAGGTGCCGGTGACGCCGTTGCGGCCCGCGAACTGCGGCTTCGATGCGGACTGGAGTCCCTATCTGCGCGAGCGTTTCGCCGGTCAACCAGTGAAATCCGTGGCCATCACGCTCACCGACGTAGACAATAAAGTCCACAATCGACAAGGTGAAATACTTCTGACCGAAACCGGCCTCGAAGGGAGTCTGATTTACGCGCTGTCGGCAGCCATCCGGGAGCGGATTCTCGCCGACGGCGACGTCACGATCGCGCTGGACCTGGCGCCAGGCTTGACGTTGGAGCGTGTCGTGGCGGAGGTCACGCGACCACGTGGGTCGCGCTCCATGTCGACTCACCTGCATGGCAGAGTCGGCATCGGAGGCGTAAAACTGGCCTTGTTGCATGAGGTTCTGTCGAAGGAAGGCTTCGCCGATGCGAATGGCCTCGCGCACGCGATCAAGGCGTTGCCGGTGCGACTCACGCGCGCCCGGCCTATCGCGGAAGCGATCAGCACCGCAGGCGGCGTCCCCTTCGAAGCGCTTGATCAACATTTGATGATCGAGCATCTGCCCGGCGCGTTCTGCGCGGGTGAAATGCTCGACTGGGAAGCGCCAACCGGCGGTTATCTGCTGACCGCCTGCTTCGCCAGTGGCCTCGCGGCCGGACGCGGCGCATTAGCGTATCTCAAGGCGCGCGGCGTGCCGGTCTGACACGCCGTTCTTCAGCCGCGCCTCATTACGCGGCATCGCGCTCCCTTCGAGCGCCACCGTTTAGCGCGCCTTCAGACGCCAGAGCGACGTCACTTCAGCCTTGCGCGCCGTATGCAGCGCGTCGGTTTCATCAGTCGACTTCGGGTGCCGTGGACGAATATCCTCGCGACCCACCACGGTCAGCCCCGCCTTTTCAATGGCGGCAAGCAACCACTCGCGCGTACGCAAGCCGAGATGCTCGGCGAAGTCCGACATGATCAGCCAGCCTTCCCCGCCCGGCGACAAATGCTCCGCCAACCCGTCCAGAAAACCGAGCAGCATGCGGCTTTCCGAATCGTAGATCGCGTATTCAATCGGTGAGGCGGGCCGCGCCGGCACCCACGGCGGATTGCAGACCACCAGCGGCGCACGGCCTTCCGGAAACAGATCGGCTTGCACGACCTCGACTTGCTGATCGTAGCCGAGACGCTTGAGATTTTCGCGCGCGCAGGCCAGCGCTCGCGGGTCCTGGTCGGTCGCGACGATTTTCTTCACACCGCGTTTGGCGAGCAGCGCAGCCAGCACGCCCGTACCGGTGCCGATATCGAACGCCTTGTTCAATGACGGCAGCGGCGTGCGCGCCACCAGATCCGCATATTCACCGCGCACCGGCGAAAACACGCCGTAGTGCGGATGGATGCGCTCACCCAGCACGGGAATTTCCACACCCTTCTTGCGCCACTCGTGCGCACCGATCAGACCGAGCAATTCGCGCAGCGACACGACCGAGGGTTCGTCGGTAGACGGCCCATAGGTTTCGATACAGGCCTGCTGCACTTCAGGCGCGCGGCGCAGCGGAATTGCGTACGCAGCGTCGAGCGGAATCAGGATCATGCCGAGCGTGCGGGCGCGTTGCGATTGAGCCTGACGATGCAGGTTGAACGCGTCGATCGGCGTTTCGCCGTGCTTGCGCGGTTTGCGCTCCAGCCGGCGCGTGACCGCCTGCAGCAATTGGCGGGCGTTCTGAAAGTCGCCGTTCCAGAGCAGCGCGGTGCCTTCGCACGCGAGACGATAGGCAGAGTCGGCAGTGGTGCGGTCATCGGCGACGACAACGCGCTTGGGCGGCGGCACCGCGGCTTCGGAGCGCCAACGCGCAGTGCGGGGGCCGTCGGCTTCGGGCCAGGTGATGGTTGCGGGGCTGGTCATGATGAAGGTGGGGTCTGTGTTGCGGGAGTGACGCGGTGAAAACTCGCGTCTCGGGGGCGTTGCCCGCCGGAGTGACTGATCGTGATGCCGACTGACGCCCGAATAGTACCTCTCCCAGTCGGGTTCGCGGGGCGGTATCTGTGGGCGGATGCCTGAACAAGGCCGATGCCACCGCCCTTTGCGGCGGTCTGCGGGCAATTCGTAGACTAAAATGTCCACAATCGACAAGGTGAATGAGATCTGGCAAAAATGAGCCGTTTCCGCCTCTCATCCAGCCTGCGAAATCCCCGCCCCAAATAAAAAAGCGGGTTTCTGAAATTATTCAGAAACCCGCTTTCGCACTACTGGTGCCGGCTGCAGGACTCGAACCCGCCACCTCATGATTACAAGTCAAGCGCTCTACCTGATGAGCTAAGCCGGCATGAGGCCGTGATTCTACTTCATTTCACGATCTTGAGGCGAGCCCTTCCGCCACCTTTCGATCCATCATCGTCAGGCTGCGGGCCGTCCGTCGCGGTTTCCGCTTTGGCGGCATCCGCGGCAGACGACGGTTCGACCGCACGCGGCGCCACGCTGACGGGCGCGGCCGGTGCTTCGGTCTCGTCCGCCAGTTCCGCATCGGCGCCTGAATCCTGCGCCTCGCCGCCTGCCGACTCGACCGGGAACGCCATGCCCTGCCCGTTTTCCCGCGCGTAGATCGCGAGAATATTGGCGATCGGCACTTCGATCTTGTGCGACTTGCCGGAGAAGCGCGCGCTGAACTCGATCCATTCATTGCCCATCTGCAACTGGCTGGTCGCCTCGAAGCTGATGTTCAACACGATCTCGTTGTCGCGCACGAACTGCCGCGGCACGCGCGTCTGATTGTCGACCCGGACCGCAATATGCGGCGTGTAGCCGTTATCCGTGCACCACTCGTACAGCGCGCGCAGCAGATAAGGCTTGGTGGAAATCTCTTGCATCAACAGTCCTCTTACCGGGTTGGGGCGCGCGCGGAAAACAATCGAGACGCGGCGCCCTCACCCCAAAGCCAAACTCAACGACGCATCACCTTTTCCGAAGGCGTCAGCGCTTCGATATAAGCCGGGCGGCTGAAAATGCGCTCCGCGTACTTCATCAGCGGTGCAGCGTTCTTCGACAGCTCGATGCCGTAGTGGTCCAGACGCCACAGCAACGGCGCGATCGCGACGTCCAGCATCGAGAACTCTTCGCCGAGCATGTACTTGTTCTTCAGGAAGATCGGTGCGAGCTGCGTCAGGCGATCGCGAATCGCGAGACGTGCCTTCTCGTGATTCTTCTCAGCGGCCTTGCCCTTTTCGTTTTCGAGCGTGCCGACGTGAACGAACAGTTCCTTCTCGAAGTTCAGCAGGAACAGACGGGCGCGGGCGCGCTGAACCGGATCGGCCGGCATCAGTTGCGGGTGCGGGAAGCGCTCGTCGATGTACTCGTTGATGATGTTCGATTCGTACAGAATCAGGTCCCGTTCGACGAGAATCGGCACCTGACCATACGGATTCATCACAGCGATGTCTTCCGGCTTGTTAAACAGGTCGACGTCGCGGATCTCGAAGTCCATGCCCTTTTCGAACAACACCAGCCGGCAGCGCTGGGAGAACGGGCAAGTTGTGCCGGAATACAGAACCATCATGTTTACGTTTCCTCAAAAAGCTGAAAGGCCAGCGCGCGGAAAAACCGTTCAACAGGTTTTTCCTGGCGCCGGCCCCACGCCGGGTAACGGCGTGATTATTTGATATGTTTCCAGTACGCAGCGTTCAGTCGCCAGGCGAAAAAGCTCAGAATGCCGAGGAACAGCAGCACCCACACGCCAAGCTGTCTGCGGGTTTTCTGCGTCGGTTCGGACATCCATGACAGGTACGACACGAGGTCGGCCACAGCAGAATCATAATCTACCGGCGACATCGTCCCCGGCGTGACCTGTTGGTAGCCGACAAATTTGTGCACCGTTTCGCCTGTTTTTTCGTCGGTTTCGTCACCGAACTTCGCGGTACGTTGCCCCTGAAGCTGCCACAGCACATGAGGCATGCTCACGTTTTCATACACCAGATTGTTCCAGCCGGTCGGCCGCGTATTGTCGCGATAGAAGCTGCGCAGATACGTGTACAGCCAGTCCTTGCCGCGCGCCCGCGCTTCCACCGACAAATCCGGCGGACTCGCGCCGAACCACGCTTTCGCGTCGTCCGGGCGCATCGCCACGGTCATGGTGTTGCCGATTTTATCCGTGGTGAACAGCAGGTTCGACTGGATCGCGCTCGGCGTAATGCCGAGATCGGTCAGCCGGCTGTAGCGCATCAGATTCGCACTATGGCAATTCAGGCAGTAGTTTACAAACAATTGGGCGCCGTGCTGCAACGAAGCAAAATTCTCCGCGTTATCGGGCGCGCGGTCGAGAGGGAAATTCTCGTCCGCGTGCACCGGTCCGGCCAGCACCGCGAGCAGTGTCGCGCCGATCAGCGCGCACGTCGAAAGCAGTTTTTTCATTTCGTGTTCTCCGGGCTCGCGATTAGTGGGGCTTGAACCGCACCCGCTCGGGCGGCTGCTTGAACGTGCCAAGCCGCGTCCAGACCGGCATACCGAGGAAAAACGCGAAGTAGATCAGTGCACACACCTGAGCAATCAACGTCGAGGCGGGCGACGGCGGTTTGGTGCCGAGGAAGCCCAACGTCAGGAAAGCGAGCACGAAGATCCCGTAGAACACCTTGTGAAAAAACGGCCGGTAACGGATCGACTTCACCGGCGAGCGGTCGAGCCACGGCAGGAAGAACAGCGAGATCACCGCGCTGCCCATCACCACCACGCCCCAGAATTTCGATTCGGTGAACGCCATGGCCAGAACCACCAGAACCGCGAGCACCGGCAAGCCGAGCTTCCATTTGCCGCGTGCGCGCACCAGCGCGAACAGGCCGAGCAGCGCGACGATGATCATCAGCACGATCTTGAATGGATCGGTGGTGGCGCGCAACATCGCATAGAACGCCGTGAAGTACCACACTGGCGCAATTTCCTGCGGCGTTTGCAGCGGATTGGCGGGAATGAAGTTGTTCGCTTCAAGGAAGTACCCACCCATCTCCGGTGCGAAGAAGATGATCGCGGCGAAGATGATCAGGAACACCGACACGCCCATGAAGTCGTGCACCGAGTAGTACGGGTGGAACGGGATGCCGTCGAGCGGAATGCCGTCCGGGTCCTTCTTTGCCTTGATCTCGATGCCGTCCGGGTTGTTCGACCCCACTTCATGCAGCGCCACCAGGTGCGCGACCACCAGCCCGATCAGCACCAGCGGAATCGCGATCACGTGGAAAGCGAAGAAGCGGTTCAGCGTGACGTCCGAGACGACGTAATCGCCACGAATCCACAGCGACAGATCCGGCCCGATGAACGGAATCGCCGAGAACAGGTTCACGATCACCTGCGCGCCCCAGAACGACATCTGGCCCCACGGCAGCAGGTAGCCGAAGAACGCCTCGGCCATCAGGCTCAGGAAGATCGCGCAGCCGAAGATCCACACCAGTTCGCGCGGCTTGCGGTACGAGCCGTACATCAGTCCGCGGAACATATGCAGATACACGACGACGAAGAACATCGACGCACCCGTGGAGTGCATATAGCGGATCAGCCAGCCCCACGGCACCTCGCGCATGATGTACTCGACCGACGAGAACGCGAGCGTCGCGTCGGGCTTGTAGTTCATCGTGAGGAAGATGCCGGTGACGATCTGATTGACCAGCACCAGCAGCGCGAGCGAACCGAAGAAGTACCAGAAGTTGAAGTTCTTCGGCGCGTAGTACTCGGAAACATGCTTTTTCCAAGTGGACGTCATGGGAAACCGGCGGTCGATCCAGCCGACCAGCCCGGTCGTCTCTACTTCGTGTTCGATCGCCATTACGCTTCTCCTTTCTCGTCCTTGCCGATCACGAGGCCCGTGGCCGAGGTGAACATGTAAGGCGGGATGTCGAGGTTCTGCGGCGCAGGTTTGTTCTTGAAGACGCGGCCGGCCATGTCATAGGTCGAGCCGTGGCAAGGGCACAGGAAGCCGCCTGGCCAGTCGTCGGGAAGATTGGGCTGCGCGCCCTCCTGGAAGCGCGGCGTCGGCGTGCAGCCCAGATGGGTGCACACGGCGACGGCGACGAAAAGGTTCTTGTGGTCGGTGCGTGAACGGAATTCGTTGTTGCAGTACTCCGGCAATGGCATCGAAAAAGGATTCTTGGTGAGAGGATCCGCTACTTCCTTATCGGCTTTCTGGACATCGGCGAGCATCCTGTCAGTGCGATTGATGATCCACACCGGCTTACCGCGCCAGGCGACGGTCTTCATGTCGCCGGGCTTGAGATCACTGATATCGACTTCGACCGGGGCGCCTGCCGCCTTGGCCTTTTCAGATGGTGCAAACGAACTAACAAAGGGTACGACAGTGGCAACGCCTCCAATGCCACCTGCTACGGTCGTCGCTATCAGCCAGGTACGGCGGCCGCCGTCGACGCGTTCATCTTCCTTGTCTCGCATTACACGCCCCACTTCTGAGTTGGATTTTTCCTTCACGTCGCTTCTACCGCCGCTAGTTTGCGCGAATGGAGTCGGCATTTACAAGGCCCCATTGCCAAAAACCGTGCGAAGCCCTTGATAAGTCAGGGTTTCTCCGTACGGATCGCAAACTTTTTCGCACCTCCTTTTAAGTGCCCTCTGCGTTATTCGTGCCTTTTTCTTCTCTAATGCCGATTTTCAATTCAGACGGGATTCGGGATATCGATAAACACGTGTTCGATATCGAACTGCTCGGACAGATGCTTGCCCACCGCTTGCACGCCGAAACGTTCGGTGGCGTGGTGGCCGGCCGCGAGGAACGCCACGCCGCTTTCCGCCGAGGTGTGCATCACCGACTCCGACACTTCGCCGGTCAGGTAGACATCAGCGCCGGCATTGATCGCGGCGTCGAACATGCCTTGCGCGGCGCCCGTGCACCAGCCCACGCGGCGCAATTCGCGATCCGGGTCGCCGAACACGAGCGGCGTGCGGCCGAGCGTCTGCTCGACTTGCGCGGTGAAGTGCGCGAGCGTGATCGGCATCGGCAACGTGGCGAGCCAGCCGAGATCGTTCTCGCCGAAGCGCGCGTCGCTGATCCAGCCCATCTTCGCGCCGATTTGCGCGTTGTTGCCGAACTCGGGATGGTCGTCCAGCGGCAGGTGATAGGCGAACAGGTTCAGGTCGTTGGCAATCAGCAGCTTCAGGCGCGCGTGTTTGCGCCCGGTGATCTGCGGCGCCTCGTTGCGCCAGAAGTAGCCGTGATGGACCAGCACCGCGTCCGCACCCCAGTCGAGCGCGGCCTCGAGGAAGGCCACTGAAGCCGTCACGCCGGTCGCGAGCTTATTGATCCTGCGGCGCCCTTCCACCTGCAATCCATTGGGGCAATAGTCCTTGAAGCGCGCGGTTTCAAGGAGATTGTTCAAGTACAATTCAAGTTCGATCCGATCCATATAAACCTCTAGTCTTCAGATGCTTAGACGCTTTTGGCTGTTCTTTGCCCAAGCGGTGACTGTGCTGTTGGCGCTGATGTTCATCATTGCGACCCTCAAACCGCAGTGGCTCCAGCGTCAAGGGCAATTCGGCAAGCAACTCGCCGAACCGATCGTCGCCCTTCGGGAAGTGGCGCCAGGCATCGGCACGGGTCCTGCACAGGCGTCCTATGCAGACGCCGCGCAAAAAGCCATGCCCGCGGTCGTCAATGTGTTCTCCAGCAAGGATGGCTCACTGCCGCCCGACCCGCGCGCGAAAGATCCGTTGTTCCGCTATTTCTTCGGTGACAAGAACAAAGGCAAGCAGCAGGAACAACCCGCGTCGAATCTGGGCTCGGGAGTGATAGTGAGTTCGGAAGGTTACATTCTAACGAACCAGCACGTCGTGGACGGCGCCGATCAGATCGAAATCGCGCTTGCCGACGGCCGCACCACCAACGCCAAGGTGATCGGCGTCGATCCTGAGACCGATCTGGCCGTGCTGAAGGTCAACATGACCAACCTGCCCACCATCACGCTCGGCCGCATGGACCAGACGCGTGTGGGCGACGTGGTGCTGGCGATCGGCAATCCGTTCGGCGTCGGTCAGACGGTGACCATGGGCATTGTCAGCGCGCTCGGGCGCAATCACCTCGGCATCAACACGTTCGAAAACTTCATTCAGACCGACGCGGCCATCAACCCGGGCAACTCGGGCGGTGCGCTGGTCGACGTGAACGGCAATCTGCTCGGCATCAATACCGCCATCTATTCGCGCTCGGGCGGCTCGCTCGGCATCGGCTTTGCGATTCCTGTCTCGACCGCGCGCAGCGTGCTGGAGAGCATCATCACGACGGGCTCCGTCACGCGCGGCTGGATCGGCGTGGAGCCGCAGGACGTGACGCCGGAAATCGCCGAATCGTTCGGGCTCGAGCAGAAGTCGGGCGCGATTGTCGCGGGCGTGCTGAAGAACGGGCCGGCCGACCGTGCTGGCATCAAGCCGGGTGACATTCTGGTAAGCGTGAACGGCCAGGAGATCACCGACACCACACGTCTGCTGAACGTCATCGCGCAGATCAAGCCGGGCACGGCTGCGAAGGTTCACCTGGTGCGCAAGAGCCACGCGATGGATCTGGACGTGACCATCGGCAAGCGCCCGCCTCCGCCGAAGCAACCGGCAGAAGATAACGGCGGCGGCGATCAGCAGGACGACGACGGCGGTTGAGAAGCGATAGATAGCGGCCAGTGGTGTGGGCACCGCAAAACAAAAAGGGCAGTCCGTGATGGACTGCCCTTTTTGTTTGTCTCTCTGTGCTGCCGTTCAACCCGGCGGACTGTCTTCCGCAATCACGGGTTTCTGCTTGCCGACAATCAACCGCGCCGCAATGATCCCCGCCTCATACAGCACGATCAGCGGAATCGCCAGAATGAGCTGCGAGAACACGTCCGGCGGCGTCACCACCGCTGAAATCACGAACGCGCCCACGACCACATACGGACGGATTTCCTTGAGCTTCTTGATGGTCAGCACGTTCATGCGGACCAACAGCACCACGACAATCGGCACTTCGAACGTCACCCCGAACGCGAGGAACATGGTCAGCACGAAGCTCAGGTAGTTGTCGATATCGGTGTTCATCTCCGCGCCGAGCGGCGCGTTGTAGTGCGCCATCACGCGGAAGATGGTCGGAAACACCACGAAGTACGCGAACGCCATGCCGCACAGGAACAGCGTGTAGCTGCTGCCCACCAGCGGCCCGACCAGCTTCTTCTCATGCTGGTACAAACCCGGCGCGACGAATGCCCAGATCTGGTACAGCACGACCGGCAGCGCAATCACAAAGGCGACCATCATGGTCACCTTCATCGGCACGAAGAACGAGCCGGTGACGTCGGTGACGATCATCTTGCCGTCCTTCGGCAGATTCTGCATCAAGGGCCGCGCCAGCAGCCGGAAAATGTCCGGTGCCCAATACACGAGCCCGACAAACACCACGATGACGGCAAGGCCGGCGCGGATGATACGGTCGCGCAATTCAACGAGGTGGGAAATGAAGGTCTCTTCAGTGCCTTCGTCCTGGGTTTGCTGGGGGTCGCTCACACCGGCCCTCGGTTAGAGATTGTCGTTCTGATCATCAGAAGAACCGCGTCGGACGACGCATGCTGGCCGGCGTATGCCGCGCCACGCGCGCAGCGCCCGACTGCACACGCGTGCGGCGCGTGGTGGCGCGCTTGTACCAGGTGGGCATGGCGGTCTGCTTGACGCGCCAGTTCTTGCGTTTAGCGCCTGCCGGTGGCGTGGTGGTCTGCCACGGCGAATTGCCGGCATCTTCAAGCGCACCGCCGGCAATGCTTGGCGACACCGACGTGCCGCTATTCCACGCGTCGTTCAGTTCGGTCTCATGCTTGCGCAGATTGTCCTGAACGCTGGTTTCGACGTTGCTCGCCGCCGCTTCGAACTCGGTTTTCATGCGACGCAATTCGTCGAGTTCGATTTCACGGGTGACTTCGGCCTTCACGTCGTTGATATACCGCTGCGCGCGGCCGAACAACGCGCCGGCCGTGCGGGCGACGCGAGGCAGGCGCTCAGGCCCGAGTACGACCAGCGCGACGACGCCAATCAGCGCCATCTTGGTTAGACCGAGGTCCAGCATGAAGTGGAGTGTCCGTCAGTAACGCGGTTGGGCCGCGGCTTAGCGGTAATCGCCGGAACGCGGCGTCTTTTCCTTCGCATCCACATCTACCGTGCCATTGCGCGGCAGTTCGCGCTGCTGCGCTTCGCCTGCGGGCGTTTCGGCTTCCTTCATGCCTTCCTTGAAGCCCTTCACAGCGCCACCCAGATCGGTGCCGATATTGCGCAGCTTCTTCGTGCCGAACACGAGCGCCACGATCAACAACACTATCAGCCAATGCCAAATGCTCAACGAACCCATGACTACTCTCCTTAACCCCGACACCGCACGTGATGCGGCAAAACTCGTGCGCCTTGCGGCGTGAATCGAAGCGCGTACGCTCCATCTATACGTTGCCGCGAGCTGTTTCGATTCAACCCGCGACACGGTGTGCCATTTGACCTGACGATCGCGTCGGCGTCGTTACAGTGCAGCAAAAACAACGGCTCTGCTATTGTCAGCGGCCAAAACTCGCTGCGCGCCTCGCAGCCGGCGGTTATTTACGAGCCCAACCTGTCAGCCCATGCGCTGCCACGGACGCGGCCCGGCGAGAATGTGCGCATGTAGGTGATACACCTCTTGCCCGCCTCCCGGTCCCGTATTGATTACCGTGCGAAAACCGCTTTCGCCACCGGTGTACGCCACGCCCAACTGATCGGCCAGACGCGCCACCAGAACTAGCATTCTACCAAGCAGCGGTGCCTCGCTTTCGGTGCAATTCGACAGCGTGGCGACGTGTTTGCGGGGAATCACCAGTACATGGGTTTCAGCGGCCGGGCGGATGTCGCGGAAGGCAACAAACTCTTCGTCCTCGTGGACTTTGGTCGACGGAATCTCGCCGGCGGCGATCTTGCAGAAAAGGCAGTTCGGGTCGTGGCTCATCGTATTCCTGACACAGTATGGCTAGAGCGCGAAGCGTCGTGCGGCACGGCTCATATCCGGCCCGGCCGCAGCCGGACCCAACTCAGAACCAGCCACGCGGGTTCGCGAGCGGCTTGTTATCGTACAGATACAGCCAGCCCTTGATAATACGGTACAACATCCAGATGCTGACGGCCCACAGAACCGGAATGCCGATCACCACGAACAGCAGCACACCGCCGATCGCATAACCCAGCAAGGCCATCCAGAACGAGCGGATCTGCCACTCGAAATGCGCTTCGTAGGGCGTGCCCACTACATCAGGCCGCTTCACGTAGTTGATGATGATCGCGATCAGAATCGTCAGACCACCCGTCAGCCAGTGAACCGCATACAGCGCGTACAGCACATGCGTGAGCGTGCGCAGACTGCGTTCGCGCTCGGGCTCGATCGCGTTGCGGTAGGCCGGCGGCGGATAATTTCCTTGCGACTGTTCCATGCTTGCGTCCTCCCGAGGATGCGATCCGATGCGTTCAGTGCAATGTGGGTGCCGACGTTCGCCACTTCAAGACGCGGCGGACAAGGTAACGACAAGGCGACGACAATCAGTCGCCGTTTTCCTCACGTTCGCGGCTCTTGCGCAGCGCCTTTTCCTCGATGCCCGACAGGCCTTCGCGGCGCTCAAGTTCGGCAAGTACGTCAGCCGGGCTCAGGTCGAAATGCGACAGCATCACGAGGCAGTGAAACCAGAGGTCCGCCACTTCGCCGACCAGCGCTTTCGGCGCGCCGCCGTGACGGGTGTCTTTGGCGGCCAGCACGACTTCGGTGGCCTCTTCGCCGATCTTCTTGAGAATCGCGTCATCGCCTTTGTGGAAGAGGCGCGACACGTACGAGACGTCCGGATCGCCGCCCTTGCGGCTGTCGATGATGGCCGCGAGGCGCAGCAGCGTGTCCTTGGTAGACGAAGCCGATTCGGTGGATTGCGTGGATTGCGTCATTTGTAGATGTGTTCGGGATCTTTCAACACGGGATCGACGGCGACCCAGTCGCCATCTTCAACCGTGCCTTCGAATTTCTGGAAAAAGCACGAGTGGCGGCCGGTGTGGCACGCAATGCCCGACACCTGCTCGACCTTCAGCAGCACGACGTCTTCGTCGCAATCGAGCCGCACTTCATGCACATGCTGCACGTGGCCGGACTCTTCACCCTTGAACCACAAGCGCTGGCGCGAGCGCGAAAAATACACCGCGCGGCCGGTTTCGACGGTTTTCGCCAAAGCTTCGCGGTTCATCCACGCGAACATCAGCACGTCGTTGGTCGATGCTTCCTGCGCGATCACCGGCACGAGGCCGTTCGCGTCCCACCTGACCTTGTCGAGCCACTCTACTGCTGAGGGATTCACCACGTCACAACCTCACCGAAATGCCTTGATCGGCCATGAAGCGCTTGGCCTCGCCCACGGTGTGTTCGCCGTAGTGGAAGATGCTGGCGGCCAGCACTGCGTCCGCGTGGCCGCTCTTGATGCCGTCGGCCAGATGCTGCAGCGAGCCGACGCCGCCCGAGGCGATCACCGGAATCGACACCGCGTCGGACACCGCCCGCGTGAGCGCGAGATCGAAGCCGCTCTTGGTGCCATCGCGGTCCATGCTGGTCAGCAGGATTTCGCCCGCGCCCAGTTCGGCCATCTTGCGCGCCCATTCAACGGCTTCGAGGCCGGTGGCCTTGCGCCCACCGTGCGTGAAGACTTCCCAGCGCGGCGGCTCGCCGTCCGCGGAGACGCGCTTCGCGTCGATGGCGACGACGATGCATTGCGAGCCGTATTTGTCCGTCGCGTCGCGCACGAGTTGCGGATTCGCGACCGCCGACGAGTTCATGCTGATCTTGTCCGCGCCCGCGTTCAACAGCCGCCGCACGTCTTCGACAGCGCGCACGCCGCCGCCAACCGTCAGCGGAATGAACACCTGGGAGGCGACCGCTTCGATGATCGGCAGAATCAGATCGCGCTGGTCGGAGGTGGCGGTGATGTCGAGGAAGGTCAGTTCGTCGGCGCCCTGTTCGTCGTAACGGCGCGCGATTTCGACCGGGTCGCCCGCATCGCGCAGTTCGACGAAGTTGACGCCCTTGACCACGCGGCCAGCCGTGACGTCGAGACAGGGGATGATGCGTTTAGCTAGAGCCATAATCGTGCAATTCTGCCAATACCGCTGATGAGGCCGCTCGCCTGAATCCTCACGAGCGGCACTGTGCCGGCGCTGCTCGCCGCGTCGGGCCGCAAGCCGGAAATGTGCCGAAGACACCGGCAAGCGGCTTGACGCGCTTTCGGGACGCGCCGTTGCGTCCGCTTTTAAAGTCCGAAAGTCCGCTGCTGCGTCGATTCTGGGCTGACCGCGACGCTTCGAACCCAGAGCCTTAAGCGTCGTCCGATTCGCGCAGCCGGTCCGCGAGGGTTTGCGCAGCCGCGAAGTCCAGATCGCCCGAGTAAATCGCCCGGCCGCAGATCACGCCTTCGATGCCTTCGTCCTCGACTTCGCACAGCGACTCGATGTCCGCGAGGTTCGACAAACCGCCGCTCGCGATCACCGGAATCTTCACCGCGCGGGCGAGACGCACCGTGGCTTCGATGTTGATGCCCTGGAGCATGCCGTCGCGGCCGATGTCGGTGTAGATGATCGACTCGCAGCCGTAATCCTCGAACTTGCGCGCCAGATCGGCCACTTCATGGCCGGTCAGCTTGCTCCAGCCGTCTGTCGCGACCTTGCCGTCTTTCGCATCCAGACCGACGATGATGTGGCCGCCGAAAGCCGTGCACGCATCCTGCAGGAAGCCGGGATTCTTCACCGCAGCCGTGCCGATGATGACGTACGACAAACCGTCGTCCAGATAGCGCTCGATCGTGTTCAGATCGCGGATGCCGCCGCCCAGCTGGACGGGAATCTCGCCACCCACTTCCTCGATGATCGCGCGAATCGCGTCTTCGTTTTTCGGCTTGCCGGCGAACGCGCCATTCAGGTCGACGAGGTGCAGACGGCGGGCGCCGCGATCGACCCAATGCCGGGCCATCGCCGCCGGTTCCTCGGAAAATATCGTCGCCTGGTCCATATCGCCCTGTTTGAGGCGTACACAGTGACCATCTTTCAGGTCGATGGCGGGAATCAGCAGCATAGCAATCGGGTGTTGTCTGGGAGGTGGTTGAAGGTCGGCGGCAGCGGCTGACAAGCCAGCCCGCCATAACGCCGTTTCGCTAGTTTAGTACAACTCTTTCGACGCCCTTGCGGAGCGCCGTATTGGAACGCACGGAGCGGAATCGTCTTGCTGCGGTTGTGGCGCACCGCCAACACCCCGCTTATGGCGGAACGGCGTTGGGCAACAGGATGAAGAAAGGCGCTCACGGGTTCCAGTGCACGAAGTTGCGATACACGCGCAGCCCCGCTTCGGCGCTCTTTTCCGGGTGGAATTGGGTCGCGAAGATGTTATCCCGCGCCACCGCCGAGGTAAAGGGCACACCGTACACCGTTTCGCCCGAGGTATGGGCGGCGTTGTCCGGCACGACGTAGTAGCTGTGCACGAAGTAGAAGAACGCGTTATCGGCGACGCCGTCCCACAACGGATGCGGCTGCGCCTGGCGCACGCGGTTCCAGCCCATTTGCGGGACCTTGAAGCGCGAGCCGTCGTCCTGCACCTGACCTTCCAGGTCGAAGCGCAGCACCTTGCCGGGCAACAGACCCAGACCGGGCGTATTGCCCTCGGCGCTCCAGTCGAACAGCATCTGCTCGCCGACGCACACGCCCATCAGCGGCTTGCTGCGCGAGGCCTCGATGACCGCCTCCTGCAGGCCGGATTCGGCCAGACTGCGCATGCAGTCAGGCATGGCGCCCTGGCCGGGCAGCACCACGCGGTCGGCCGAGCGGATCGCTTCCGGCTGATCGACGATCGCCACGTCCGCCTCCGGCGCGGCTTTGCGTAGCGCCTGGGCAACCGAGCGCAGGTTGCCCATTCCGTAATCCACAATCGCTATCGAAGTTTTCATTTCAAGTTAGGCAGCAATGCCTTCAATCCATCGACGATGAATTCCACCGCCAGCGCCGATAACATCAAACCCATGAGCCGCGTACCGATGTTGATACCCGTGCGACCGACCCAACGGGCAATCGGTTCGGCGAGGCGCAACGAAAAAAAGCAGATCGCCGCCAGCACCGCACCGATCGCGACCAGGCTCAGCCGGTCGTACCAGTGCGCCGAGCCGGCCGCATAAATGATCGTGGTGCTGATCGCGCCCGGACCGGTCAACAGCGGGATCGCCAGCGGTACAACCGCGATGTTGTTCTTCTGCTCGGCCTCATCGCGCTCTTCCTCCGTCGAACGGCTGTTGCCGATCTGCGCGTTCAGCATGTTGATGGCCATCAGCAGCATGATGATCCCGCCGCCCACTTCGAGCGACCCGACCGAAATGCCGAAGAAGCTGATGATCTGCTGCCCGAGCAGCGTGGTCACCGCAATCACGCAGAACACCGAAATTGCCGCGATGCGGATGGTTCTGCGCCGCTCGACGTCGCTCTGAAGCGCCGTCAGGCTCATAAAGAACGGGATGGCGCCGACCGGGTTGATCAACGCCAGCAGCGAAATAAACGACTTCAGAATATCCATCGCACACCGGGTGCGGGCAAGCGCAGCCGGTCCTGGTCACGAGGCTGGTAAATGAGCGCTTAAAGGCTGCCCTTGGTCGACGGAATCTGTCCCGCCGCGCGTTCGTCCATCTCGACGGCCATACGCAATGCACGCCCGAAGGCCTTGAACACCGTTTCCATCTGATGATGGGCGTTCAGGCCACGCAGGTTGTCGATGTGCAGCGTGACGCCGGCGTGATTGACGAAGCCGCGGAAAAATTCGATGGAGAGATCGACGTCGAAGGTGCCGATGCGCGCGCGCGTAAACGGCACATGGAATTCGAGACCCGGGCGTCCGGAAAAATCGATCACGACGCGCGACAGCGCTTCGTCGAGCGGCACGTAAGAATGACCGTAGCGACGGATGCCCTTGCGGTCGCCAATTGCCTTCGCGACGGCCTGGCCGAGCGTGATGCCGACGTCTTCAACCGTGTGGTGGTCGTCGATTTCGAGGTCGCCATGCGCTTCGATGTCGAGATCGAACAACCCGTGGCGTGCGATCTGGTCGAGCATGTGATCAAGAAACGGCACACCGGTGGCCAGCTTCTGCTGACCGGTGCCGTCCAGATTGATCTTCACACGGATCTGCGTTTCGCTTGTGTTGCGAACGACTTCCGCAAGGCGCATGGTAATTCCTCGAATCTAGCTAGAAAGCGATAGTAGTGTGGGATGGGAACACGGCGGACCGCGCGCACTTTTCGCAGTAGGGGAAAGCGCTCACGCGGCCATTCAGCTCGCCGTTCAATGCAGCACGAGTTTCAGTCCAGCGATCAATTGGGCGTTTTCTTCCGGTGAACCCACGGTCAAACGCACGCAATTGACCAGCAATGGATGCATTTTACTCACGTTTTTGATCAAAACCCGTGCTGCCAGCAGCGTTTCGAACATAACGGATGCGTCAGGCACCCGCACCAGCAGGAAGTTGCCGGCGCTCGGAAACACTTCGGCGCCCGGTAATTGGGCGACGGCTTGCGCGAGTTTCGTCCGTTCTTCACGCAGTTGCTCGGCTTGGGCGTCGAGCACGTCGACGTGGTCGAGCAGGAAATCGGCGGCGGCCTGCGTCAGCACGTTGGTGTTGTAGGGCGGCCGCACCTTGTCGAATTCGGTGAGCCAGGCGGGCTTGCCGACCAGATAACCCAGGCGGATGCCGGCCAGACCGAGCTTGGACACCGTACGCATCACGACGACGTTGTCGAAGGCATCGGCGCGCGGCAGCCAGCTTTGCTGCGCGAACGGCTGATAAGCCTCGTCGATCACCACCAGGCTTTTGTTCGCCGCGGCGATGATGCGCTCCATATCCGCGCCGTCGTACAGCGTGCCGGTCGGGTTGTTCGGGTAGGCCAGATAGATGACCGCCGGTTCATGCTCGGCGATCGCCGCCAGCATCGCTTCGGTGTCGAGCGTGAAATCGGGCTTCAGCGGCACGCCGATGAATTCCAGATTCGCCAGCTTCGCGGACATCTGATACATGACGAAACCCGGCATCGGCGCGAGCACCTTGGCGCCCGGCTTCGCGCACGCCACCGACACCATGCTGATGATTTCATCCGAGCCGTTGCCGAGCAGCACGTCGCAACCCGCGGGCACACCCATCACGCGCTTGATCTTTTCGATCAGCGCTTCCGGGCGCGGCGCCGGGTAACGGTTCAGCGCAACGCCGGCCAGATGCTCGCCGAGATGGGCGGCGAGCACCGGAGGCAGCGAAAACGGATTTTCCATCGCATCGAGCTTGATATAGCCCGTGGCGTCCGGAACCGGATAGCTCGTCATCGCGAGCACGTCGCGGCGGATGATGTCTTGAGGTGTCGTCATAAGTCAGTGGACCGGGCCGCGCGGGAGACGCCGGCGGGTATCGGCGGCTTGCGGACTGCCCCAGGTTGGTCTGTATTGTCGTTATTTAACGGGAAACCGCGCGAAATCCGTCGGCAGGGTTCGCGGACATCGGTTCGATGCCCGCCTGCTCCGTACTCCGGCTCGTCGCGGTCAGCCGCGCTTAGCCGTTCTGCCGCATCCGGTATTCGGCGCTGCGGGCATGCGCCTGCAGGCCTTCGCCGTAAGCGAGTTCGGCGGCGATCTCGCCAAGCGTCTGCGCGCCTTCCGCACTGACCTCGATCACGCTCGAACGCTTGAAGAAATCGTAGACGCCCAGCGGTGACGAGAACCGTGCGGTACGCGACGTAGGCAGCACGTGATTCGGCCCCGCGCAGTAGTCGCCGAGGCTTTCACTGGTGTAGCGGCCGAGGAAGATCGCGCCGGCATGGCGGATCAGTTGGCCCCATTGATGCGGTTCCAGCGCGGAGATTTCGAGGTGTTCCGGCGCGATGTCATTGGCGATCGCGCAGGCTTCGGCCATATCGCGCACCTTGATCAACGCACCGCGGCCTTCGAGCGAAGCGCGGATCACGTCCTGGCGCGGCATGCTCGGCAGCAGTTCGTTGATCGCATCGCGTACGCGGGCGATGAATGCATCGTCCGGACACAGCAGGATGGATTGCGCGAGTTCGTCGTGCTCGGCTTGCGAGAACAGGTCCATCGCGATCCAGCGCGGGTCCGTCGTGCCGTCGCACAGCACGAGAATTTCCGACGGCCCGGCGATCATGTCAATGCCGACCGTGCCGAACACCCGGCGCTTGGCCGACGCGACATACGCGTTGCCGGGGCCGCAGATCTTGTCGACCGCGGGCACCGTTTCCGTGCCGTATGCCAGTGCGCCCACCGCCTGCGCGCCGCCGATCGTGAACACACGATCCACGCCGCCCAGCAAGGCGGCCGCCAGCACCAGCGGATTCTTCACGCCGTCCGGCGTGGGCACAACCATGACGATTTCGCGCACACCGGCCACGCGCGCCGGAATCGCGTTCATCAGCACCGACGACGGATACGCCGCCTTGCCGCCCGGCACGTAAATACCCGCGCGATCCAGCGGCGTGACCTTCTGCCCGAGCACGGTGCCGTCGGCTTCCGTGTACTGCCAGCTATGGCTGCCGCACTCGATCTTCTGCTTCTCGTGGTAACCGCGCACGCGCGCCGCCGCCGCTTCGAGCGCTGCGCGACGCTTCGGCTCGAGGCCTTCGAGCGCCGCCTCCAGTTCGGACATCGGCAACTCGAGCGCCGCGACGCTCTTCGCCTCGACGCGGTCGAAGCGGCTCGTGTACTCGAGCACCGCGGCGTCGCCGCGTGCCTTCACGTCGTTCAGAATCTGCGCGACCGAGCGCTCGATTGCTTCGTCTTCGCTCGCCTCGAACGCGAGTACCGCATGCAGCGACTTCTGGAAGTCGGGAGCGCTGGAATCGAGTTTGCGAATCTTGATAGACATACGGGTATCCGTTTCGGTAAGGCGCGCTAAAGCGTGGTCAAACGAGCGTAGTCAAACTTTTCAGGCCGCAGCGCCGGCCTTCGACGCGCGTTCGAACGCGTCGAGGATCGGCCGCAGCGCCGCGCGCTTGAGCTTCAGCGCTGCCTGGTTCACAACGAGGCGCGACGAAATCTGCATGATCTCTTCCACCTCGACAAGATTGTTGGCGCGCAAGGTATTGCCGGAACTCACCAGGTCGACGATCGCATCGGCGAGGCCGACCAGCGGCGCCAGCTCCATCGAACCGTACAGCTTGATCAGATCGACGTGCACGCCCTTGGCGGCAAAATGCTCACGTGCGGTTTCCACATATTTGGTCGCCACGCGCAGACGTGCGCCCTGGCGCACCGCGTTCGCGTAGTCGAAACCGGCCGCCACTGCGACCGACATCCGGCAACGCGCGATATCCAGATCGACCGGCTGATACAGTCCGCTGCCGCCGTGCTCGAGCAGCACGTCCTTGCCGGCCACGCCGAAGTCGGCTGCGCCGTATTCGACGTAGGTCGGCACGTCCGTGGCGCGCACGATGATCACGCGCACATTCGCATCCGTAGTGGGCAGAATCAGCTTGCGTGAGGTTTCCGGATCTTCGGCGACTTCAATGCCGGCTGCGGCGAGCAGCGGCAGCGTCTCTTCGAAGATACGCCCTTTCGACAAAGCCAGCGTGAGCGGTGCGCTCACAGCCGGCGACGACGACGTTTGCGGCATCGAACTCATGCCTGGCTCCCCGAGATACGGCGCACCTTGGCGCCGATGGCGTTGAGCTTGGTTTCCATCCGGTCGTAACCGCGATCCAGGTGATAGATACGGTCGATCAGCGTTTCGCCTTCGGCACGCAGCGCGGCGATCACGAGGCTCGCCGACGCACGCAGGTCGGTCGCCATCACCTTCGCGCCGGACAGCTTCTCGACGCCGGTCACGAGCGCGGTGTTGCCGTCGATCGTGATGTTCGCGCCGAGGCGGTTCAACTCCTGCACGTGCATGTAGCGGTTCTCGAAGATCGTCTCGACGACTTGCGAGGTGCCGTCCGCGAGCGTGTTGAGCGCCATGAACTGCGCCTGCATGTCGGTCGGGAACGCCGGATATTCGGACGTGCGGAAGCTCACCGCGCTCGGACGCTTGTCCATGCGCACACGCATCCAGTCGTCGCCCTCTTCGATCGCGACGCCGGCTTCGCGCAGCTTCTCGGTGACCGCTTCCAGAATCAGCGGACGCACCTTACGCAATGTGACATCGCCACCGGCAGCCGCGACCGCGCACAGGAACGTGCCGGCTTCGATACGATCCGGAATCACCGTGTGCTTTGCGCCATGCAGCTTGTCGACGCCCTGGATCACCAGACGGTCGGTGCCGATACCTTCGATCTTTGCGCCCATCTCGACCAGCAGATGCGCGAGGTCACCCACTTCCGGCTCACGCGCGGCGTTCTCGATGACCGTTTCGCCCTCGGCCAGCACCGCTGCCATCAGCAGGTTTTCGGTGCCCGTCACGGTGATCATGTCGGTCACGATGCGCGCGCCCTTCAGACGCTTCGCACGCGCTTCGATGAAGCCGTGCTCGATCGTGATCTCGGCGCCCATGGCCTGCAGACCCTTGATGTGCTGATCCACCGGACGCGCGCCGATTGCGCAGCCGCCCGGCAGCGACACGCGAGCGTGACCGAAGCGCGCGACCAGCGGGCCGAGCACGAGGATCGACGCACGCATGGTCTTCACCATTTCGTACGGCGCGACGAGGTTATCGACCTTCGACGCATCCAGCGACACGCAGCCCTCGCCGCTCTCGATCTGCACGCCCATCTGGCCGAGCAGCTTGAGCATCGTGCGCACGTCCTGCAAGTCGGGCACGTTCTCCAGATGCACCGGCTCCGCGCTCAGCAGACTCGCGCACAGAATCGGCAACGCCGCGTTCTTGGCACCTGAGACGACGACTTCACCCGACAGCGGGTAGCCACCTTCAATGACGAGTTTATCCATGCCTGTCAGTTCCTGATTGACCCGGACTTCAGCCGGGCCCGCTTTGACTGTGTTCGACGCGCCGCTACCGGCGTCGCGCCCTTCTTGTGTAATTCGCACTAAATTTCCAGATTACGCGTTCTGCCATTCGGCGGGCGTCAGCGTCTTCATGCTGAGCGCGTGGATTTCTTCGCGCATGCGGTCGCCGAGCGCCGCATACACGAGTTGATGGCGCTGGATCAGACGCTTGCCTTCGAAGCTCTCGGCAACGATGGTCGCAAAGAAATGCTGACCGTCGCCTTCGACTTCGAGATGCTGGCAAGCGAGCCCAGCCGCGATGTATTGCTTGACCTGTTCGGGAGTCGGCAACATGAGAGATGCTCCTGATCAGTGGCGCAGTTTGTAGCCGGAGGCGAGCATGCGCATCGCCACCACGGCCAGCACCACAAAGAAACCGGCAACGATCGCAAGGCTCACGAGCGGATTGATATCCGACATCCCGAAGAAACCGTAGCGAAAGCCGTCGATCATGTAGAAAAAGGGATTGAGCCGCGACACTTCGCGCCACACCGGTGGCAGCGTATGCGTCGAGTAGAACACGCCCGAGAGGAACGTGAGCGGCATAATCAGAAAGTTTTGAAATGCAGCAAGCTGATCGAACTTTTCAGCCCAGATGCCGGCGATCAAACCGAGTGTGCCCAGAATCGCCGCGCCGAAAATCGCGAACGCGATGATGTAAAGCGGCGCGCTAAAGCTGACCGGCACGAACCAGATCGTCACGATGAACACGCCGAAGCCGACCGCCAATCCGCGCGCCACGGCGGCGAGCACATACGCGCCGAACATCTCGTAGTGCGACAACGGCGGCAGCAATACGAACACCAGGTTGCCCGTGATTTTCGACTGGATCAGCGAGGACGAGCTATTCGCAAATGCGTTCTGCAGCACGCTCATCATCACGAGACCGGGAATCAGAAAGCTCGTGTACTCGACGCCCGGATAGACCTGAACGTGACCGCGCAACGCGTGGCCGAAAATCGTCAGATACAGCAGCGCGGTGATGACCGGCGCCAGCACGGTCTGGAACGACACCTTCCAGAAACGCAGGATTTCCTTGTAAAACAGCGTGCGAAAGCCGCTCATGCCAGCCCCTCGATCACTTCCGGACCGTTCATCACCTGAACGAACACATCTTCGAGGTCGGCTTTGCGGACCTCGATTTCTTCGAATGCGCAGCCCGCTGCGCGACACTGCGCGAGAATCCGCTCGACGTCGTCATAGCTCGCGAGCCGCAGCAGATGCTGCCGGCCATTGCCGTTACCCGCGCCGCTTTCCACTTCGAGCGGACGCAACTCGGCCGGCAACACACCTTGCGTAAAACGCAGGAACAGCTGCATGCCCGCAAAGCGCTGCAGCAGCGTGCTGGTGCGCTCGAGCGCGACGACCTCGCCGCGCCGCAACATCGCGATGCGGTCGCACAGCGATTCGGCTTCTTCCAGATAGTGCGTGGTCAGCACGATCGTGTGACCTTCGCGATTCAGGCGCGAGATGAATTTCCACAAGGTTTGACGCAACTCGACGTCGACGCCCGCGGTCGGCTCATCCAGCACGATCACCGGCGGCCGGTGCACCAGCGCCTGCGCCACGAGTACGCGGCGCTTCATGCCGCCCGACAGCGCGCGCATATTGGCGTCAGCTTTCTCGGTGAGGTCGAGATTGGCCATGATCTCGTCGATCCACGCGTCGTTGTTGCGCAGCCCGTAGTAGCCGGACTGGATGCGCAAGGTTTCGCGCACCGTGAAGAAGGGATCGAACACGAGCTCCTGCGGCACCACGCCGAGCGCGCGGCGCGCGTCGCGAAAATCGCTGACTACGTCATGGCCGCGCACCGCAATGCTGCCTTCATCGGCGCGCGCGAGACCCGCGAGTATGCTGATGAGCGTTGTCTTGCCCGCGCCGTTCGGACCGAGCAGTCCGAAGAACTCGCCTTCTTCCACCGTGAGGCTGACGCCCTTGAGCGCCTGCAAATCCTTGTAGCGCTTCTTGACGTTACGAATTTCTATGGCTGACATGACTGTGGGCCGCGTGCGTCGCGGCGCCTAAAGGAGCCCCGAGGGGGCGCAAAAGTGCTGGAAGGGACGAAATTGGGGCCGGTTATATGCCCCGAAAAACGTTTGATTATAGGGCAAAAATCGGCAGCCCCGGCTCGGCCGGGGCGATTGGAAGTGACGCTAGGGGAGCGTCAATGTCGCGCGCGCTGCAAGCAGCATGGGACCGGAGTAACCGCTAAAGCGCTAACTCCGGTCGACATAACAGGGTATCGACGCCGTAGGCTTGTGCGAGGCTGGCGAGACCAGCCGGCAGATTGACGATCTCGAACGCGATGCCGCGCGCCTGGGCGGCACGCTCCCACGCGAGCAGGACGGCAAGCGCGGACGAGTCGAATTGCGCGAGCGGCGCGCAATCCACGCCGGTCGCGCCCGCTGCGATGCGCTGCAAACCCGCCTCGAGCGCGGCTTTCGCGCTCTCGTGGGTCAGCGTCGCGCCGCTTTCGAAGCGGCTTGCGACGACGGCGTTCAGCACTTCGCTCACGACTGCTTGCCCGCGGCCAGTTGCTGATTGCGCTGCGTGAGGAACTGGATCAGTCCGTCCACGCCCTTCTGCTGGATCTGTTCGCTGAACTGTTGCTGATACGCCTGGATCAGCCACGCGCCGAGCACGTTGATGTCATACACACGCCAGCCGTTCGGCGTCTTGTACAGACGATAGTCGAGTTCGATCGGCGAGCCGTTGTTCATCACCACCGAGCGCACCACCGTGTCGGTGTCGTCCGGGTTCATGCGGAACGGCTTGTACTGAATCTGCTGGTCGCGCACTTGTGCCAACGCGCCCGAATACGTGCGGATCAGCAGCATCTTGAACTGCTCGACGACGGCGTTTTGCTGCTCCGGCGTCGCGGTGCGCCAGTTGCGGCCCATCGCCAGTTGCGTGGTGCGGCGGAAATCGGTGTACGGCAGGATCTTTTCGTTGACGAGCTGAGTGATGTGGGTGATGTCGCCTTGCTGGATCGACTTGTCGGCGTGGATCGCATCGATCACCTGCTGGGTGACGGTCTTGACCAGGCCGTCCGGCGAATTGGAGTCCACCGTTTGCGCCGAGGCACCGGCACTGGCGAACGAAAACAGCGCTGCGAACAACGGAATCAGGAATAGTTTTTTCATATCGAACCTTGCTTGCCTTAAAAATAGTGCAACCGTTGGAGCCGACATTAACACGCGAGTTCAGCAGCAATCCATGCGCAAACTGCGAGAGTCGTATCGAGGTGTTACGGCCGCACGATCAACGCAATTTGAATGACGGGAAGTTGAAACGCGTCGGCGGAACCAGTTGGCCGGCCGGAATCTGCGTCGTTTCCGGACCGCCGTTCAGGTCGAGCGGCGGTGTTTCGGAGCCGCCGGAGGCGGCTTCAGGCGCAGCCGCCGTGCCGGTTGCGCCCGTGGTTGCGCCAGCCGCCGAAGCAGCTTGCGGCGGCGTTGCGGCGGCCGCACCGGACGCAGCCGATGCTTTCGCGGCAGCACCCTGCGTGCCTGCTGGCGCCGCAGCCGCACCGCTATCGACGTCGTCGTACTTCGGCAGCGGCGCTTCGTCGCCGTAGTTCGGCAGCGACTGCGACTGCTTGCCGTCCGACAACAAATACTGGCGGCGCTGCAGATACGCGTTACGCACGAACGAGTACTTATCCAGCGCGGCGCCTTCCAGTACATCGCTCGCGTTCAGCAGGTTCGCACGCGTATTGATCACGTTCACGCCGTACAGCGCCCACGTCAGGCCTGGCGGATTGATGTAGCTGAGCGGATTCACATAGTAGTTGCCGATCGAGCCGACCGCGTCGCGCACCGTGCTCGGACCGAACAGCGGCAGAACGAGGTAAGGACCCGGCGGCACGCCGTAGTGCCCGAGCGTCAGGCCGAGGTCGTTGTCATGCTTGGGCAGTTTAGCGAGCGTCGCCACGTCGAACAGACCGCCAACGCCGAACACCGTGTTGATCACGATCCGCATGATGTCTTCGACGCCATCGGTGATCTTCAACTGCAGCAGATTGTTCGCCGCGATGTAGACGTCGCCGATATTCGAGAAGAAGTTGGTGACGCTGTCGCGCACCGGCTGCGGCGTGATGAAGACGTAGCCCTTCGCGACCGGCTTCAGCGCGTACTGATCGAGCTTGTCGTTGACGGTGAAGATGGTGCGGTTCAAGCCCTCGAGCGGATCGCCCTTGGTCGGCGTCTGCACGGTCGAGCAGCCGGCGAGCGTAGCGGCCGCGAGCGCGAAGGTCGCTATCTGGACGGTGCGCACGCCTCGTTTGCGTAGGGTCTGCATTTTTATTCTCCTTATTGACCGGCCGCGCCAGAGGCGGGCAGAGTCGGCGCCGCCGACGCGGGTGCCGTGGCAGGGGCGGCCGCAGGTGTGGCCGAACCCGCGCCCGGCTTGGATGCGCCCGAGTCCGCGGCCTTGCTATACAGGAATTGTCCGATCAAGTTTTCCAGCACGATTGCCGATTGTGTCATCGAGATCGTGTCACCCGCTTTAAGCATCTCACTATCGCCACCGGGTTCGAGCCCGATGTATTGCTCGCCGAGCAGACCCGAGGTCAGGATCTTCGCCGACGTGTCTTTCGGAAACGGGTATTGCTTGTCGATATCGATCGTGACAACCGCCTGATACGCATTGCTGTCAAAGCCGATCGAGGCAACCCGGCCGACCGTCACGCCCGCGCTCTTCACCGGTGCGCGCGCCTTCAGTCCGCCGATATTGTCGAACTTGAGCTTGACCGGGTACGTTGCCTGAAACGACAACGAGCTCATGTTGCCGGCCTTCAGCGCGAGAAACAGCAACGCCACGAAACCCAACACCACGAACAGGCCGACCCAGAAGTCGAGAGCAGTCTTTTTCATCGTCATCCCAAAGTGAATCCGCCACGCTGCTCCCGCTCCCGTGACGCGCAAACCGAGGCGCGCCCGCCGAACGGAAACGTGCAGCGCAGTTTTAGCTGAACATCAGTGCGGTCAACAGAAAATCGAGGCCGAGCACCGCAAGCGACGCGTACACGACCGTCTTGGTCGTGGCGCGCGACACGCCTTCCGGCGTCGGCTTGGCTTCGTAGCCCTGAAACAGCGCCACAAAGGTCACCGCGAGGCCGAACACCACGCTCTTGATGACCCCGGCGCCCACGTCGCGCCAGACATCGACGCCGCCTTGCATCTGCGACCAGAACGCGCCGGCATCGACGCCGATCAGCAGCACACCCACCACATAACCGCCGAACACGCCGACCGCGCTGAAAATCGCGGCCAGAATCGGCATGGAAATAATGCCCGCCCACAAGCGCGGCGCGACGACGACCTTGACCGGGTCCACCGCCATCATTTCCATCGCGGTCAATTGCTCGCCCGCCTTCATCAAGCCGATTTCGGCCGTGAGCGACGTGCCGGCGCGGCCCGCGAACAGCAGCGCCGTGACCACCGGCCCGAGTTCGCGCACCAGCGAAAGCGCGACCAGCAGGCCCAACGCCTGTTCGGAACCGTAGCGGTTCAGCGTGTAATAACCCTGCAAGCCGAGCACGAAGCCGACGAACAGCCCCGACACGGCGATGATCACCAGCGAATAATTACCCACGAAGTGGATCTGCTTCGTGACAAGGCGCGGCCGGCGCAGCAATGGGAAAAACTCGAGCAGCAGCCGGAAGAAGAACCGCGTGGCGTAGCCGGCCGTGCCCAGCCCGTCGAGTACCGAGCGACCAAGCGCGCTGATCATGACTGACCTCCGCCAATGCCGAAGTCCGCCGCGAGTGGCGTCTTGCTGGGATAGTGGAATTTGAACGGGCCGTCCGGCGCGCCGTCGATGAACTGGCGCACCGTAGGATCGGTCGACGCGCGCAGCTCAGCCGGCGTGCCTTCGGCATGCACCCCGCCGTTGGCAAGGAAATAGACGTAATCGGCGATCGCGAACGATTCCGGCACGTCGTGCGTGACGAGGATCGACGTCGCGCCAAGTGCCTGATTCAACGCGCGAATCAGGTTCGCGGTGATGCCGAGCGAGATCGGATCGAGGCCGGCGAACGGCTCGTCGTACATCATCAGCTCGGGGTCGAGCGCAATCGCCCGGGCGAGCGCCACACGCCGCGCCATACCGCCCGAAATCTCCGAAGGCGCCAGGTCGCGCGCGCCGCGCAACCCGACCGCGTTGAGCTTCATCAACACGAGGTCGCGGATCAGTTCTTCGGGGAGGTCGGTGTGCTCGCGCAAGGCGAAGGCGACGTTTTCGAACACCGACATATCGGTGAACAACGCGCCAAACTGGAACAGCATGCCCATCTTGCGGCGCAGCGCGTAGAGGCCGTCGCGCGTCTGCTGGCCGATGTCCTGGCCATGAAACAGGATCTGGCCGCGCTGCGCGCGCACCAGACCGCCGATCAGACGCAGCACCGTTGTTTTGCCGCAACCCGAGCCGCCCATAACCGCAACGACCTGGCCGCGCTTGAAGCGCAGATTCAGGTTCGACAGGACGAGCCGGTCGCCATAACCGAAGTCGACGTCGCGCAGCTCGAGTAAGGTCTCAGGGGAGGAAGACACGAAACTGACAGTCCTTTTACACGGAAGGCCGAATTATAGGGCCATCATGGAAATGCTGCCGTGAGGTGCCCTGTCCCTTTACTGAACTTGACGATTATTGCGTAAACGCATGTTGCAGCGCAGAAACAGCGACAGCCGGGTCGGCGGCCTCGGTCACGGCGCGCACCACGGCCGCGCAACCCACGCCCGTCGCCAGCACGTCCGGCAGCACCTGCAGATCGATTCCGCCGATCGCCACCAGAGGCACGACGCCGTCGAGCAGGCGTACATACCGCACCAGACGCTTGAGGCCCTGCGGCGCGGTCGGCATGACCTTGGTGGTGGTCGGAAACACCGCGCCCAATGCAATGTAGCTTGGCCGGAAATGCAGTGCTTTCAGAATCTCGTAGAAACCGTGCGTCGACAGACCGAGGCGGATGCCAGCGGTGGCAAGTGCCGACAGATCGGCCGTATGCACGTCTTCCTGGCCGAGGTGGACGCCGTAGGCGCCCGCTTCCAGCGCGGCTTGCCAGTGATCGTTGATGAAAACCTGGGCATCGTGCTCACGGCCCGCGGCGACACAGCGGGCGATTTCGCGCTTCAGTTCGTCGGCAGGTTCGGCCGATTTGCGGCGCAACTGGACCGTTTTCACGCCAAAACCCACCACCCGTTCGACCCACTCCGCGGTCGGCAGCACCGGGTACAGCCCGAGCCTGTCGGGGCAACGCGCGAACGCTTGCGCCGGCGCGGCCGGCAGACCGGCGAGGCGTGGGAAGTGCGCGATATCGGCCGGAAATGCGTCCTCCGCTTTGGTTTCGTCGCCGTCGCGCCACGCCAGCGCCAAAACCAGCGCGTCGTGCGGATCAAAGCCGCAATCCAGAAACGCCGCCAGCGCGGGAATCCAGTCTTCCGCCAGATGGCCTTCCAGACTGTATTTCTCGCCGCCCAGATGCAACGTCGCCGCGTTCTCGGCGGCGACGATCACGCCTGCGCCCTGCACCTGCCAGCGCGCCACCTGCTCGCCATGCTGCTGCGCGTCGGCGACGATGATCAGGTCTCCGCCGTTCGGCTCGTCCGGCGCGGTCAGGCAGATGCGCCACGGCGCATGGGTCGGCGGCCACTCGCCCAAGCGGGCGCGGATCCGCTCGGCAGCTTCGGTGAGTTCGTCAGCGGGCGGCCAGAAGAGGTCGCGGCCAGTCAAAGGCAAAGTTTGCGTCATGCGGCGCTCCCGTCTTGATGCCAGAACGGCATGCCGACCACCGGCGTGCTCGCGTGCGCGCTTTCGCGTTCGGCCATCGGCCCCGCCAGAAAAGCCTGGCGGCCCGCTTCGACGCCCAGCGCGAAGGCGCGCGCCATTGCGTCGGGGTGCGTCGCCTGGGAAACGGCGGTGTTCAGCAGCACGCCGTCGAAGCCCCACTCCATCACTTGCGCCGCGTGCGACGGCACGCCGAGGCCGGCATCGACGATCAGCGGCACGTCGGGCAAGCGCTCGCGCAAGACGCGCAGGCCGTACGGATTGATCACGCCCTTGCCGGTGCCGATCGGCGCGCCCCACGGCATCAGCGCCTCGCAGCCCGCATCGAGCAGGCGGCGGCCGATCACGAGATCTTCGGTGCAATACGGCAGCACCTTGAAGCCGTCCTTGATCAGCTGCGTGGCCGCTTCGATCAGGCCGACCGGGTCGGGCTGCAGCGTGTAGTCGTCGCCGATCAGTTCGAGCTTGATCCACTCGGTTTCGAAGATTTCACGCGCCATATGCGCGGTCGTCACCGCCTCGCCGACGGTCAGGCAGCCGGCGGTATTGGGCAGCAGCGGGACGCCATGGCGTTTGAGCAGGTCGAAGAAACCGGCTTCGGCGCCGCCTTCGTTCATCTGCCGGCGCAGCGCGACGGTCACCATGCCGGGCTGCGCCGCGTCGATCGAATCGGACAGCGATTGCAGCGATGGATAGCGCGAGGTGCCGAGCAGCACACGGCTCGCGAAAGTCTGGCCGTAGAGCGTGAGCGCGTCGGCGGTTTGGGGGGCAGTCATTTGCATAATCCTGGTCTCCGGCAAGGCGTGGCGCGGGGCTTAACCGCCGGCCACGGGTTGCACGACATCGAGCTTGTCGCCCGGCTGCAGCGCGCGCGCCGCATGCTGGGTACGTGCGACGAAATCGCCGTTCAGCGCGACCGCGAATGGTGGACGCGCGCCGAACGCGGCAAGCGCATCGGCGACAGTCGCGCCTTCGGGCAACGACAACGGCTTTTGATTGATATGAATGTCCATGGTGTTCGAATACGGTTCAATCGAGTGGGGCAGCGGCGCGCGCTTGTTTATCCCGCGGCTATTTCGCCAGCAGGCGCGCAACGCTCATGCCGGCTCCCGCGTGGAGTCCAGTTGAAACAGCTCGCTCCAGCGCGCGGCACTTTGCCAGTCGGCGAAAGCATCGGCGTCGCCAATGCGGCCGTCGAGCAGCGCCGCGGCGAAGCGCACGGCTTCGTCGGCGACTTCGGGCACGATCATGTAGCCGTGCCGGTACAGGCCGTTCACGCGCAATGTCTGCGCGCCATCCCACAGCAACGCCGGACGGTGGTCCGGCAAAGTCGGGCGGCACTGCGAATTCAGTTCGAGGATGCGTGCCTCGCCGAAGCCGGGATGCACGGAAAACGCAGCGCTCAGCAACTCGAGCGCCGAGCGCACGCTGACCGGCGACATGTCCTCGCCTTCCACTTCGGTGGCGCCAATCACGTAGAGATCGTCCTGCTTCGGCGCGATATACAGCGGGTAGCGCGGATGCAGCAGGCGCACCGGCCGCGTCAGCTTGATACCGGGCGCATGCACGCGTACAACTTCGCCGCGAATGCCGCGCAGCGTGGGCAGCACAGACTTCGCGCCCAACCCACGGCAGTCGATCGTAATGCGTGCGGACGGCAGCGCATGATCGTCGACCGGCGTGTTCCAGTGCGTTTCGACACCGCGCTGGGCGAGGCCCGCGGCGAGCGCGGTCAGCACCTGACGGTTATCCAGTTGGCCTTCGCGCGGCAGCAACCAGCCCTGGTTGAAGCGGCCCGCCAATGCGGGCTCGGCGGCGCCGACCTGAGCGCCCGCCAGCGTCACGAAGCCACCGTCGAGCAATTCAGCAGGCGCGTTCGAGCGCACCCGGCGTTCGAACAGTGGCGCTTCGGTGCGGTCGGCGTGATGCCATACGACGAGCGTGCCATTGCGCTGGAAGAACACTGGTTCGGGCAATTCGGCCAGCACTCGCGGCCAGGAATCGAGCGAACTCGCGCCGAGACGGGTGATCAGCAGTTCAGCACTGGCGGCTTCGGCCAGCGGCGCCAGCATGGCGGCGGCGACCCAGGCCGCCGCTTGCGTACCTGCAGCATCGCCGCGCTCATAGAGCGCCACGCGATGCCCTTCACCGGCGAGACGCCACGCGACGAGGCGCCCGCACAGCCCACCGCCGAGCACGGCGAAATCGGGTTGAGCAGAACGATTCATCGCGCGCACTCCGAGTCACAGCGGCAAGCAACGCTAAAGCAGCACGGCGCGCGAACACAACCGACGAAAGCGTGGCGAAGAGCAAAACACATGTCTGAAGAATAGGCGGTCATCGAGTCCTTTCCGTACGGCAAAGAAACGCACGTACCCAGGACGAAACCGGCGGGTGAGGCCGGCCGGGCAATAAGCACGTCCAATGACGGACGCCGCCCGGCGGGGAATGGAAGACTGGCTGCTTCCGGAAACTTCCCGCGCCGGTATTACCCGGATCGGGTGCAAAGGGTCTCTCTCAGCCTCGCCGCCGCTGCATGAAAATCACGCAGCCTGTGGGCAAAGCACCCCTGTTTCGTCGAAGGTCATTAGACCATAAAAGGCGCAGCGCCCGCAAACCAACGGCCTCTGCGGGCACACGCCGTTGATCCGTCACTATCTTTCGATTCATCAATACGGCCGACTGCAACGCTCTGGCACAATGCCAGGACCGGATGCCGCTGGCGCGCGGGTGACATGCTTCGCCGCCCGAGCGCCAGCGGCATCGAGGCGGGACCTCTGAGCGGAAATTAATTTTCACTTAAGGGCTTCGCGCCAGAATCGGGCGCTTACCCGGACGTGCGTTCGTCGAGCACGACGCCCGGGGCACGCACCGCAAACCCGCCGTGGGGCCGGCCCGACTGGGGCCCGCCCGGCACGGGCCAGCACTTCACCAGGATGCTCATGACACCGAATACCGCTTCCAGCCCCGCGCTGCCGCCGGACGATAAAGTCTCCGCATGGAGCCTGATCAAACCTTACTGGGTTTCCGAAGAACGAAAAACGGCGTGGGGGCTGCTCATCGCGATCATCGTTATGAATCTGCTCGTCGTGTGGATCAACGTGCGCCTGAACCGCTGGAGCGCCGACTTCTACAACGCGCTGCAGACCAAGAACGTCCACGACTTCCCGCATCTGCTGATGGTGTTCTCGGGGCTTGCGTTCGGCTTCATCATTCTGGCCGTGTACGGCCGCTATCTGCGCCAGATGCTCGGCTTCCGCTGGCGCCAGTGGCTGACCACGCGCTATCTCAACGAGTGGCTGCACGACAGCGCCTTCTACCGTATCGAACGCGACCGGCTCGCTGACAACCCCGACCAGCGGATCAGCGACGACCTGCAATCGTTCGCCACCACCACGCTCTCGCTGACGCTCGACCTGCTGTCCACGGTCGTCACGCTGGTGTCGTTCATCACGATCCTGTGGTCGCTGGCCGGTGCGCTGACCGTCTCGCTCGGCGGCATGCCGATACAGATTCCGGGCTACATGGTGTGGGCCGCGGCGCTGTACGCGGTGGTCGGCTCGCTGATCATCCAGAAGGTCGGCCATCCGCTCGTGTCGATCAATTACCAGGCGCAGAAAGTCGAGGCGGATTTCCGTTTCGGCCTGATCCGTCTGCGTGAAAACGCCGAGCAGATCGCCTTCTACGATGGTATGGAGACCGAGAAGAAGAACACCCAATCGCTGTTTGGCCGCATCCGCGACAACTGGTGGCAGGTGATGAAGTACACCAAGCGGCTCACCTTCGTGCTGAGCTTCTACGGCCAGATCGCGATCATCTTTCCGCTGGTGGTGGCAGCACCCCGTTACTTCGCGGGCGCTTTCACGTTCGGCGTGCTGATGCAGATTTCGAGCGCATTCGGTACCGTCAGCGATTCGTTTTCGTGGTTCATCAACAGTTACGGCACCCTGGTCGAATGGCGCGCTACCGTGAACCGGTTGCGTGAATTCAGCCGCGTCGTGCATGCGCCGCGTTTGAAGGAATCAGTGTCGCCCGCCACCGCGCATGGCGGCATCAACCTGCATTTTGTCGACGAAGACAAGCTCTCCACAGACGGCCTTCAGCTTGCGCTGCCGAACGGCAACCCGCTGTCGCGCATCCGCGATATCGCAATCACGCCGGGCTCGCGCTGGCTGGTTCGTGGTCCGTCCGGCTCGGGCAAGAGCACGCTGATGCGCGCGCTCGCAGGATTGTGGCCGTTCGGCGACGGCTCGATCGACGCACCAGTCAACGCGCGCATGATGTTCATCCCGCAGGTCAGCTACATGCCGATCGGCACACTGAAAGCCGCGCTCACCTATCCATCCTCTGCTGACACCTACACCGACGAAGAATGCCGCGAAGCGCTCGTCACCTGCCACCTGTCGGAATACGCCGACCGCCTGCAGGAATCGGGACACTGGACACGCGTTCTCTCGCCGGGCGAACAACAACGTCTCGCCGGCGCCCGTGTGCTGCTGCATAAGCCGGACTATCTGTTCCTCGACGAAGCAACCAGCGCGCTCGATTCGGAAAACGAAGCACGCCTCTATCACCTGTTCACCGAGCGACTGCCGCAGGCGGCGATCGTCAGTGTCGCGCATCGCGAATCGCTGGCGGCGTTCCATGGCGAAACGCTCGACGTCGAGCGCTCGGGCGAACCGATCGCCGCGTGAACAGCGTGAACAACGCGAGCGACATGAGCGGCACCGGTGACGCGAGCAGCACGACCGGCATGAGCGGTGCCGAACTCGATCGGGTCGTCCTGATCACCGGCGCGGGCTCCGGCATCGGCGCCGCACTGGCCCGGCGCATCGCCGCGCCGCGCACCGCGTTGATGCTGCACGCCCGCGGCGCCGACGACGAAGCGCGCCAGCGTCTTACACAAGTCGCCGCCGATTGCAGCGCGAACGGCGCGCGCTGCGCGACGGTGTTCGGCGATCTGGCCGAACGCGGCGCCGCGGAACACGTAATTCATCAAACGCTCGCGAACTTCGGCGCGCTTGATCAGTTGGTAGCGAACGCCGGCCACGCGCAACGGCAAACGCTCAACGCACTCGACGCTGACGTGTTCAGCGCCGCCTTCGCCGCCATGCCGGCCGCGTTCGCCGCGCTCGTCAAGCGTGCGACGCCCGCCCTGGAAACCTCGAAGCGAGGACGCGTGGTCGCGCTCAGTTCGTTCGTCGCGCATCGCTATCGCGTGGATGCGCCGTTCGCCGCAACGGCTGCGGCGAAAGCGGCGATCGAGTCACTGGCCAAAACCGCAGCCGCCGAACTTGCGCCGCATGGCGTGACGGTCAATTGCGTGGCGCCCGGCTATACCCGTAAAGATCGCGGCCCAAGTGCCGATAATGCATCGGTGTGGACTCGCGCCGCCGAAGCGACACCGCTCGGTCACGTCGCCGAGCCCGCGGATATCGCCGCGCTGATCGCCTTCCTGCTCTCCGACGAAGCGCGTCACATCACCGGCCAGGTGATCCATATCGACGGCGGCCTGACGCTCGGCTAGGCAGCACGCCGCAACATCCGGAAACACGCGAGAACAGTTCGAAAGCATTTGCGAAGCGGGCAAGCTGTTCCGCGCTTTGAAAATCCCCTGCAGCAGCGACGATAGTCGTGCGGGCTGTACCATGCGCCGCCCGCCACGCCCCTCACTGCTACTGGACTCTCCGCACATGTCATTCGATCACCGCTTCCATCCTTTGACCCAGCGCGCAGCGCTTGCGCTTGGCGCAGCCCTGCTGCTCACGAGCGCCGCGTACGCTGCGCAAGCCACCCAGCCCAATGAGCCGGCGGATGTTTGCCCCGCGCTCAAACACATCGTCGACGCACCCGATTTCAAGCAGTTGCACGCGCAACCTGCCGCGCAACTGCCGGGCGTATCGGCCGTGGACGACTGCCGCGCCAACACGCACGCCTACGATTGCCACTGGCGCGCACACTGGCAAGCCGACGGTGTCGTCAACGATCCGCTCGAAGAATTCGGCGCCGATATCGCTGCCTGCTTTCCCAACGTCGTGCACGACGTCAACACGCCGACGCGTCAGCATTTCATCGTGACCACCGAAGATCGGCGCGTGAACGTGACGGCCAGCGTGCAAGGGCAAAACGAACTGCGCCTGCGCGTCACGCGCTGAGCGTCGGCCGTTTTTGCCACGTTCCGCTGCTTTTCCGCTGAGACCCGTTGTCATTCGCCGCACTTCCTCACCGCCATCAGGCACCGCATCATGACCTCTATGCCGAGCTTGCGCGCTTACGCTTTCACGCGGGCCCCAATGGCCGCGTGGGTCATGTTGCGGCGGCCTTGTGCGTGGCTCGCCGCCTCGGCGACCCTCGCATTCGGTCTGAACGGCTGCGCGTGGACGCTGATCTCGGCGGCCGACGCCACCGGCTCCGTGATTCAGGCCGGCTACGCGATCGCGGCGAACTACTCGTCGCCGACCTTCGTCAACGGCCGGCCGGCGAACGTGCATAACGTCTGCATCGAAGTGAATCAGACTGTGACGGTCGGCGATTTCGTGCCGGCGCTGCAGCTTGCGCTCGACCGGCGCGGTATTCGTTCGGACGTCTACAATCCGGGCACCTCACCCGCCGGATGCGAAGCGCGCCTCGTCTACAACGCCGCGATCGACTACGGCCGCCGTTCGTTCAGCGACGAAACGATCCAGTATCTGTCGATCATCGATCTGACGCTGATCCAGCACGGGCGCATTCTCGTCACCGCGCGTTACCAGACCGGCGGCCTCAACACCGACCGCTTCTCTACCGCCTCGACCAAGCTCAATGGTCTGATCGACAAGATGGTGGTCGATCAGACCGATCTGGCCCGGCAGCCGATGCAGACCATCCAGACGTCGCTGGCAAACTAGGCGCACGGCCTGCTTGCTTTCTCTTACGCGAGAAAGGATTCGAAAGCGTTTCGCGCTTTGCGCCGCGCGCGTGGATCACTAAGATGACCTGGATGAACCAATCCATTCTGGTCGTCGACGACGACCCCGTCGTACGCGAGCTCGTCAGCGAATATCTGCTGGGGCGTGGCTTCAAGGTGTCCACGCTCGAACACGGCATGGCGCTGCAGCGCAGCTTGCAGGACGAGCGTCCCGCGCTGGTCGTGCTCGACATCATGATGCCGGAGCTCGACGGCATTAGCGCGTTGCGCGCATTGCGCGTCGCCGGCGACGATATTCCTGTGATCCTGCTGACCGCGCGCGCCGATCCGATCGACCGCGTGATCGGCCTCGAACTCGGCGCCGACGATTATCTCGGCAAGCCATTCGAACCGAGCGAGCTGGTCGCGCGGATTCGCACGGTCCTGCGCCGCCGCGGCACGATTGCACCGAGCGCGCCGGAGCAACGCGCGCCCTATCGTTTCGGTCGTTTCGAGGTGAATTTTCCGGCGCGCGAATTGCGCCGCGACGGTGAGCGGATTGCGCTGCGTTCGAGCGAATTCGCGATGCTCAAGGTGTTCGTCACGCACGCGATGAGCGTACTCACGCGCGCGCAGTTGCTGGAGAAACTGCACGGCAATAGCGAGGTGCATCGCAACCGCAGCCTTGACGTCTCGATCTGGCGTTTGCGGCGGCTGATCGAAGTGGATCCGTCCGAGCCTCGCTATGTGCAGACCGTCTGGGGACGCGGCTACGTGTTCGTGCCGGACGGTGAAATCGGCGCAGCGGAACGTAACGCGCCACCGCTTGCGTGATGTTTGCCTGGCGAGACCTCGGCGCCAGGCCTCGGACTTAGGTAAACCTACGCGGCGTGTCTCGCATCTCGCGCACACCGCGTCGACGCTAGAACGTCAGCACGCTCAGAAACATTCTCTGCAGCCAGCCCATCGTGGTGGAGTCGGACACCATCCCCACGCCGGCCTGCTCGATGCGCGCATTCGCGACCTTGCTCGACGCCACATAGTTGCCTGCTTCGATATCCTTCGGATTGACGATGCCCGACAGGCGCAAGCGGTCGCGGTTGCCGCTCATCGCGATCACCTTCTCGCCCGACACCACCAGATTACCGGTCGACATCGTCCCGATCACGGTCACGGCCAACGTGCCGGTCATGCCGCTGACGTCGGTGAGACTGCCCTGCCCCTTGTAGTCAGTACTGGCCGAGCCGATGTTGAACAGCCTCGCGAGCCGCGCGGCTGCGTTGGTCGACTGATCGGCTGCAGTCGCGGTGATGCTGCTCGAACGGCTCGCGGCAGCGGTCGCGCTGTTGTTGCCGCTGTACGATTCCGACAAGCGGATCGTCAGCACATCGCCGATATGCTGCGCACGCGGTGTTTCGTAGAGCAGCAAGGGCGCGCCGGCCTGATAGATCGCGCCCTGCGTATTGACGTTCAGCGGCGCCGACGCGAGCGGCGGCGACATCGGCGTTTCGACGATTGACGGCTGTTGGCCGCTCCCGCAAGCCGCGAGGCAGGCCGCCACGCCTAGCGCGACAGTGAGACGTAGCGCAGTCATGCATGCTCCTTGGCCGGGTCGGCCGGGTAAAAAACGGACTTTGCAGTCGTGGTGCCGATGCTTTGTTCAACGATGCAATCTGAGCCACGCATGCGCCCACAACCAGCGCGACAGGTGAGGCGGCACATCACCCCGCCTCGGCGCCGCTCGCCTGCCATTGCCGCACGACCGATTTCACCCATGCGTCCGAGCCTTTCAGCAGATAGGTGAGCGTGCCGTTGCGAGTGCCCGGCAGAAAACACAACGTGATCGAACTCACCGCGTTTTCCCACACGTAGACCGGCATCGCGCCCGACGACGACACGCTTTGCGTCACCAGACGCGGCGTGCCATAGCGGTCCGCGAGCGCGTCGCGCAGGTCTTCGGCGGTGATCTCGTCGATCACGAAGGAAATCTCGTACAGACGCAGCGCGCTCTGGCCGTCGACACGCGCAAAGCGCAGCACATGCTCCAATGCCGGCGCACCGTCGACGACGGCTTGCGACACCGCCCAGCCATCGTCCGCACGATGCGCCCAGCGGCAGGCGACCGTCAGACTCTCGCGCGATTTCAACCGCATGCCGAGCGCGCCCGCCTGCACGTCCGTCTCGCAGACGGGCACGCTGCCAATCGGCGTAGCACGCACGGTCGAACCCGCGCGGAACTCGTCGAGCGTGATGCCGAGCGCAATGCCGCGAAACGCGAACGGCGTGTCCTGCGAGCGCCGGCGTGCGTCAGCGGAAGCAGCCTTCGACGCGGCGCTGGCCGCATTCGCTTCGCGCGCGACGGGCTGCGCCTCAGCGAGCATCGAGAGCGCGCCGCCCAGCAGCGCCAGCGCGCAGGCAATCCGTTTGAGTCTCATGATTCAGTCGATGGCAGATGAACACATGTCGAACGGGGTAGCCGCGGCATGGCCGACGACCGGAACGATTTTCAGCGTGGCCGCTGTCAGCCGGCACGGCAGCGCGGCGACGGCGCAGCCGCCAAGTGGCAGCAGCGCCGCGCCGAGCGTCAACCACGCAGCGACACGGATGAAACAGTCAGGAATGCTCGGGGTCGACACACGGGCCTCGGTGCGTCAGGCAGTCGTGTTGACGTGATGCCCGACCAGCCCCGACGGCAGCGACGGGAGCGCCTCGCTGGCGGACTCCCGTGCTTGCGGCGTGGCCAGCGAGTTGTTTGGGGCTGCGGGTTTTTCCGCTGGCGGCGTGGGCGCGAGCGAAGAAAAGCGGGTTGAGCTGAGATTGCTATGAACGGTCATGATGAGCCTCGCGTGGCGCTAGGTTTCGATTTCACGCCGCCTGCCGTGGGCCCAAGGCGTTAGGCTGTTTTCGACATGCGGCGCAACGTACTGCACGACGAATCATCTCGCCGCGCACGCGGTGGCGATGCGCGAAGGAACGCGCGCTTTTCCGCGGTTCTTACGACCCGTTGCGACCCCTTGCCGTCAGTAGCAATTGCGCGCAGATTCTTTCCCCGGAGGAATTCCAGCGGTGCAAAATGACTTCCACGCCGCGCAGCGCATGGGCAAATGGGCCAACGCATTACGGACGCGTTGCCAGATGTGGCGGCAGTGAAATATGCCGTGAGCCTTTGTTGGCGGGCCTCACGCCCGGACCGGCGGGCACGGCGCGAGTTTGGGTAAGCATTGGTAAGAAAACAGTCGGTCGCACGCCGCGCGTGCCAGTCTAGAATTTCGCCATGAATCCACAGGTCCTTATCGTCGACGACGACCCGGTTGTGCGCGATCTGCTTTGCAAGTTTCTGCAGACGAACGGCTTCGACGCGTCAGTGCTGCACGACGGCACCCATTTGCAACGCCGGCTCGAACGTGAACGGCCGTCGGTCGTCGTGCTCGACATCATGATGCCGAACACCGACGGCTTACGCGCGCTCACTGCGCTGCGTGCCGCCGGCGACGACATTCCGGTGATCTTCGTGACGGCGCGCGGTACGGTGGCCGACCGCATCGTTGGGCTTTCGCTCGGCGCGGACGACTACCTGACCAAGCCGTTCGACCCACGCGAACTGCTCGCGCGCATCCATACGGTGCTCCGCCGCCGCGGGCCGTCCACTACGAGCGCGCCGGAAGCCCGCAAGCCGTATCGCTTCGGGCCGTTCGAACTCGACTTCGCCACCCGCTCGCTGTCACGCGACGACTCGAAGCTGCCGCTGCGCGACAGCGAGTTCGCCCTGCTAAAGATTTTCGTCAACAATCCGTACAAGGTGCTGTCGCGCGTGCTGATCCACGATCTCGTGCATCGCGACAATCTCGCCTTCCGCGACCGCAGCCTCGACGTGCCGATCTGGCGCCTGCGCCGCGTGATCGAAGACGACCCGTCCAATCCCTGCTATGTGCAGACGGTGCGCGGCAAAGGCTACGTATTCGTGCCCGACGCCGACGGCACGCCGTTCGCCGACGAGGCTGCCTCAAGCGCATGAGAAACCCGCTGAACACGCTGTTCGGCAGAATGGCGTTACTGTCGGCAGCGGTGTTGTTCGCGATTCAGGCCGGGTGGTTCGTGCTGGTGGTGATGCAGCCGCCGCGCCACGAAATCGACGGCTTCGCGCGCGGCATTCTGCTCGTGCTGCAGGCCATCAACGGCGAGCCGATGAAGGGCGCCGCGCTCGCGCCCGCCATGCGCGTGCACCTCGTGCCCACCTGGAACATGCCGTCGAGCGTCCATCTGCGCACGCCGGATCAGCGTCCACTGGTCGAACTGAGCCGGCACTTGCGCGAGAACCTGCCGCCCGGCACGCAAATCGCCGTCGACGACCTGCGCCCGCCGCAGCTATGGGTGCTGTTCCCCGGCAAATCGAACTGGGTTGTCGTGCCGGTGGACGTGCCGCCGCGCCCGCGCTTCGTGGTCGAATCCATCTCGATGCTGCTGGCCGCGCTGATTCTGTCGCTGTTCGCGGTCTGGCAGATGCAACGGCCGCTGTCGCGCGTGGCCGATGCCGCCCGCGCGTTCGGTTCAGGCGGCCGGCCGGAACCCGTGACCGTGCAGGGCCCGCGCGAACTGCGCGATCTGATCGGCTCCTTCAACGACATGATGCGGCGCCTGAACGAAGCCGGAGACGACCAGGCGGTGATGCTGGCCGGCGTCGCGCACGATCTGAAAGCGCCGCTCACGCGGCTCAAGTTGCGTGCGAGCGTACTGGTCGCGGAAAACGAGCGCGCCGGCCTGATCCGCGACGTCGACTCGCTGACCAACATCGTCCAGCAGTTTCTGGAGTTTGCGGGCCAGTCCGCCGACGCAGGGCCGCCGGTCGAAGTCGACGAATTCCTGCAGGAACAGTTTTCCGCCAGCGACAGCACCGAGACGCCGCTCTTCACGCTCGATCTGCGCGCCGGTTCGTCGTTCACGCTGCCGCGCACCTTGCTCGACCGGCTGGTCACGAACCTTGTCGACAACGCGCTCGAGCACGGCTCACCGCCGGTGGATATCGCCACGGCGCGCGATGAACGGCATTGGGTAATCAGCGTGCGCGACCACGGCCCAGGCATTCCCGACGACCGCATCGCCGCGGCGATGAAACCGTTCGTACGGCTCGACGCGGCACGCGGCGGCGAAGGTCATTGCGGCCTGGGTCTCGCGATTGTCGCGCGGCTCGCGCACGATCGCGGCGGACGCTGCCATGTGCGCAATCACGCGCAAGGCGGGCTGGAAGTACGGATCGAATTGCCGGTTGGAACGGCACATGCGTAAGGATGATCGAGAAGGGTGAAGCGGCGTTGAGCACGGGCACTTACACGCCCTTACTGGATGGGCTTTTGTGATGGTTGCGGCCTTATAGTCGCCCCCGGCAACCTCGATGCCGCCCTTCTCTGTCCGCCCGCTTATTTGGGGCGGACTTTTTTTTCGTCTATACCTGCCGGCGTAGTCCGCGCAACACCAGGCGCAGCGAGCGCGAGTCAGACGACGAGGCGGTCGTGCAACGTGTCGATCGTCGCTTGAGACAGGCCCAGGCCTTGTGTCAGATAGCTCGCCATCGTGCCGTAGCTCGCCTGCACCTGATCGAACCCCGCCTGCAGATAATTGTCCTGGACAGTGAACAAGGGCGACTCGATCGTGGCGACCGCGTCGCCGTCCTGCGCGCGTACCGTCGCGGTCTGCGCCGCAATCGACTGAGCCAGATAGACGTTGCTCAGCAGATAGTCCTGCATGATGACGTCGAGCGGCACGTTGGCAATGCTGAGCAGGAGAGCCGCGACCCAGCCGGCGCGATCTTTACCCGCATTGGAATGAAACAGTTGCGCGCCCGCGCCATTGGCGAGTCGCGTGAGGAGCTCGCCGTAGCCGACGCGCTGGGCGGCGCCGGTGACATAGGCGCGCGCCTGGGCTTCCATGAACGCGACGGCGGCGCCTGCCGTGTCGAACGTTGGGGCGACGAAGTCGCTGACACCCAGCACGTCGAGCGCTTGCGATGTCGCACCGGCGGGCAGGATATCCGCGGTACGCGCGGTTTCGCCGGGCGTGCGCAGATCGTAGACGGAAGCGATGCCCAGTTTGTCGAGCGCGGCCGTGTCGGCGGCGCTAAGGGTCAGCGCGTTCGCGCGATAAAAGGCGCCGCGGCGCATCTGCTTGCCGTCAACCGTGGGATAGCCGGCGGCCGCGCCTGCCACATCGCGGAAGTTACTCACCGAGGTGAGGCGTGGCGTTTCCGGCTGATCGGCGTCCAGATTTCCGCCCCCGCAAGCCGACAGCAGTGAACTGCTCATGCCGGAGAGCAGCAACACGCTTGCCGACGATTTCAGGAATGTGCGGCGCGACTGATAAGCCCGCAAAGGCGTGCTCGCGGAGTGGCGGGATGGCGAGCAGGTTTTTGCGGTTGCGTGCATTAAGGGTGACGAGCGCGGGCGTGAGGAGGACTTTCGCAGCTCGAGTGCTGCCGGCGCAGTTTAACGGCGGAAAATAATTTTTGGGTTACATGGTAGTAGTTCGTAAGGAACCGGAATGGAGTTTCTTATGCCGCCGCCATTTTTGACCACAACTGGCCGCACAACACCCCATCCCCTTAGAATACAAAAAACTCACGATCAAGCCGCCGGAAGGCGAAAACCGCCTGGAGACCACAAAAAAACATGCCCTCTCTCCAATGGTTCACCGAACTGACCCAGCGCGAACGCCGCACCCTCTACGCTGGCTTCGGCGGCTACGCAGTCGACGCGTTCGACTTCATGATCTACTCATTCCTTATCCCGACGCTGATCGCGACCTGGGGCATGACCAAAAGCGAAGCCGGCATGATCGCGACCAGTTCGCTGATTTCGTCGGCGATCGGCGGCTGGCTCGCCGGCATTCTGGCCGACCGTTACGGACGCGTCCGTGTCCTCCAGTGGACCATCGCCACCTTCGCGATTTTCACCTGCCTGTCAGGTTTCACCCATTCGTTCTGGCAACTTCTCACCACCCGAACGCTGCAAGGCATCGGCTTCGGCGGCGAATGGTCGGTCGTGACGATCATGATGGCCGAAACCATCCGTTCACCTCAGCATCGCGCGAAAGCCGTCGGCACCGTGCAGAGCAGTTGGTCGTTCGGTTGGGCCGCGGCGGCCATCATCTATTGGGCGTTCTTCGCGCTGCTGCCGGAACAGGTCGCCTGGCGCGCCTGCTTCTGGATCGGCCTGCTGCCCGCGCTGTGGATCTTCTACATTCGCCGCAATGTCAGCGATCCAGAAATCTTTCTCGAAACGCGCCGCGCTCGCGAAAGCGGCTTCGATACCTCGCATTTCCTGCAGATCTTCTCCTTCCCGCACCTCAAAACCACCCTGCTAGGCAGCGTGCTGTGCACCGGCATGCTCGGCGGCTATTACGCGATCACCACCTGGCTGCCGACCTATCTGAAGACCGTGCGGCATCTGTCGGTCTTCAACACCAGCGGCTATCTGATCGTGCTGATCGTCGGCTCGTTCACCGGCTATATGGTCGGAGCGGTTCTGTGCGACAAGATCGGCCGGCGCGCGTCGTTCGTGCTGTTCGCAATCGGCTCGTTCGTGCTCGGCATGGTCTACACGATGCTGCCGATCACCGACGGCATGATGCTCGCGCTCGGCTTCCCGCTCGGCATCGTCGTGCAGGGGATTTTCGCGGGAGTCGGCGCGTATTTGTCGGAGCTCTATCCGAATGCGATCCGCGGCTCGGGGCAGGGCTTCTGCTACAACCTGGGCCGCGGTCTCGGCTCGTTCTTTCCGATCCTGGTGGGTACGCTGTCGCAAACCATGACGCTGGTTAAGGCGATGGGTATCGTCGCCGGTTCGGGCTATCTGCTGGTGATCGTCGCCGCGGTGTGTCTGCCGGAGACCAAGGGTAAAGTGCTTGGTGCGACCAGCCCCATCGCCTGAAAATCGCTGTACACAACCATGAAAACGATTGTTCTGGGCGGCGGCGTCATTGGCGTCGCCACCGCGTTTTATCTGCGCCAGCAAGGCTGCGACGTCGCCGTGATCGAGCGCGAGCCGGACGTCGCGCTCTCCACCAGCTTCGGCAACGCCGGCGTGATCGCGCCAGGCTATGTGACGCCGTGGGCCGCGCCCGGCATGCCGGCGAAGATCCTCAAGTATCTGTTCGAGCCGGCCTCACCGCTGATTTTCCGCCCCACCCTGGATCCGGCTCAATGGCGTTGGATCGCGCGCTGGCTGCGTGAATGCGACCTCGAACGTTTTCGCGTCAACAAGCAGCGCATGCAACGCATCGCTTATTACAGCCGCGAGTGCCTGCACGAATTCCGTGGCCGACATCCGTTCGACTATGGCCGCAGCCAGGGCTATCTGCAATTGTTCCGCAGCGAGTACGACGTCGAGCTCGCGCAACCGGCGCTGGCGGTACTGCGCGACGCGGGCATTGCGCATCGTGAAGTCAGCGCGGCGCAGTGCGTTGAGATCGAACCGGGTTTGCGCTGGGCGCGGCAAACGCCGCTCTCGGGTCTCTACCTCCCCGACGACGAAGCCGGCGATTGCGCCCGCTTCACCCGCGAATTGCGCGCGATCTGTGAGCGCAACGGCGTGCGCTTTTGCTTCGATACACGGGCGAGCTCGCTCGATGTGCGAGGCGGTACGGTTCGCGCGGTGCATGTCGACAGCGAACGCGGCAGCGAGACGTTGCAAGCGGATGCGGTAGTGGTGGCGCTGGGCGTCGACAGTGCAGCGCTGCTCGCGCCGCTCGGGGTGAAGGTGCCGCTCTACCCGGTCAAAGGCTACTCGGCGACGCTGCCGGTCACCGACGATGAAAAGGCCCCGCATGCGGCACTGATGGACGAGTCGCTGAAAACGGCGATCACGCGCTTCGGCAACAACCTGCGCGTGGCCGGCACCGCGGAGCTCGGCAATCGCCAGACGACCTTGCGCGAACAGGCCTTGCAGACGCTGATGAAAGTGCTCAGGGACTGGTTTCCGCACGCGGCCAATCCGACCTCCGCGCATTTCTGGGTGGGCCGCCGGCCGATGACACCCGATGGCACGCCGCTACTCGGCCCGTCCGGTGTGGAGAATCTGTGGCTGAATCTCGGGCACGGCTCGACGGGCTGGGCAATGTCGATGGGCTCGGGCCGGGTGGTCGCGGATTTGATTACGCAGCGCACGCCGGAGATCGATCTGGAAGGGCTGACGTTGGCGCGCTATCGGAAGTAGCAATTAAAAAGCCGGGTCACCCTCTCAGGTGCCCGGCTTTGTTTTTACGGCTTTGTCGTCTCCACCTCTTCCTGCAAGCAGTGGCCGGTTTCCGCGTTGAAGAGCGAAAACCAGCTGGAGACGTTAGCGCGGCAGTTCCGAATGACCCATCAGGAACGCATCGACCGAGCGTGCGCACTGACGGCCTTCGCGAATCGCCCACACTACGAGCGACTGGCCACGACGCATATCGCCCGCGGTGAAGACCTTGTCCACTGACGTGTAATACGCCTTGTCGCCTTCAGTCGACGCGCGCACGTTGCCACGGTTGTCCTTATCGACGCCGAACGCTTCGAGCACCGGCGACACCGGTTGCGTGAAGCCCATGGCCAGCAGCACCAGATCGGCCTTCATTTCGAATTCCGAGTTCGGCACTTCCTGCATCTTGCCGTCCTTCCATTCGACGCGCGCCGCGATCAGCTTCTCGACCTTGCCGTTCTTGCCTTCGAGGCGCTTGGTAGCAACAGCCCAATCGCGCGAGCAGCCCTCGTCATGCGACGACGACGTGCGCAGCTTGATCGGCCAGTACGGCCACACGAGCGGCTTGTTTTCCTCTTCCGGCGGTTGCGGCAGCAGTTCGAATTGCGTGACGCTCTTCGCGCCATGACGGTTCGACGTACCGACGCAGTCCGAACCCGTATCGCCGCCGCCGATCACGACCACATGCTTGCCCTTGGCGAGCAACTGGTTCGCGACTTTGTCGCCGGCATTGACCTTGTTCTGCTGCGGCAGGAATTCCATTGCGTAGTGGATGCCTTCCAGTTCACGGCCCGGCACTGGTAGATCGCGCGGCGTTTCCGAACCGCCGGCGATCACGACCGCGTCGAACTGTTCTTTCAGCTCGGCCGGTGTGATGGTTTCCTTCGCGGTGTTGCCGATGTGTTCCGGCAGCGAATCCGCCTTGCCGACGAACACGTTGGCGCGGAACGTCACGCCTTCGGCTTCCATCTGACGCATGCGGCGGTCGATCAGCCACTTCTCCAGCTTGAAGTCAGGAATGCCGTAACGCAGCAAGCCGCCGATCCGGTCGTTCTTTTCGAACACGGTGACATCGTGCCCCGCGCGCGCGAGTTGCTGCGCGGCGGCCAAACCGGCGGGGCCTGATCCGACCACGGCGACCTTCTTGCCGGTCTTGTGCTTCGGCGGCAGCGGCGCGACCCAACCTTCGGCCCACGCTTTGTCGATGATCGCGTGTTCGATCGACTTGATGCCCACCGGGTCGTCGTTGATGCCGAGCGTACATGCCGCTTCGCACGGCGCCGGGCAGATGCGGCCCGTGAACTCGGGGAAGTTGTTCGTCGAGTGCAGCACTTCGATCGCGTTCTTCCAGTCCTGATGGAACACCAGGTCGTTGAAGTCCGGGATGATGTTGTTCACCGGGCAGCCGTTGTTGCAGAACGGAATGCCGCAGTCCATGCAACGTGCGCCTTGAATCTTGGCTTCGTCGTCGGTCAGTGCCGCGACAAATTCCTTGTAGTGCTTCACACGCGTGAGCGGAGCTTCGTACGCCTCGTGGCGGCGCTCATACTCGAGAAAACCGGTTGCCTTGCCCATGTGGTTCTCTTCTCTATCTGTATCAGGTGAGGTGATCTACACCCGCCGCGTCGAACAATCGAATCGTCGAGCGCGGCGGGTACGGCTAAGTGTGACGTCTGCGGGTCGAGCCGCGGGCGGGTCAGTTAAGCGGCGAGTACTTCCTTGTTCGCCTTCTTCGCAGCCATTTCGCCCAGTGCGCGCTTGTATTCGGTCGGGAACACCTTCACGAACTGACGGCGCGACGCATCCCAGTTTTCCAGCAGCGCTTTCGCGCGCGGCGAACCCGTGAACTGGAAGTGACGTTCGATGAGACCCTTGAGCAGGGCTTCGTCGGTTGCGCCGCTGTGCCACAAGCCCTTGTCGACCGTGCGTTCCTGTTCAGCCTGTTGCAGAACCGGATCGAGCGCGACCATCGACTTGTTGCACTTGCCCGCGAACGTGCTGTCCGGGTCGTACACGTAAGCGATACCGCCCGACATACCGGCCGCGAAGTTACGGCCCGTTTCGCCGAGCACGATCACAGTGCCGCCCGTCATGTATTCGCAACCGTGGTCGCCCGTGCCTTCGACGACCGCAGTCGCACCGGAGTTACGCACGCAGAAACGCTCGCCGGCGACGCCGCGGAAGAACGCTTCGCCTTCGATCGCGCCGTACATCACCGTGTTGCCACAGATGATGTTTTCTTCGGACTTGCCGCGGAAATCGTTAGTCGGACGGATGATGATGCGGCCGCCCGAGAGGCCCTTGCCGACATAGTCGTTGCCGTCGCCAACCAGATCCAGCGTCACGCCTCTCGCGAGGAACGCGCCGAAACTCTGGCCTGCGGTGCCCTTCAACTGGATGTGAATCGTGTCGTCAGGCAAGCCGTCGTGGCCGTACTTCTTCGCGATCGTGCCGGACAGCATCGCGCCGACCGTACGGTTCACGTTGCGCACCGGCTGGATGAACGAGACGTGCTCGCCCTTCTCGATGGCGGCCTTGGCCTTCTCGATCAGCACGTGATCCAGTGCGCGGTCGAGACCGTGGTCCTGCACGTCGACGTGCTTGCGTGCCACGTCTGCCGACACCTGCGGCTGATAGAACACGCGCGAGAAGTCGAGACCCTTCGCCTTCCAGTGTTCGACGCCCTTCTTCATATCGAGCAACTCGGCGTGACCGATCAGGTCCTCGAACTTGCGGATGCCCAGTTGCGCCATGATTTCGCGCGCCTCTTCCGCAACGAAGAAGAAGAAGTTGACGACATGTTCCGGCTGGCCCTGGAACTTCGCACGCAGCACCGGATCTTGCGTCGCGACGCCGACCGGGCAGGTGTTCAGGTGGCACTTGCGCATCATGATGCAGCCTTCGACGACCAGCGGCGCCGTCGCGAAGCCGAATTCGTCCGCGCCGAGCAGCGCGCCGATCACGACGTCGCGGCCGGTCTTCATCTGACCGTCGGCCTGCACGCGGATACGGCCGCGAAGCTGGTTCAGCACCAGCGTCTGCTGCGTTTCCGCCAGACCCAGTTCCCACGGTGTACCGGCATGCTTCACCGACGACAGCGGCGATGCACCCGTACCGCCGTCATGACCGGCGATCACAACGTGATCGGCCTTCGCCTTGGCGACACCCGCTGCCACCGTACCGACGCCCGACTCCGACACCAGCTTTACCGACACGCTGGCGGCCGAGTTGGCGTTCTTCAGGTCGTGAATCAGTTGCGCCAGATCTTCGATCGAGTAGATGTCGTGGTGCGGCGGCGGCGAAATCAGGCCGACGCCCGGCACCGAGTAACGCAGCTTGCCGATGTATTCCGACACCTTGTGGCCCGGCAACTGACCGCCTTCGCCCGGCTTCGCGCCTTGCGCCATCTTGATCTGGATCTGATCGGCCGACGCGAGGTATTCCGCCGTCACGCCGAAACGGCCTGACGCCACCTGCTTGATCTTCGAGCGCAGCGAATCGCCGTCCTTCAGCGGAATGTCGACGATCACTTCGTCGCCGATCACCGACTTCATGGTGTCGCCGTTCTTGATCGGAATGCCGCGCAGTTCGTTGCGATAACGGTTCACGTCCTCGCCGCCTTCGCCGGTGTTCGACTTGCCGCCGATGCGGTTCATCGCGACAGCCAGCGTGGCGTGGGCTTCGGTCGAGATCGAGCCCAGCGACATGGCGCCGGTGGCGAAACGCTTGACGATGTCCTTCGCCGATTCCACTTCGTCGAGCGGGATCGCCTTGGCCGGATCGAACTTAAATTCGAACAGGCCGCGGAACGTCATGTGGCGCTTGGTCTGATCGTTGATCAGATGCGCGTATTCCTTGTACGTCTGGTACGAATTGCTGCGCGCCGAGTGTTGGAGCTTGGCGATCGCATCCGGCGTCCACATGTGTTCTTCGCCGCGCACGCGATAGGCGTACTCGCCACCCGCGTCGAGCATGTTCGCGAGCACCGGGTTGTCGCCGAACGCGTCGCGATGCAGACGGATCGCTTCTTCCGCGACGTCGAACAGGCCGATCCCGCCGACCTTCGACGAGGTGCCGTTGAAGTACTTCGACACAAGGCCTTCAGCCAGACCCACAGCTTCGAAAATCTGCGCGCCGGTGTACGACATGTAGGTCGAAATGCCCATCTTCGACATGACCTTCTGCAGGCCCTTGCCGACCGCCTTCGTGAAGTTGTAGACCGCCTTTTCCGCCGACAGGTCACCCTTCAGGCCCGCTGCGAGCTGGCCGAGCGTTTCCATCGCGAGGTACGGGTGCACGGCTTCCGCGCCGTAGCCCGCGAGCAACGCGAAGTGGTGCGTTTCACGCGCCGAGCCGGTTTCCACGACGAGACCCGCGCTCGTGCGCAGACCGTGCTGGACGAGGTGCGTATGGATCGCGGCGGTGGCCAGCAGCGCCGGGATCGCCACATTGTCGCGGTCGGTCTTGCGGTCCGACACGATCAGCATGTTGTAGCCGGACTTGACCGCATCGACGGCTTCCGCGCACAGCGAAGCCAGACGCGCTTCGATGCCTTCCTTGCCCCAGGCCACCGGATAGCAGATGTTCAGTTCGTACGAGCTGAACTTGCCGCCCGTGTACTGATCGATCGCACGGATCTTGGCGATGTCCTTGAAGTCGAGCACCGGCTGCGACACTTCGAGACGCATCGGCGGGTTGATGTTGTTCGTGTCCAGCAGGTTCGGCTTCGGACCGACGAACGACACCAGCGACATCACCATGTTTTCACGGATCGGGTCGATCGGCGGGTTCGTGACTTGCGCGAACAACTGCTTGAAGTAGTGATAGAGCGTCTTGTTCTTGTTGGACATGACCGCCAGCGGCGAGTCGTTGCCCATCGAGCCGACGGCTTCTTCACCGGCTTGCGCCATCGGCGCCATCAGGAACTTGAGGTCTTCCTGCGTGTAGCCGAACGCCTGCTGGCGATCCAGCAAAGCAGCGGCTTCGCGGCGTTCCGTGACGACGTCTTCGGCCTTCGGCTCGATTTCGTCGAGCTTGATGCGCACGGCGTCGATCCAGCTCTTGTACGGCTTGGCGTTGGCGAGGTTGTCCTTCAGTTCCTTGTCGTCGATGATGCGGCCGTGTTCCATGTCGATCAGGAACATCTTGCCCGGCTGCAGACGCCACTTCTTGACGATCTTCGACTCGGGGATAGGCAGCGTGCCCGCTTCCGACGCCATGATGACCAGGTCGTCGTCGGTGACGATGTAGCGCGCCGGACGCAGGCCGTTACGGTCGAGCGTGGCGCCGATCTGACGGCCGTCGGTGAAGGCGATCGCGGCGGGGCCGTCCCACGGCTCCATCATCGCGGCGTGGTATTCGTAGAACGCGCGGCGGTTGTCGTCCATCAGCGTGTGCTGTTCCCACGCTTCCGGGATCATCATCATCACGGCGTGGACGAGCGGGTAGCCGGCCATCACCAGCAGTTCGAGACAGTTGTCGAACGATGCCGTGTCGGATTGGCCCGGGTAGATCAGCGGCCACAGCTTGGGCAGATCGTCGCCGAGCACGTGCGACGCGATCGCGCCGGTACGGGCGTTCAGCCAGTTGACGTTGCCCTTCACCGTGTTGATTTCGCCGTTGTGGGCGATCATGCGGTACGGGTGAGCCAGTTCCCACGCCGGGAACGTGTTGGTCGAGAAGCGCTGGTGCACCAGCGCCAGCGCCGACACCGTGCGCTCGTCCTGCAGGTCGCGGTAATACACGCCGACCTGGCCAGCCAGCAGCAGCCCCTTGTAGACGACCGTGCGCGCCGAGCACGACGGCACGAAGTATTCCTTGCCGTGCTTGAGCTTGAGCGCCTGGATGCGGTGGCTCGCGGTCTTGCGGATCACGTACAGCTTCCGCTCGAGCGCGTCGGTCACCATGATGTCCTTGCCGCGGCCGATGAAGATCTGGCGGATCAGCGGCTCGCTCGCCTTGACGGTGGGCGAAATCGGCATGGTGTGGTCGACCGGCACGTCGCGCCAGCCCAGCACGACCTGGCCTTCGGCCTTCACCGTGCGTTCCAGCTCCTGTTCGCAGGCGAGACGCGATGCATGTTCCTTCGGCAGGAAGACCATGCCCACGCCGTACTCGCCGTTCGGCGGCAGCACGACGCCCTGCTTGGCCATTTCCTCACGATAGAAACCGTCCGGAATCTGGATCAGGATGCCCGCGCCGTCGCCCATCAGCGGATCGGCGCCGACGGCGCCCCGGTGGTCGAGGTTCTCGAGAATCTTCAGGCCCTGCTCGATGATCTCGTGGCTTTTCTTGCCCTTGATATGGGCGACGAAGCCGACGCCGCAGGCGTCATGTTCGTTTTGCGGGTCGTACAGACCTTGCGCGGCGGGAACCGGGTGAGTCGGTTGCTGGTGGTCGTTCATGGGGACACCGTCTGTGAGGGGCCGGACAGGCCGTTAAAACCGTTTTCTATTGCCGCAGTGCGCACCGCAACCGCGTCGGCGACTCAGTACGCTTGAATGCTACGCGTGCCAAAAAGTGCCGGAATTCGGAATATACGCGACGAATCAACGGAATAGCAAATAAAACGTGATGTTAGAGCACCAATTATCAAGTTGGTGCATTGCGGCTATTTTTTATTGGTGCCATATCAAAAAGGTGCAGAAGAAAACGGCATGCGAAGATGCCGTTTCGGGTGCAGCCCTTTGATATGGAACGCTTTATTGCGTCTGCGGCGTTTCGCGGACCTTGCGCGGCCGCCCGCGCGGCAGCGGCGAAACGCGCCGGTTGGCCGCCCGCGCCGCCCATTCGCGGTAGGTGTCGCTGCCCAAAACCCAGCCTTTCAGGGTGGCCTGCTGAAGCTGACTGGCTTCGCGTTCGTCGAGCGGTTGCTCGCACAACTCCCGGTAGGCGCGCTGTCGTTCGAACGGCGTATTGCCGAGCGACCAGTACAACGGATGGTCGGTAATCAGGCTGTCGAGCGTGAGGCCGATGTGATGGCGGTAGCTCGACCAGCGGTAGTCCTCGGGCGCGCTTACAAGCCCGGCGCGCACCGGCGACATCTCGACAACGCGGCTCGCCAGCAGGAAATACCGCTCCCCTTCGATTACCGTGGCACGGTAGCGGCCCTCCCACAGTGTGCCGCGACGCGCATAACGCCGGTTGAAGTGCGCAACGTAGCGGCGCCCCACCGCCTGCATTGCCTTCGGCAGGCTCGACTCCTCAGTGGGCGTGACGAGCAGTTGGACTGAGCCCGGCATCAACGCATACGCGTGGATGGACAAGTGATGGTCGCGTGAAGCCGCTTTTAAGCAGTCGATGAAAAGCTCGTAGTCCTGGTCGTCGACAAATGCGGGCTGCTGATCGAGTCCACGGAGGATGACGTGCTGCGGCTGGTCAGGGACATAGAGACGTGCAAGCCGTGCCATGCTGGAGTATCCAATAGTCGCGTTGGTATATACCCGAAGGTCCGAAAAGCCGCGTGGGCGCTGGGTTCGGCGCGGCGCGGCTTAGCCAGAAACCGCCCGGCGCTTAGGGAGAAAGCTCTAACTGCCGCGTATGGTTTGTTTCAAACGTTGTGGTCATAATGAGCGGGCCTTTTTTGGAGGAGCACATATGAAATTAAAACAGGCCATAACGGGGATCGCGGCGCTCGCCTGCATGACGGCAGCTCACGCGCAATCGGCCGGCAGTTTTTACGCTACGACGGGGTGGTTCCATTTCGCCCCTCAAGACAGTAGCGATCCTTTGAAAGAAACAAGCGTCGGCGGGACACCCGTCAACATCTCAGTACCCGGCACAGGCGCTGGCATCGACAGCTCCGACACCCTCGGCTTAAGCCTAGGCTACTTTGTCACCGATCACATCTCCGCGGAAGCCGAAATTGGCATTCCGCCGAAATTCAACCTGCTAGGCACAGGCACCTTCGGGCAATTCGGTACGCTCGGCTCCGCGAAGCAATGGAGTCCTGCTCTCCTGTTCAAATACTACTTCAACGACGCCACCGCGGCGTTCCGACCGTATGCCGGGCTCGGCGTCACGTACGTCTGGTTCACGGACGCGAAGATCACCAACACTGCGTTTGAACAAGGCGTACTGCATGGTCCGACCTCGGTATCGACGGATCGTTCCTGGGCACCGGTGTTTAATCTCGGTTTCAACTATGCGTTCACCAAACACTGGTTCGCAGGCCTCTCCGTCTCATACATACCGCTCAGCGTAACCGCGAAACTGACCTCGAACGCTGCGACTCCGGTTGGCAACCTGACCGTGACGTCCGAGGCAAAAATCAGACTCAACCCGATCGTTACTTTCGCGAAGATAGGTTACGTCTTCTAGGGAGGCAGGCTGTGCCTGCATGGATCGAACCGTCGCGAACAGTCCGCACCTCGGCCAAACGCCGTCACACACGTGACGGCGTTTTTGATTCTATGCCTCTGTCACCTATTTTGGTAAATGCCGGATGCGTTGTAATTTTGACCACCGATCGACCTTTCCAGTGCAATTTCTGCCGCCAGCAACCGTCGGCACGTGTGTGATGACCTCGCTGGAACACCGCGCAGCCTTTGGCATCGAAGTTGCGTGACGCCATGTTTCGCATGAGTATGCGGAGACTTTTATCATCCTCATCGACGGAGCGACCATGACAACACTTCCGAACACGCGAGACGCCCTCGGCGAATCCTGGACCACCACGAGCCGCCGTGCGCGGCGTATTGCTCGCCGTAGCCGCCATGCGGCCGCAGATATCGCAGGTGAACTGCGCACGCTGATGTCGGAACTCGAATCCACCTTGGCGGACGGCACCCAGGCCGACGCGGTGGCGCTGCGCAGCAAACTGCACAAGCAGCTCGGCGCAGCACGCGAGCGCCTGAACGACACCCGTGAAGCCATGCGCGAACGCGCTGAAGTGGCGATTGCCGATGCCGACGACTACGTGCATGAAAACCCTTGGCAGACAATTGCAATCGTCGGCGGCGTTGCGCTGATTGCCGGCGCGCTGTTCGCGTCGCGGCTGCGGTAGGCGGGATGTTGCAACGAGCAGCGAGACGGGCCGACTCCCACTGGTAGCCTTACCTGCCGGCGGACTTCTTGCACCGACACCCGTCGGCGGGGCCCGTTCAGTTGTCGTCGATCACGAACAGCCGCTGATACTCCTTCACCGCGTATCGATCCGTCATGCCCGCGATGTAATGGGCGATCAGGCGCGGTTGCTGCGACGCGTCCGTCGATTGATAACCGGGTGGCAATAGCCGCGAATCTTCGGTGAACGCATCGAACAGACCGGCCACCACGCGACGCGCCTTGTTGGCCATGCGCATCACGCGATAGTGGCGGTACAGGTTTTTGAACAGAAACCGCTTGAGCGCCGCCGCCTGCGCGGCGATCGCTTCACTATGCGCGACCAGCGGCGGTGCGGCGCGCACTGCGTCCAGCGAGACTGGCGCGTGCCTTGCAAGATTGAGCGAGGTCGTATCGATCAGGTCGACGATTAACGTATTGATGATGCGGCGCACCGTCTCGTGAATCAGCCGGCGCCCTTCGATCTGCGGAAAGTCGCCACGCGCCGCCACGTAGTGCGTCTGCCATAACTCGACTTCGGCAAGCTGCTCCACCGTGAGCAAGCCTGAGCGCAAGCCGTCGTCGACATCGTGGTTGTTGTACGCAATCTCATCGGCGACATTGGCGATCTGCGCTTCGATGGAAGGCTGCCGCCCCTCCAGAAAGCGCTCGCCGAGCGCGCCGAGCCGCCGCGCGTTCTCACGCGAGCAGTGCTTGAGAATACCCTCCCGCGTTTCGAAGCAGAGATTCAGGCCGTTGAACGCGCCGTAGTGCTCCTCCAGATCGTCGACCACCGCGAGGCTTTGCAGGTTGTGCTCGAAGCCGCCATGCTCGCGCATACATTCGTTCAGCGCATCCTGGCCCGCATGGCCGAACGGCGTATGACCGAGATCGTGCGCAAGCGAAATGGCTTCGACGAGGTCTTCATTGACGCGCAGGTTGCGAGCCACCGAACGGGCAATCTGCGCGACTTCCAGGCTATGCGTGAGTCGCGTGCGAAACAGATCGCCTTCGTGATTCACGAATACCTGAGTTTTGTATTCAAGCCGGCGGAACGCCGTCGAATGGACAATGCGGTCGCGATCGCGCTGGAATTCGGTGCGCGCGCTTGGCGCGGCTTCGGGATAGTGGCGGCCGCGCGACTGCGCGGAATGCGCTGCATACGGCGCGAGATGCGCTTCGAGTGCCTCCTGCGAAGGCACGCCGCTCACCGGCGTGCCTGCGGGGTCATGCTTTACATCGTCGCTGCGCCTGTCAGTCACCGGATTCTCCGAAACATGGGCGGCGCCTCGTGACGCTGGTGCGTGTTGCCTTGCTGCTAAGCCTCTGCCGAGTCGGTTTAGACGGCGGCGACCAGCGTGGCATGCACCTCGGCGTCGGGCGCCTGGGTGATCAGCGTCTCACCGAAACGCTTCAGCAGAATGAATTTGATCGCGCCGGCTTCCGCCTTCTTGTCGACCCGCATGAGGTCGACATAACGCGACTCGCCGAGCGCAGGCGCCCGGGTGGGTAGATGCGCGGCAACGATCACATCGACCAGACGCTTGCGCGCCGCTTCGTCGAGATAACCCATGCGCACGGACAGGTCCGCCGCCATCACCATCCCGCAGCCGACCGCCTCGCCGTGCAGCCATTCGCCGTAGCCGAGTCCGGCTTCGATCGCATGGCCGAACGTGTGGCCGAAATTGAGAATCGCGCGCAGCCCGCCTTCGCGCTCGTCCTGCGCCACGACCGAAGCCTTGATCTCACACGAGCGCTTGACCGCCCCGGCCAGCACTTCGGGCTCGCAGCGATTGAGCGCCTCGATGTTCGCTTCGATCCAGCCGAAGAAACCGGCGTCGGCAATCGCGCCGGTCTTGATCACTTCGGCGACGCCCGCGGCCAGTTCGCGCGCCGGCAGCGTGCGCAGCGCGCCGATGTCGGCGATCACGGCCTGCGGCTGATAGAACGCGCCGATCATATTCTTGCCGAGCGGGTGGTTGATGCCCGTCTTGCCGCCCACCGACGAATCCACCTGCGATAACAACGTAGTCGGCACCTGGATGAACGGCACGCCGCGCATGTAGCAGGCCGCGGCAAACCCCGTCATGTCGCCGATCACGCCGCCGCCCAAGGCAATCAGCGTGGTCTTGCGATCGGCGCGCGAGCCCAGCAGCGCGTCGAAAATCAGGTTCAGGGTTTCGAGGTTCTTGTACGCTTCGCCGTCGGGCAAAACGACCGTGGAGACCTGCTTGCCGAGCGGCGCCAGCGCGGCGCGCAGCTTGTCGCCGTAAAGCGGGTCGACCGTGGTATTCGTGACGATCGTGACCGAACTGCCGGCGATATGCGGCGCGAACAACGCGGTCTGGCCGATGAGATCGGCACCGATATGGATGGGGTAGGCGCGCTCGCCCAGTTCGACATTGACGGTAATCATACGGTCCATTATGACGCAGGATGTTTGGCGACGCCGGCCATCTCGAGCTGCATCAGAACCATGTTGACGAGTCCGTTGACCGAAGGCCGGCCAGTTTCGATCACGAAGTGCGCACATTCCCGGTATAGCGGATCGCGCACTTCGTAGAGCGCCTCGAGGCGCGCTTTGGGGTCTTCAGTCTGCAAAAGCGGGCGATTCTTGTCGCGCCGGGTGCGCAGCCACAGATCGTGCGGATTGGCGCGCAAATAGATCACCACGCCCCGATTTTGCAGCGCTTCGCGGTTTTCCGGCCGCAGCACCGCGCCGCCGCCTGTGGCCAGCACGATATTTTCGCGCCCGGTCAGGTCGGAAATCACGTGCGCTTCGCGATCGCGAAAGCCCGCTTCGCCTTCCAGTTCGAAGATCACCGGGATGCGCGCGCCCGTACGCGCCTCGATTTCATGGTCGGAATCGAAGAACGGGCGATCGAGACGGCGCGCAATGGCCCGGCCCACGGTGGTTTTGCCTGCCCCCATGAGCCCTACAAAAAATACATTGGCGTGTGCGTCCCGCGCTTGCAACGGTGTCCCTCTGGCTAATCCGGTATGGTTCGTGCCGCAGCTTACTGGCAAAGCGGCTGCCTTGTCGAGCCTGCAGGCCGCCGCTGGAAAGCGGCGGCAGCGTGCCCCTAATTTGTCTGAACGACGCGCGGCGTGATGAAAACTGCCAGTTCACTGCGCTGGTCCCGATGGGCCCGATGGCGGAAAAGCGCGCCTAAAACCGGTATTTTGCCCAGGACCGGCACCCGCGTCACATCGTCCCGGTTGTCGGTCGCGTAAATTCCGCCGATCGACACCGTACCACCATCTTCGACTTCGACGCGCGTTTGCACGTGTTTGGTGTTGATCGCGGGCCCGGCGTCGGTCTGCTCGCCGACGCTGTCCTTGGCGACGTCGAGGTCCAGCACCACTCTGCCGTCCGGCATGATTTGCGGCTCGACCTCCAGTTTGAGCGTAGCGCGGCGAAACTGCACGCCCGACACGCCCTGCCCCACTTTCGCCTGATAGGGCAATTCGGTGCCTTGCTCGACGACCGCTTTCATCCGGTCCGCCGTCACGACCCGGGGGCTCGAGACGATTTCGCCGCGCCCTTCGGCCTCCAGCGCGCTCAGCTCGATGTTCAGGAGTCGCGTCGCCCGGGCTGCGAACAAGGTCAGCCCGGCGGTGGCGGCGTCGAACCCGGAAATCGGCCGCGCCGACAGATCGTACACGGTGCCGTCCGTGCCGCCCGTCAAGCCTCTGGCGGTGCCGTCGGCGTTGGCGGCCGCCATGGAGAGCCGCACACCGAGATTGCGCGAAAAACCATGCTCACCCTCGACGATACGCGCCTCGATCAATACCTGACGGGTTGGCCGGTCGACGGACGCAAGCAACGCCGTGATTTGCGCGAGGCGTCCTTCGAGATCGGTGACGAACAACAGGTTGGTGCGCGGATCGGCAGTCGCGGCACCGCGTTTGGACAGCACGCGCTGGTTTCCGGCACCGGTCAGCAAGCGCCGCACGTCTTCGGCCCGAGCGTAGTGCAGCTCGAACGTGCGGCTTGCGAGCGGCTCAAGGTCAGCGGCTCTCGCGTGCGCTTCGAAACGCTGCCGTTCGCGCGCAGCCAGATCCGCGATCGGCGCGACCCAGATCACGTTGCCGTGGCGCTCCATGGCGAGCCCGTTGACGTCGAGCAAGGTATCGAACGCGGTGCGCCACGGCACCTTGTCGAGTCGCAGGGATACGGCGCCACGCACTCTCTCGCTCGCGACGATGTTCAGGCCGGTGAACTGGGCGAACGCGTTAAGCACCGCGCCGAGTTCCGCGCGCTGGAAGTTAAGCGAAATCGGTTTGTCGTCGGCGGCGAGTTTGGCGTCTGCCGGCGTTTTCGGTGCGTCGCTCAGGCGCGCAAGCGGAGGCAGCGGCACAGGCGGCCCCTCGAGCGCCGAGGTTCCAGTGGCGTCGTTGTACGCCGACGCCGCGGATTGCCTCCGTAGCGGCACTGAACCGTCTGCGTCGCCGGCCAGGTCGTCGGCGCGTCCGATGTCAGCGGTTGCCGCCGCTCGGGATACGCCAGAGTCAGCGACGGAGTCGTCCACGGAATTGTCGCGGAACGGGTTGGGTACTTCGGCAGCGGTGCCGCGTGGTAACGGCGGCACGTCGTATCGAGCATCGGGCGGCGCAATGGCGTCGTCGAGCGGCATGTATGCGGGCAGCGGCGGCAACGGTGGGGTTGAAGCGTGCGCGATGCCGAGGCTTATCGCCATGCATGCGACCAGGCCGCGAAGCAGGCCGCAAAGCGAATTGTGAATCGAGCTGCGAGCCACGTTGCGAACCGGGCCCCCACACATCCTTCCAGGCAAGCCGCGACACACGCCAGAACCAAACCACACACGAACGCCGACACGCGACTCTGCGTGACCGAACGGCTTCATCAGCCTCATCAGGATGTCTCCGTCAGTGCCAGCGTGCGTGTCGCGCCGCCATTGGCCAGCGTGATGCTAAGCGCGTCGAGCCGCGTGACGCGCTCGGTACCGAGTTGCTGCCCGGACACGACCGTGGTCGCGCCATCCGGCGTATCGAGCAAGGCGAGTCCGCGTGTGCGATCGTGCAGCAAGCCGACCAGGCGCAATTGCGAAGCATCAGGCGGCGGCTCACCGGATGCGAGCATCTGTGGAAGCGAGAACGGATCGAAGAACACGATGTTTTCTTCGTCATCCGAATCTAGGCTTTCGTCGGCAAACGCGTCCGCGGTCGCAGTCGAAGGCAGCGGCCTCAGCGCGCTGAATACGTGCAGCGTTGCCCTCACCGCTAACGAATCGGCATCGCGCTTGACCGTCACGTCGACGGGCACGATCAGCACCGGCAGATCCGATAGGCCGCGCAGAAATGCCATCAGGTGGACGAAATCTGTGTGCGCGGTGAACTGTACAGGGCGCATGCTTTCGACACCTGAGCCGCTGGCGGCGCCCGGTTCCACCGAGAGCAACGAGACGCTATTTTGCGCCGCGAGTTCGGATACGATCCGCACGTCGTCCGCGGAGGTCCATGACGCAGGCAACTGTGCGCCCGGCATGGCGGCAACTTCCCGACGCAGCGCAGGCAATTGCGTCAGCGCACGGTGCGCGTCTGCGAGATGCCGCGTGGCCGCCTCCAATGCCGTACGGCTCGCCTCGACCCCGCCGAGATCGGCCACAACCCAGCCATGCGTGCCAAGTCCGAACACCACCGCGGCGATCAGCAATGCAACCGCCCAACGGCGCCGGCGACTCCAGGCAGCGAGCGGCACACGTGCGCGCTTCATCCACTGGGAAAAAGCGGGCCGCGCGCTTGCCGCGCCGCCGAACCCGACAAAAGTCGTACTCATTTCGTATCTCCTGATTGTTCAGATTTCATCTGACGTTGCGCGGCCAGACCCGACGTATAGGCCGTTTTCTTCGGCGGGTCGCCCCAGCGCAGATGCGCTCCGAATTCGATCGGGCCGGTCACGCTGGCCGCCGCCACCGGACTGCTGCGTGGCGCCGAGCGACGCAGATCGCTCACCTCGGCGCCCTTCACGCCGCGGATCGCACTCAAGCGTTTGAGCCACTCGGCCGATGCGATATGTCCGCGCGAGGTCGCGAGCAACTCCGTCTCATGCTCGCGCTGCCGCATCTGCTGCAACACCACGCCGTCACCTGGTTCAAAACTCAATGCATCCAGCAAATCGCGCAAATGCGTAAGCGGCTCGGACAGGTTCATCGCACGCGCCGCGCCTTTGCGCTGTTCGTCCTGCACCCGCAGCAATCTGGCGTGCTCGGCGAGCGGTTCGGCCAGCTGCGCGAGCGATTGTTCGATCGACGCGCGCCGCGCATCCAGCCGCGCCCTTTCGAATGCCTGCCATCCGACTAACGCGAACACGGCCGCAAAGCCGGCGAGCGCGGCGGCAAACCATTCGAGCAAACGCCGCCGGCGCGCGAGGCGAGCGTTGCGTTGCCTGTACGGCAGCAGATTGAAGCCGCCGAGCCACGGCCGTGCGAAGCGCGCGCCACGCGTAGAGGCCCGCGTGTCCGGGCCCGCCGGATCCAAACGGGTCTGCAGGCCGCGCATCATTCGAGCACTCCGCGCAACGCAAGTCCGAATGCGACCGCGGCGGCAGGCTCGTGCAACAGCGGATCGTGCAGTTGACGCGCACGCCCACCCAGCGCCGCACACTCGAACGGCAGCACAGTGCAGCCCAACACGTCGGCGATATCCGCAATCGAGAAACCCACGCTGTCGAGCAGATCGACCTCGCCGCTCAACAACGCACAATCGAGTACCGGGCCGTGGACGAGATCACGCAACGCGTCGGCGAGATCGGCGTGTTCGGGCGCCGGGTAGCGCATTTCGCCGACCAGGCAGTCGTCGACGATGCGCCAGCCATACACGCCGTCCGTGCCGATCCAGAGCGCGACATAGGGCTCGTGCGGATCGAGTTCGTGACTCGCCGCGTAGCGCATTGCACGCAAAGCCGCGTGCGGCTCGCCATCGATCGCGGTGAGCGAGATGCCGGCGGTCGCTGCGCATTCGATACGCGCTTCGAGATGCTGGCGCGCGGTTGCGGCGATCGTCACCGAACGGATCGGCGAACGCGTTTCGTCGACGAACCAGTCGACAGCCAACGCATGCCGCTCGAGGCCTGCGATGCGCTCGACTTCGTTCATCACCGCCGGCTCGAGTTCGGCAAGTTCATGCCCGCCGTCTCCCACGCAACCGGCGAGCGCGGCTAGCCGTGTGAGCGGCACGGTAGTGGTCAACGTGGCCGAGGCAGGCAGCGCCATCGCGCAGCGCAATGCATGCGTCGCACACACGCGCGGCAGCCCCGCGAATGCGTCGCGCAACGCACGCGCCACCGCATGCCGGTCGGCGATCTCTGTGCCGGCCATTGCGCCTGCGCCGAGCGGCACAGTGCTCGCATGTTCGATATGCAGCGCGGCACGTGCGCGCGAATGCTGACTCACCACGACCAGCCGCACGGACTGCGAACCCACATCGATTCCCGCAGCAAAACGCTGCGCACCGAGTTGCACACCTTGAAGCCACGAACTTTTGAACGTCATCACGCCCTCCCTCAGACTCACGCGACGAACCATTCGAACGCGAGTAGCGAGGGAGGATTGTGCTTAGCCGCGTCGCCGCGCGACACTCAGCCGAATGGCTAACGTTGCGCGACGCGCGCGCTCTCTGCCATCAAAGCGGCTACAGTGAAGTCATTCCCGCGCGGTGTGCAGACTTGTCAAGAACTGTCAGTAAGCATGCCGAAAGCTGAAAAGCGAGGCGGCTATAATCGCGGGACTGTTTTTTGGTGCCCATATGCAATCCACGTCTCCTACGTCTCCGCCGCCCGCGCCGCAGAAGCGCAAACGCCCCTTGTGGCTCAAGCTCATCATCGGCTTTGTGGGTCTGATCGTTGCAGGCATCCTGTGCGTGCTGCTGGTGCTCGGTTATGCGCTGGTGGTAGCAACGCCGAACCTGCCGTCGCTCGATGCGCTGACCGACTACCGGCCGAAGGTGCCATTGCGCATCTATACGGCTGACCACGTGCTGATCGGCGAATTCGGTGAAGAGCGGCGCGACATCGTCCATATCCAGGACGTGCCCGATAGCCTGAAGAAAGCCGTGCTGGCAATCGAAGACGCGCGCTTCTACGATCACGGCGGCGTCGACCTCACAGGCATCGCGCGAGCCGGCTTCGTCGCACTGACCAACGGCCACGCCACGCAAGGCGCCAGCACGATCACCATGCAGGTGGCGCGCAACTTCTTCCTGTCGAGTGAAAAGACCTACACGCGCAAGATCTACGAGATGCTGCTCGCGTACAAAATCGAGTCGAAGCTGTCGAAAGATCAGATTCTCGAGGTGTACATGAATCAGATCTATCTCGGTCAGCGCGCGTATGGCTTCGCGAGCGCGGCGCGGGTGTACTTCGGGAAAGATCTGAAGGACCTGACCCTGGCGGAATCCGCCATGCTGGCGGGTTTGCCGAAGGCGCCGTCCGCGTATAACCCGGTGGTCAATCCGAAGCGCGCGAAGATCCGCCAGGAGTACATCCTGCAGCGCATGTACGAACTGCACTACATCACTCAGGAACAATACGACGAGGCAAGCAGGCAGCCGCTGATCGTCAAGGGCGCGGGCAAGGAATTCAGCGTGCACGCGGAGTACGTCGCGGAAATGGTGCGGCAGATGATGTACGCGCAGTATCGCGAAGAGGCGTACACGCGCGGCCTGAACGTCGTGACCACCATCGACTCGGCCGATCAGGACGTCGCTTACCGGGCGCTACGCAAAGGTCTGATGGACTACGAACGGCGCCACGGCTATCGCGGGCCCGAAGCCTTCATCGATTTGCCGTCCGATGCGGACGACCGCGAACAGGCCATCGACGACGCGTTGCTCGAACATCCCGACAACGGTGAAATCATCGCCGCGGTGGTCACGGCAGCGAGCCCGAAGCAGGTGCAGGCCACTTTCATCGACGGCAACGTCGCGACCATTCAGGGCGACGGCCTGCGCTTCGCGCAGTTCGCGCTCGGTACGCGCGCGCAGCCGAATCAACGCGTGCGGCCCGGCGCGATCATTCGCGTCGTGAAGGATGACGACGGCAACTGGTCGATCACGCAGTTGCCGCAAGTGGAAGGCGCGTTCGTTTCAGTGATCCCGCAAGACGGAGCGATTCGCGCGCTGGTCGGCGGTTTCGACTTCAACAAGAACAAGTTCAACCACGTGACCCAGGCATGGCGCCAGCCGGGTTCGAGCTTCAAACCGTTCATCTATTCGGCCTCGCTCGAAAAGGGACTCGGACCGGCCACCGTGATCAACGATGCACCGCTCTTTTTCAGCGCTGCGGAGACGGGCGGCCAGGCGTGGGAGCCGAAGAACTACGGCGGCGGTTTCGATGGTCCGATGACCATGCGCACCGCGCTGCAGAAGTCGAAGAACCTCGTGTCGATTCGCATTCTGAACCACATCGGCACCAAGTACGCGCAGCAATACATCACGCGTTTCGGCTTCGACGCGGATCGCCACCCGGCTTATCTGCCGATGGCGCTCGGCGCGGGACTCGTTACCCCCTTGCAGATGGCTGGCGCATTCTCGGTGTTTGCTAACGGCGGCTATCGCATCAACCCGTATCTGATCGCGGAAGTCACCGATCAGCGCGGCATCGTCGTGGCGCACGCGCAACCGCTGGTCGCCGAGCAGAGTGCGCCGCACGCAATCGAACCACGCAACGCGTATGTGATGAACAGCCTGCTGCAAAGCGTCGCGCAACGTGGCACGGGCGCGAAGAGCAACGTGCTGAAGCGTACCGATCTCGGCGGCAAGACCGGCACGACCAACGATTCGCGCGATGCGTGGTTCGCCGGCTATCAGCACACGCTTACGGCCATCGCGTGGATAGGCTACGACAACCCGCGCAGTCTCGGCGATAAGGAAACGGGGGGCGGCCTCGCGTTGCCGGTGTGGATCGAATACATGGCGCGCGCCCTCAAAGGCGTGCCGGACTACAAGATGCCGATGCCCGACGACGTGACCGAGCTCGGTTCAGAACTGTATTTCGACGATTTCACGCCAGGCCACGGTTTCGTCTCGACGGTCGGTATCAGCCAGGCAGCGCTGGATGCCGAGGCGAGCGGCGCGTCCGCGGCCGCGCCCGAGCAAGTCGGCGAACAGGAAAAGCAGGACATCATGAATCTGTTCCGCGGGCACTAAAGACGCGCTCAGAAGAGGCGGCAACGTCCGCCAGAAAAAAACCGCCGCGCTCGATGCGCGGCGGTTTTTATCAAGCGCTTTACGCTTCGAAGTGAACCGGCTCGCCGGCCTGCTGCGTCGCGTACTCCGACAGCGCAGCAAAAAACTCCGTGCCGCTGCGCGTGTCGCGCCATTCACCGTCGATGAAACGGAAGTGGAAACCACCCGCTTTCGCGGCGATCCAGATCTCGCTCATCGGCGGCTGCAGGTTGACGATGATCTTCGTGCGGTTCTCGAATTCGAGGGTCAGGACATTGCCGCTGCGCTCGAGTTCGATGTCGGCTTCCGTGTCGTCGAGCGCGCGTTCGATGGCGGCTAGCGCGGCTTCCGCGCGGGTCAGGTAATCACTATCGGACATGCTAAACTCCATCGATTATTTATTCAGGGACAGTCATGCGAGTCGTATCTCGGATGCGCGCGGCGGCGCCCGGCCGCGCGATTGTAGCGGGTTTAGCCATTCTCGCAGGTTGTGCACTTGCCGGCTGCGGGCAACGCGGTTCGCTCTATTTGCCCACCGTGCCGCCGCTACCGGCCAAGCCGATCGATCGCACGCAACCGCCGTCGCCGGATGAAGTGAAATCGGGTGTGGGAACCCCCTCCCCGATGGGTGACGTACCGGATACTTCTGGCGCACCGCTCTCGTTGTCGCCGGAAAGCGAACTCGCCGCACCTCCCGCATCTGCTGCGACGCCAGCGCAGCCTGCTTCCGCCGTCACTCCCGCTCAATAAGACTTTCGCATGACTCGATCCGCATTTGACTACGTCGACGGCGTGTTGCACGCCGAGGGCGTGTCCGCCGCCTCACTCGCCGAACAGTTCGGCACGCCGCTGTACGTCTATTCGCGCGCTGCACTCACCGAAGCGTGGAATGCCTACGCAGGCGCTTGCGCCGGCCGCCGTGCGACCGTGCACGTCGCCGTCAAGGCCAATAGCAATCTCGCGGTGCTGAACGTATTCGCGCGCCTTGGCGCGGGCTTCGACATCGTGTCGGGCGGTGAGCTGGCGCGCGTGCTGGCCGCTGGCGGCAAAGCGGAAAACACCGTGTTTTCCGGCGTCGGCAAGCATGCGGACGAGATGCGTCAGGCGCTCGCGGCCGGCGTCAAGTGCTTCAACGTCGAATCGATTCCCGAGCTCGACCGCCTGAATGCGGTGGCGGCGGAAATGGGCAAAAAGGCCCCCGTCTCGCTGCGCGTGAATCCTGACGTCGACGCGAAAACGCATCCATATATTTCCACCGGCCTGAAGTCGAACAAATTCGGTGTCGCGTTCGAAGATGCACGCGCTACGTATCGCGCCGCCGCGGCAATGACGCATCTCGACGTGGTCGGCATCGACTGCCATATCGGCTCGCAGATCACTGAAGTCGCACCGTATCTGGACGCAGTCGACAAGGTTCTCGAACTGGTCGAACAGATCGAGCAGGACGGCGTGAAGATTCGCCACATCGACGTAGGTGGTGGTCTCGGCATCACGTACGACGACGAAACGCCGCCGGAAATCGGCGACTTCGTGCGCACCGTGCTGGATCGCATCGAAGCGCGCGGTCATGGGCATCGTGAAGTGTATTTCGAGCCGGGCCGTTCGCTGGTCGGCAATGCGGGTGTACTGCTCACACGCGTCGAGTTTCTGAAGCCTGGCGCGGAAAAGAACTTCGCCATCGTCGACGCGGCGATGACCGATCTCGCGCGCCCGGCGATGTACGAGGCGTATCACGCGATCGAGGCTGTCGTTAAGCGCGACGTGCCCGCCCACGTGTACGACGTGGTCGGCCCGGTTTGCGAAAGCGGCGATTGGCTGGGTCGTGAGCGTCTGCTGGCGGTCGAGCCGGGCGATCTGCTGGCGATTCGCTCGGCTGGCGCCTATGGCTTTGTGATGAGCTCGAACTACAACACCCGTCCGCGTGCGGCCGAGGTGATGGTTGATGGTACACAAGCGTATGTGGTCCGCGCACGTGAAGAGGTAAAGCAGCTGTTTGCGGGCGAGACAATCTTGCCGGCGTAAACGTCAAAGCCTGGAGCCCCTCAATAAAAAAGGCGAAGCCACTGCGGCATCGCCTTTTTTATTTGCGCGCCGCACCCGATGCTCAGCGTGTCTTTACCCTCCGCTCGCGCAGCCATACGAGCAAACGCCACCCCAGCAACGCGACCATGATCGCACCGTAGATCTTCGGCAAGATCAGGTCGTGCTTACCCGCCTTCATCCACCAGAAGTGCAGGATCGCGAGCCCGCCGATCGCATAGATCGCGCGATGCAATGTCTGCCAGCGGCGTCCGAGTTTGCGCACCATCGCGCGCGGCGACGTAACGGCCAACGCGATCAGCAGCACGAACGCCGCGAAACCCACAGTGATGAAAGGCCGCTTGCCGATGTCCTTGAGAATCGCGGCAACGTCGAACCACTTGTCGAACCACAGGTATGTGGTGAAGTGCAGCGTCGCGTAGAAGAATGCATAGAGACCTAGCATCCGGCGAAACCTGGCCATTGCAGTGATGCCGGTCAGTCGACGCAACGGCGTCACCGCCAGCGTGATGCAAAGAAAGACGAGCGTCCACAGGCCCGTCGAGCGCGTGATGAACTCGATCGGATTCGCGCCCAGCCGATCGGTCACGCCGAACAGCACGATGCGCGCAAGTGGATACCACGCCGCAATGAACACCACGATTTTCGCGGGTACGATCCAGCGCGCACCGGTGGCGGGCCGCTTTGTCGTCGCTGACGCCGGCGCTTTGGTACGCGGCGTTGTTCGCGAGGTCTCGGCAACAGGTTGCGTGTCGGAGGAAGCCATGATGACGCCGCTCAAAAGTTTTTCTTCAGGTCCATGCCCTGATACAGCGACGCGACCTGATCGCCGTAGCCGTTGAACATCAACGTCTTGCGCTTGGGCGTGAAGAAACCATCTTCGCCGATGCGCCGCTCGGTGGCCTGGCTCCAGCGCGGGTGATCGACGTTCGGATTCACGTTCGAATAGAAACCGTATTCGTTCGACGCATACGTGTTCCAGCTGGTCGGCGGCTGCTTGTCGAGGAAGCGGATTTTCACCAGCGACTTCGCGCTCTTGAAGCCGTACTTCCACGGCACCACGACACGGATCGGCGCACCGTTCTGATTCGGCAGCACCTGGCCGTAGAGACCCATCGTCAGGAACGTCAGCGGGTTCATTGCTTCGTCCATTCGCAGACCTTCGGTGTACGGCCAGTCGAGTACCGGCGTCGACAGACCAGGCATTTGCGACGGATCAGCGAGCGTGATGAATTGCACGTATTTGGCGTTGCCGGTCGGCTGCGCGCGCTTGATCAACTCCGCGAGCGGCACGCCAATCCACGGAATCACCATCGACCAGCCTTCGACACAGCGCAACCGATACACGCGTTCCTCGAGCGGCGCGAGCTTCAGCAATTCGTCGATGTCGTACACCTTCGGATTCTTGATTTCGCCCTCGACGCTCACCTTCCACGGATGCGGACGCAAGGTGCCGGCGTTGTGCGCGGGATCCGCCTTGTCAGTGCCGAACTCGTAGTAGTTGTTGTACGTGGTGATGTCCTTGTACGGCGTGATCTTGTCGGGCGCGACGAACTTCGGGTTGGTCTTCGCCATGAGCTTCTGCGCCTTCGGATCCGGCGACGAATACGCGGCTAGCGCTTCGCCATTTACGCCGATCAGACTACCGAGCGCCAACGCACCCGCTGCCTGCAACACACGCCGCCGGTTCTCGAAGACATGCTGAGGCGTGATTTCGCTGCGTGCGATGTCATCGCCGACGAGTTGAGTTCTATCGCTTCGCTTGATCCACATCGTGCTGCTCCTTGCCGGCCCATCGGGTTGTCTATCTTACGGGGCCATATTGATGAATCGGCTCGTTTAGCCACTCGCCCAGCCATCCTTGGGTGCTGATCTAACAAACACACTGGATGCTGCAAATATTCCGCCGGACGTAAAAAAACCGCCGGTGCGAAGCACTCGGCGGTTTTTAGTCGGCTCAGAACGGCCGATCTTACAGCTTGCCGTAGCTATGCAGCCCCGACAGGAACATGTTGACGCCGAGGAACGCGAAGGTCGTCACCAGCAGGCCAGTCAGTGCCCACCATGCCGCCACCGCGCCGCGCAGGCCCTTCATGAGGCGCATATGCAGCCAGGCCGCGTAGTTCAGCCACACGATCAGCGCCCACGTTTCCTTCGGGTCCCAGCTCCAGTAGCCGCCCCACGCTTCCGCGGCCCACAACGCGCCGAGGATCGTCGCGATCGTGAAGAACGCGAAGCCGACGGCGATCGACTTGTACATCAGGTCGTCGAGCACATCGAGCGGCGGCAGACGGTCTGCCAGCACGCCGCGCTCTTTCGCGAGATACGCGACCGCGACCATTGCCGACAGCGCGAAACTGCCATAGCCGATGAAGTTGGCCGGCACGTGGATCTTCATCCACCAGCTCTGCAGCGCCGGCACGAGTGGCTGGATCTGCTGGGCGTCACGCGCGACCGAGTACCACATCAGGAAACCGACCGCCGCGCTGATCACCAGCAGCACGAATGCGCCGAGCGCACGCGTGTTGTAGTGCTGCTCGTAGTACAGATAGAACAGCGCGGTGATCAGGCTGAACAGCACGAACACTTCGTACAGGTTCGAGATTGGAATATGGCCGACATCCGCGCCGATCAGGTACGACTCGTACCAGCGCACCATCAGACCGACAAAGCCCATCACCACCGCGGCCCACGTCATTTTCGAACCGATCGCGGCACCGGTCGGCGAGCGCGACAGCAGGCCGATCCAGTAGAAGACGGTGGCGAAGACGAAGAGCGCGCTCATCCACAGAATCGCGGACTGGCTCGACAGGAAATACTTAAGGAAGAACGCGCTATCCGCGCGCGACAGATCGCCCTGATAGATCTGGATTGCCAGCAACGACAGCGCGGCAATGCCCACCATCAGCGGACGCACCGGCTTCCAGCGCCAGCCGAGTACGACGAACACCGGCACGGCCAGGCACAGCACCAGTTTGTCGTAGTAGTTCATGAACGGGTGATAGCGCGATAGCGCAAACCCCGCGCCCGCGACCATCACGACGGCGAACAGCCAGTCGACGATGCCGAGCCGTTTCAGAAACGGCCGCTCGTCATACTCAGCAACGTTGAGTGCCTCGTTCGCGAACGACTTCTGCGGCCGCGAGGGTGAAGAGGAGGATGAAGAAACCTGAGTCAAGTCCATGATCTTACCGGGTCGAATCTTGTGAGCGTGCGGACGGCGCGCCGGCATGGCCGGGTTTGTCGGAGGCGTCGGCGGCGTCGGATGCTTCAGTGAGTTTGGCGCCCAACGCGGCGCCCACAGCGTCGCGCGTTTGAACGAACTCCTTTTCGAAATCGAGCGTTTTGCGCGCGCTCGACATCGCCATCACGACATTCGTGCCGTGATCGGTATCTTTGAGCCAGAACCAGAGGCGCCGTTCGCGGACGTAGAACATCGAAAAGATGCCCAACACGAGGAGCAGGCTGCCAAGATACACGACTTTTTTGCCCGGCGCGCGCGTCAACTGAAATACCGAAGCTTGCACCTGCTTGAATGAGTCAAGCTGCAAATAGACCGGCGAACCATACAGAAAGCTGTCGGATATCGCATTGATCGAACTCTGAACGAAGCGGCTGGCGTCCGCATTGGCCTGCGCGTCCGGCTCGCCCAGCTGCTCACGCGACAGTTGCCACAGGTCCCACGTCGCGCCTTCCAGCATGCGCAGCAGCAGGCCCGCGGCTTTTTCCTGCTCGCCCTTCGGCACCGAATGGTCGATGAACCCGGCGACCGCCTGGAAGCCGCCGACCGTCTGGCCGTTCGGCATCTTGATACCGTTGTCCGCACCCGCAAACAGGGTCAGGACACGCAACGCGCTTTCTTCCAGGTGCTGTTGCAGTTCGGTATTCGAACCCGGCACCGAGCGCAGCGCGAAACGGTGAGCGGCCGTCGCGCGCATGGCCGGATTTTCAAGCGTGGCGCGCAGGTTCATCCATTCCTTGACGGTCCCACGGGTGTCGGCGGGAATCCGCAGGTAGCGGAAGGGATCGTCCGGATTCAGGCGCATGCCGGCGAGGAACATCTTTTCGCCCGCGACGTCCACCGGCAGCATGTAGTTGTTGTACTCGCGCGCCTGGCCGTCCTTGTCGCGCACCTTGTACTGCACCGACGGACCGACGTTATGCAGATCGAGCGGCTTCGAGCTCTTGGCACCGGAGCCGAGACGCTCGTCAAACGCTTCTTTCAGCGACCGATGCGCGGCAACGCCACGTGCATCGTTCTGGCCGCTGCCATTGGAGACGTTTTCGACGTTGATCGCGCGGAAATCGGTGAATTCGACGGTCTGGCCGTCAGCCAGCGGCGTGGCCGTGCCCAACGGCGCGTTGCCGCCGATCGTGCCGCCGAACGGCGCGGTCTTCGCACTCGCACCGGACATCGGGTACGCGGTCATTTGCATCTGCGAGCCGCCGTCCTGGAAGCTCGACTGATAGATCGACACGCCGTCGTAGGTGAACGGCTTGTTCACTTCGACGCGTGCCGGCACGCGTGCGCCCGTCTTATGGTCGACCACGACGATGTCGCTCGCAAACAGCTTCGGCATGCCCGTTGAGTAGTAGTCGACGATGAACTTGTTCAGCTCGATCGAGAACGGCAGGTCCTGGATCAGCGAGCCGTCCGGCTGGTTAAGGATCGCCGTCGACACATGCTGCCCTTCCGGCACCCACGCATAGCCGCGAAAAGTCGGGTTCGATTGCGACAGACGATGTTCCGGCGGAATGTCGTTGATCACCGTGTTGGCGCGGATCGGCGACTTGTCGAACAGCCACATTTGCAGCTTGATCGGCAGATTGCTGTCGAGCAGGCCGCCCAGACAGATCACCACAATCGCAATGTGCGCCGAGATGTAGCCGAACTTGGTCAGCGCGCCGCGCTTCGCTGCGATCAGCGTTGCACCGTCCGACTCACGTGTGACGAACTTGTAGCCGAGCTTGGCCGAGAGTTTGGCGAGTACCGCCGCGGTCTGCGCGCGCTTGCCGTGCACCGCGAACTCGCCCTTATGATGGAACGCGCGCAAGCTGCCTTCGCGGACCTTGTCTTTCCAGCTCTTGGCGTCCGCGACCATTTTCGGCGCATTGCGGATCACGCACAGCGACACCGACACCATCAGGAAGCCGAGAATCAGCATGAACCACCACGAGCTGTACACCGTGTACAGGCTCAGCGAGCGGAAGATGTCCGCCCAGAACGGGCCGAACTGATTGACGTAGTTGGGATACGGATCGTCCTGCGTGAGGACGGTGCCGATAATACTGGCGATCGACAGGATCACGAGCAACGAGATCGCGAAGCGCATCGAACTCAATACCTCGATGATGCTGCGCGTGAAGCGATTGCCCGACTTCGACTGCAAACCCGACGTGGTGAAGCTCATTCATACTCCGACTGAACAGCAAAAAAGGGTGAAGGGCTGTCGTAGACACGACACCCTCACCCTTTTCTTGTTTTGTACCGGCCTCGCCGGGCCGGTTGCTTGCGTGCGGACTTCTTAGTGCAAGCCCGCGATGTAATCGGCTACAGCCTTGATCTCGCTGTCCGACAGACGCGATCCGACTGCGTGCATCGCCTCATTGTTGTTACGTGCGCCCGAGCCCTGCGTGAACGCGGTCAACTGCGCCACCGTGTATTCGGCCCACTGCCCCGACAGACGCGGATACTGCGACGGAATCCCCTGACCGGTCGGTCCGTGGCAACTCGCGCACGCCGGTACTCCCTTGTCCGCAATCCCACCGCGATAAATCTTCTGACCGAGCGGGACGGTGTCCTTGCTATGCGCGTAACCTGGTTTCGGGGTCTGCGTCGAGAAATAAGCCGCCACGTTGACCACGTCCTGATCGGACAGCGCCGCGGCCATGCCCGCCATGATCGCATTGTTGCGCGCGGGCTGCTTGGCCCCCGGCTGCGTTTTGAAATCCATCAGTTGCTTGACGAGATACTCGGGATGCTGACCTGCCAGCTTCGGATACGCACCACCAGCACTGTTGCCGTCTGCACCGTGACATGACGCGCAAACCTGCACTGCGATTGCCTGCCCCCGATTGACGTCCGGCTTTGCCGGATCTGCTGCTCGTGCCTGAATTGCCAAACCTGAAAGACCTGCCGCTACTTGAAGCACCATCAGAGTCTTGCACAGTCGATTCATTCGCACACCCTGTCTCGTCTTGTGGGATTTTAGAGGTTTTGCAAGATACGACAGCGACTGAGTGACCGCAAAGAGCCGCCAAGGCACGCGGGCTGGCCCCCTCAGGTTTTCAGTAAACCATCGTATTGTACAATAACTCGCTAATCGCTAAGACGCCAGTCGGGCTTGACCCGTCCCCACTCCGGGTTCCCCGGCGTCTCGAATACCGGCCTGATCATGTCCTTCCTGCTCCACCAATCCCGCTTTTTCACGACCGTCAATCACTTACGTGATCTGCCGGCCACCGCGCAACCCGAGATCTGCTTTGCGGGACGCTCGAATGCGGGCAAGTCCACGGCCATCAATATTCTGTGCAATCAGAAGCGTCTGGCGTTCGCCAGTAAGACGCCTGGCCGCACCCAGCACATCAATTATTTCTCGGTGGGCAAGGAGGACGAGCCGACCGCGCACCTGGTCGACCTGCCGGGCTACGGTTATGCGGAAGTGCCGGGCGCGGCCAAGGCCCACTGGGAAGCGCTGCTCTCCACCTACCTGCAGTCGCGCTCGCAACTGCGCGGCATGATCCTGATGATGGACTCGCGCCGCCCGTTGACGGATCTGGACCGGCGGATGATCGAGTGGTTCGCGCCGACCGGCAAGCCGATCCACACGCTGCTGACGAAGTGCGACAAATTGACGCGTCAGGAAAGCGTCAACGCCTTGCGCGCAACGCAGAAAGGTTTGGCCGAATATCGCGCCGCCGGCTACCAGGGCGAATTGACCGCACAGTTGTTCTCGGCGCTCAAGCGCGTCGGCATCGACGAAGCGCACGAACTGATCGAAAGCTGGCTGATCCCCGAGGCTAAGGGCGAAGCAGACGCGCCGCAGTAATCTCGCGGCGGGTACGAGCCCAGGCAAAAAACGCCATTCAGGCCGCCCATAAAAAAACCCGCCGCTTTAACGGCGGGTCAAACAGCCTAATCGAAAAAACGACAGGCACCCGCTCAGGGAGGAGAAGCGGGGAGGTCAGCGCAGGGCGCCTTGCTCGATCGGTATGATATACCATTGTCTCGAAAAGTTTCCGGGAGCGGAGGCAGGCGCTACTTGTCCACTCCACACATCCACGTTTCTTCGATTCGGTTATGAGCTTCTTTCCGCACTACCGTCCGCGCCGCATGCGCCGTGACGACTTCTCGCGCCGTCTGATGCGAGAAAACATCCTTACCACCAACGATCTGATCTATCCCGTGTTTATCGTCGAAGGCACCAACGTGCGGCAAGCCGTACCGTCGATGCCGGGCGTCGAGCGAGTGTCGGTGGATCTGCTGATGGGCGTGGCCGAGCAATGTGTCGAGCTGGGCGTGCCGGTACTGGCGCTCTTTCCGGCCATCGATCCTTCCTTGAAGACGCCTGATGGCCGCGAAGCGACCAACCCGGCTGGCCTGATTCCGCGCGCGGTTCGCGAACTGAAAAAGAACTTTCCCGACCTCGGCGTGCTGACCGACGTCGCGCTCGATCCGTACACGAGCCACGGCCAGGATGGCGTGCTGGACGAAGCGGGCTACGTGATCAACGACGAGACCGTCGAGATCCTCGTGGAACAGGCGCGTGTGCAAGCTGAAGCGGGCGTCGATATCGTTGCGCCCTCGGACATGATGGACGGCCGCATTGGCGCGATCCGCGAAATGCTCGAGAGCGAGGGACATATCCACACGCGCATCATGGCTTACGCGGCCAAGTTCGCGTCGGCGTTTTACGGCCCGTTCCGCGATGCCGTCGGTTCCGCGACGAACCTCGGCAAGGGCAACAAGATGACCTACCAGATGGATCCGGCCAATTCGGATGAAGCGCTGCGCGAAGTGCAAGCGGACATCGAAGAAGGCGCGGATATGGTGATGGTCAAACCCGGCATGCCGTATCTGGACATCGTGCGTCGTGTGAAGGACGAGTTCAAGTTTCCGACCTACGTGTATCAGGTCAGCGGTGAATACGCGATGCTGAAGGCGGCCGCGCAGAACGGCTGGCTCGATCACGACAAGGCGATGATGGAATCGCTGCTGGCGTTCAAGCGAGCAGGCGCGGATGGCGTGCTGACCTACTTCGCGCTAGATGCCGCGCGGATTTTGCGCTCACAGAAGTGATTTGACGTGTCGCTTTGCCGGCGGCGCTAGTCTTTGAAAGCGCCCCAAAAAAACGGAGGCCGACTTTTTAAGTCGTGCCTCCGTTTTTTTATGCGTGTTCTGGCGTGCGTCTTCTACGGGCGTGTCGGCGCGGGTTTCTTTGCCCGCTCAGGCGGGCGAGCTGCTTTGCGTTACGCCCCGGGGCGCGTTCGCACGATCGAGGGTGCGCAAAAACTTGTCCGCGGACTCGTAGCCGACGACGCGCAGCACTTCCTTGCCGCCCTGGTCGAAAAAGATGATGCCGGGCGGGCCGAACAGGCTGAAGCGCTTGAGCAGCATCTGATCGTCGGCGTTATTCGCGGTGACGTCGGCGCGCAGCAGGTTCATCTGCTTCAACTTCGCCTGAACGCGCGGATCGCTGAACGTGAACTTCTCCATCTCTTTGCAGCTCACGCACCAGTCTGCGTAAAAATCGAGCATAGCGGGCTGCGCAGCCGTTTTGACGGCCTCGTCGAGCTCGCTCGAGGAACGCACCGAAGCGAACGTCAGATCGCTCTGTGGCGCTGTATTCGGCTTGTTAGAGGTGTTTGCCACGCTTGCTTCCCCGCCCCCACGTGCGGCCAAGACCGCTAGCGGACGCAGCGGATCGGACGAACCAGCAGCAAGGCCGACCAGCAGCACCGCCGCCCAGATTGCCAGCGCTGCGCCAATACCACGGCCGAGCCGGCGCCACACCGAAGCGCCCGCCGTCGAGGCCGAGAAAAGACCAAGCCCGGCTGCAGCGATCAGCAACCACAGCGCGCTCAACAGCATGGTCGCGGTCGCACCAAGCACCGGCCAGACGATCCACAGGGCCGCCGCAAGCAACACTACGCCGAAAAACACCTTGACGCCGTCCATCCAAGCGCCGGCGCGCGGCAGCAAGGTACCAGCGCCAAGGCCGATAATCAGGAGCGGTACGCCGAGACCGAGTCCCATCGAGAACAGCGCCGCGCCGCCGAGCAACGCGTCGCCCGTATGCGCAATGAATGCCAGCACGGCAAAAAGCGGCGCGGTCATGCAGGCCCCGACCACCAGCGCGGACAGGGCACCCATTACCGCCACAGCGGCAAACTTGCCGCCGGAACGTCCGGTCGACGCGCGCGACACGCCGTCCTGCCAGCGCTGCGGCAACGCGACATCGAAGCCCGCGATCAGCGTCAAGGCGAAAACGGTCAGCAATACGCCGAACGTACCGAGCACCCACGGATTCTGCAGCCACGCACCAAGACTCTGCCCAACGAGCGCGGCCGCGATGCCAAGCGCCGTGTACACGAGCGCCATGCCGATCACATAGGCCAGCGACAAAGCAAAGCCGCGGGCGCGCGTCACCCGCGCGCCTTCGCCAATAATGATCGCCGACAGGATCGGGATCATCGGATACGAGCACGGCAGCAGGCTGAGCACGGCGCCGGCCAAGAAATAGAGCCCGATGATCGCGAAAAAGCCACCGCCTTGCAGCAGCGATTGCGCATAGTCGGCGCTGGTGGCGCGCTCATACCACGGCGCGCCGGCTGCTGCGGATTGCTGCGTAGAGCCGCCGGTAGCCGCCGCACTGCCGGCCGGCTGCAAAGCCTCGCCGCTCACGTGGTACACGCGCTCCATCGGCGGATAGCAGATGCCTGCATCGGCACAGCCCTGTGACGTGACCGTCAGGTCGAACGGGCCTTGGGCCTGTTTCACCGGGATGCGGATCGTCAGATCATTGCGATACGTCTCGACGTTCTTGTTAAAGGTCTGATCGAACTTGACATGACCGGCCGGCAATTGGGGCTCGCCAATCGCCGTCGTGCCGTTGCGGGTCGCGAACGCGAAGCGCTCACGGTACATGTAGTAACCGTCCGCGATCTTGTACGTGACGTCGACTTCGCCCGGTTTCTCGGTCGCGCTGAATTTGAAGGCGACGGCGGGATCGAGGAAGTCGTCCGCAGCGCGGGCAAGCGTGCCGAACTGCGCGAATATCAGGCAGCCGAACAGGAAGAAGACTACGCGCAACGCGTGACGCGCACGTCGATTTAGACCGTTAAACATGGAGAGGACGTTGGGTTTCAGCAGCAATCCACTGGCCGTACGCGACCGATGCCGTAGCTTGCCACGAGAGGATTTCCGGCGTGTCGTAGGGATGGTGGGCCTGAATGTACTGCTCGAGCTCGAGCGCGCGTGCCGCGCTGGTCTTGAACAGCAATTGGATCTCCTGCGTCGTTTCGACGGCGCCCTGCCAGTGATAGCTGGACTGCACAGTGCCCAACTGCGTGACGCAGGCGCATAGCCGCGCGGCCAACGCATCCGCGGCGAGCTTTTGAGCAATGGCAGCATCCGGTACCGTGGTCAGAATCAAGGTCACATTCAAGCTCACGCTCACGAAGGCTCCAGACAGACACGATTCAAGTGCCAATATCGTATCACCTAGCCTCGCGGTGCCGCAGACGCCCACGCAGCAAGCATGCGGCATTTGGCCGCCGCGATCGACATGCCGCAGTGAAATTCGCCGCTATAAACAAAAAAGCCAGGCTTGGCGCCTGGCTTTTTCTTCGATGCTAAAAAGCTTACTCAGCTTCTTGCACTTCAACTTCTTCAACTTCCGGACGGTCCAGCAATTCGACCAGTGCCATCGGTGCGTTGTCGCCGACGCGGAAGCCGAACTTCAGGACGCGCAGGTAGCCGCCCGGACGGGTAGCGTAACGCGGGCCGAGGACTTCGAACAGCTTCGTGACCGAGTCACGATCGCGCAGGCGGTTGAACGCCAGACGACGATTTGCCAGCGACGGCTTCTTGCCGAGCGTGATCAGCGGCTCGACGACTTTACGGAGTTCTTTCGCCTTCGGCAGCGTCGTCTTGATGACTTCGTGCTCGATCAACGAGTTGGACATGTTACGGAGCATTGCCAGACGGTGGCTGCTCGTGCGGTTCAGTTTCCGCAAACCATGACGGTGACGCATGTTAATTCCTTTGATTCAAAGTTTTGGTCCAGCTCTTCTATCGCGCTCGGTCTACCCTCGGTTTCCCAACGGTGGCGAGTGCACGGGCCGGTAGTGAAAAAAGCCAAGACGCGGATTTTAAAGGAAAATCCGCGTCTTTGCCAGTGCAGCGGCGGGGGTCTTATCCCGAGATTACTTCTCGACTTACTTGTCCAAACCTGCCGGCGGCCAGTTTTCGAGTTTCATGCCGAGCGTCAAACCACGCGACGCCAGTACTTCCTTGATTTCGTTCAACGACTTGCGCCCCAGATTCGGGGTCTTGAGCAACTCGTTTTCCGTACGCTGGATCAGGTCGCCGATGTAGTAAATGTTCTCGGCCTTCAGGCAGTTCGCGGAACGAACCGTCAGTTCGAGATCATCAACCGGACGCAGCAGGATCGGATCGATCTGCGGCGCACGCGACGGCGCTTCCGCCGTTGCTTCAGTGCCTTCCAGTGCAGCGAACACCGACAGTTGATCCACCAGAATACGCGCCGATTGACGGATCGCTTCTTCCGGCGAGATCACACCGTTGGTCTCGATGTTCATCACGAGCTTGTCGAGGTCGGTACGCTGTTCGACGCGCGCGCTTTCAACGGCGTAGCTCACGCGGCGAACCGGCGAGAACGACGCGTCCAGCACGATACGGCCGATGATCTTGGCCGACTCTTCGCCGTAACGACGCACATTGCCCGGCACATAGCCACGGCCCTTTTCGACCTTGATCTGCACGTCGAGCTTGCCGCCCTTCGACAGATGCGCAATCACGTGATCCGGGTTGATCACTTCGCAATCGTGCGCGAGTTCGATGTCGCCAGCAGTGACAACGCCTTCGCCTTCCTTGCGCAGCGTAACCGTCACTTCGTCACGGTTATGCAGTTTGAAGACCACGCCCTTCAGGTTCAACAACAGGTTGACCACATCCTCTTGCACACCGTCGAGCGTCGAATACTCATGTACGACGCCTGCGATCGTCACTTCGGTCGGCGCGTAGCCGATCATTGACGACAGCAGCACGCGCCGAAGCGCGTTACCCAAGGTGTGGCCGTAACCGCGTTCAAACGGTTCCATGACCACTTTCGCGTGGCTCTCACCAAGCGATTCAACAGCGATGATCTTGGGCTTCAACAAACTGGTTTGCATAGGTTTTCCTTTTCAATACCCTCGGCTCGTTACACCGATAAGGCTGACCGGTAACAACCTGAAAATAAACAGCCGAGACGCCCCCTTGCGCAACGCAATCAGGGTGCCCCGGCCGTTAATCCGATTACCGCGAATACAATTCGACGATCAGGCTTTCGTTGATATCGCCAGCGATGTCGCTGCGTTCCGGCTTCTGCTTGAACGTACCTTCGAATTTCTTCGAATCGACAGCGACCCAGCTCGGCAGACCGCCTTGCTCGGCCAGCGACAGCGCTTCGAGAATACGCGCCTGCTTCTTCTTTTGTTCGCGCACTGCGACGACGTCGCCTGCCTTCACTTGCATCGACGGGATGTTCGACACCACGCCGTTCACCGTGATCGCCTTGTGGCTCACGAGCTGACGTGCTTCAGCGCGCGTCGAGCCGAAGCCCATGCGATACACGACGTTGTCGAGACGCGATTCGAGCAATTGCAGCAGGTTTTCACCCGTGTTGCCCTTCAGGCGGTCGGCTTCAGCGAAGTAACGGCGGAATTGACGCTCGAGGACACCGTAGATGCGCTTCACTTTTTGCTTTTCGCGCAGCTGCGTGCCGTAGTCGGACGTACGTGCACCCGACGTGCGGCCGTGTTGGCCAGGCTTGCTGTCAAGCTTGCACTTGTCAGCGAGCGAACGACGGGCGCTCTTCAGGAAGAGGTCAGTGCCTTCACGGCGGGACAGCTTGGCCTTAGGGCCGATATAACGTGCCACGTTGATTCCTTCTATGATTGATCACACGAATGCATGCACTCGCGCTAGTCCGAACCCTTTGGGTCGAACGGTGGGCTTAGTCAATTCAATAGCGCAAGCAGCCTGTGGTCGCCGGCTTGAACACCGGCGGCAACAGGCGCTAGCGAAAACAGCGTCTTAGATACGACGACGCTTCGGCGGACGGCAGCCGTTGTGCGGGACCGGCGTCACGTCGGAGATCGCGGTGATCTTGATGCCAAGACCATGCAACGCGCGCACCGCCGATTCGCGGCCAGGACCGGGGCCCTTGATACGCACTTCGAGGTTCTTCACGCCGTATTCCATCGCCACGCGGCCAGCCGATTCGGCTGCCACCTGGGCTGCAAACGGGGTCGATTTACGCGAACCCTTGAAGCCCTGACCACCCGACGTTGCCCAGGCAAGTGCATTGCCTTGACGATCGGTGATCGTGATGATGGTGTTGTTGAACGACGCGTGAACGTGAACCACGCCCTCGGCGACGTTCTTCTTGACCTTCTTGCGAACGCGTTGCGCCGCGGAGTTGTTCGAAGCCTTAGCCATTACGTTTTCCTGTAACTGTCAGTTCCGCTTACTTCTTCAGCGATTGCGCTGCACGACGCGGACCCTTGCGCGTACGGGCATTCGTACGCGTGCGTTGGCCACGCAGGGGCAGGCCCTTGCGATGACGCACGCCACGGTAGCAGCCGAGATCCATCAGGCGCTTGATGTTCATCGTCGTTTCACGGCGCAGATCGCCTTCAACGATGAACTTGCCGACTTCTTCACGCAGCTTTTCGAGGTCTGCGTCGTTCAGGTCCTTGACCTTCTTCGAAAATGCCACACCAGCAGCGACGCAGATGTCGCGCGAGCGCGTGCGGCCGATACCGTAAATTGCCGTCAGGCCGATTTCGGTATGCTGGTGATTCGGGATGTTAACCCCTGCGATACGAGCCATTGTTTTTCCTCAAACAAAAAGCGCAGCAAAAAGCGCGGCGTTCAGCCTTGACGCTGTTTGTGGCGCGGATCAGAGCTGCAAATCACGCGCACAACGCCTTTGCGCTTGATGATCTTGCAATTGCGGCAAATGCGCTTAACCGATGCCATCACTTTCATGATATTACCCTTTTTTCAAATCACTTCGCCCGGAACACGATCCGCGCACGCGACAGATCGTAAGGCGTCAATTCAACCGTTACCTTGTCGCCCGGCAAGATTCGGATGTAGTGCATCCGCATCTTGCCGGATATGTGTCCCAATACGACATGGCCGTTTTCCAGCTTCACCCTAAAGGTAGCGTTAGGCAGGTTTTCGATGACTTCACCCTGCATCTGGATAACATCGTCTTTGGCCATAAGTCCTTTCAACGCATCGGGACGCCGCCGCCTTTGAAATTAGCTTTCTTCAGCAGCGATTCATACTGTTGCGACATAACGTACGACTGCACCTGCGCCATGAAATCCATTGTGACGACGACAATGATCAGCAGCGACGTTCCACCAAAATAAAACGGCACGTTCCAGCGCAGTACCAAAAATTCAGGCAGCAGACAAACAAACACGATGTAGATCGCACCAGCCAGCGTCAGACGCGTCAGGATGCGGTCGATGTATCGCGCCGTTTGATCGCCCGGGCGGATGCCTGGGACGAAAGCGCCACTCTTTTTCAGGTTGTCGGCCGTTTCTCTGCTGTTGAACACCAGTGCGGTGTAGAAGAAGCAGAAGAAGACGATCGCCAACGCGTACAGCAACACGTACACGGGTTGACCGGGCTTAAGGGCTTCGGCCACGTTGTGCAACGTGTCTGCGAACCAGCTGGTACGCGACCCCGAACTAAACCAGTTCAGGATGGTTGCCGGGAAGAGAATGATCGACGATGCAAAGATCGGCGGAATCACGCCCGACATATTCAACTTCAGCGGCAGATGTGAAGACTGTCCACCGTAAATCTTGTTACCGACCTGCCGCTTGGCGTAGTTCACAAGAATCTTGCGCTGGCCGCGTTCGATGAACACAACCAGATACGTCACAGCAGCAATCAGCGCGACCACGATAATCGCGGATATCGGGCTCATCGAACCGGTTTGCACCAGTGAGACAAGACCACCAATTGCGTTCGGGAAACCCGCCGCAATACCGCCGAAAATGATGATCGAGATACCGTTACCAAGCCCGCGTTCCGTGATCTGCTCACCCAGCCACATCAGGAACATCGTGCCGGTCACCAGCGTCACGACCGTCGTCAGCCGAAATACCATCCCCGGATCGATCACCAGGCCCGGCTGATTTTCCAGTGCGACGGCGATGCCGAACGCCTGGAACGTCGCCAGCAGGACCGTAAAGATACGCGTGTACTGCGTAATCTTCCGTTGCCCCGCCTGCCCTTCCTTTTTCAGCGCTTCGAGTTGCGGCGAGACAATCGCCAGCAACTGCATGATGATCGACGCCGAAATGTACGGCATGATCCCCAGCGCAAAAATCGTGAACCGCGAAAGTGCACCACCCGAGAACATGTTGAACATGCCAAGGATGCCGCCCGACTGGCTTTGGAACAACTTTGCCAGCTGGTCCGGGTCAATACCCGGCACCGGAATGTGCGCGCCGATACGGTAGACGATCAACGCCAGCAGCAGGAACACTGCACGCCGACGCAGATCGCCGAACTTCGCCGCGCTGCGACCGGGTTTTGCGAGACTCGGACTGTTAGCCAAGTACCTTCTCCGATGCAAATGCTAGTGACGGCAAATAACTTGCGCGTTACTCGGCAAAAGAGCCGCCGGCTGCTTCAATAGCAGCGCGCGCACCCTTCGTCGCACCCAGACCCTTCACAACGATCTTGCGCTTAAGCTCGCCCGTCGCGATGATCTTGGCGCTCTTGATCAGCTCGCCGAGCAGGCCGGCTTGCTTCAGAGCCAACAGATCGATTTCGTCGACCGGCAGCTTTTCCAGATCAGAGAGACGCACTTCACCGACGAATTCCTTCGTCAGCGAGGTGAAGCCACGCTTCGGCAGGCGACGTTGCAGCGGCATTTGACCGCCTTCGAAGCCAACCTTGTGAAAGCCGCCCGAACGCGACTTCTGACCCTTGTGACCGCGGCCAGCCGTCTTGCCCAGACCGGAGCCGATGCCACGGCCGACGCGACGCTTAGCGTGCTTCGAGCCTTCAGCCGGCTTCAGGTTATTCAATTCCATTATCAACTCCTTGAGTCCTGGTCAGCCGCTTAGCTGATGACCTTAACGAGGTACGAAACCTTGTTGATCATGCCGCGCACAGCCGGCGTGTCCTGCAACTCGCTAACCGAGTTGAGTCGGCGCAGGCCCAAGCCACGCACCGTTGCACGGTGCGTTTCACGGGTGCCGATCAGGCTCTTGACGAGCTGGACCTTGACAGTTTTATCAGACATGGTGTCCACCTTAGCCCAGAATATCTTCGACGGACTTGCCGCGCTTCGCCGCGATATCACCCGGCGTCGACTGCTTACGCAGACCGTCGAGCGTTGCACGAACGAGGTTGTACGGGTTCGTCGAACCGTGGCTCTTGGCCACAACGTTCTGCACGCCCATCACGTCGAACACTGCGCGCATCGGGCCGCCAGCGATCACACCGGTACCGTCCTTCGCCGGGGCGAGGAGGACCATCGATGCGCCGTGCTTACCGTGCACTTCGTGTTGCAGGGTACCGTTCTTAAGCGGCACCTTGAACATGTTGCGGCGAGCCTGTTCCATCGCCTTCTGAACAGCGACCGGCACTTCCTTCGCCTTGCCCTTGCCCATACCGACGCGGCCATCACCGTCACCAACCACGGTCAGTGCGGCAAAACCGAGAATCCGGCCGCCCTTCACAACCTTGGTCACGCGGTTGACCGAAATCATCTTTTCGCGCAGGCCGTCGTCGCGTTCGTCAGCCTGAACTTTCGCTTGCATCTTTGCCATGACGAATTCTTCCCTTAGAACTTGAGTCCGGCTTCGCGCGCCGCATCAGCCAGCGCTTTCACGCGGCCGTGGTAACGGAAACCCGAACGGTCGAAGGCGACGGATTCGATGCCGGCAGCCTTAGCCTTTTCTGCAATGCGCTTACCGATCAGGGTCGCAGCAGCGACGTTGCCGCCCTTGCCAGTCTGATCAGCCAGTTGCGCACGCACTTCGGCTTCGAGCGTCGACGCGCTGGCGAGCACCTTGGTGCCGCACGGCGAGAACACTTGCGCATAGATGTGCGTGTTCGTGCGATGCACGGCGAGACGCGCGACCTGCAGCTCAGCGATCTTGATACGCGTCTGACGAGCGCGGCGCAGGCGAGATTGAGTCTTATCCATGATTGCGCACCCTTACTTCTTCTTCGTTTCTTTGAGGATCACAACCTCGTTGGCGTAACGCACACCCTTGCCCTTGTAGGGCTCCGGCGGGCGATAGCCGCGCACTTCTGCAGCGACCTGGCCAACTTGTTGCTTATTGATCCCCTTGATCACGATTTCGGTTTGCGTCGGGGTTTCAGCCTTGACGCCTTCCGGCATCTGGTGCACCACGGGGTGCGAGAAACCCAGCGACAGGTTCAGCTTGTCGCCTTGCGCCTGTGCGCGGTAACCGACGCCAACCAGCGTCAGCTTGCGCTCGAAACCCTTCGTCACGCCGTTCACCATGTTCGCAACCAGTGCGCGCATCGTGCCCGACATCGCATTCGCTTCGCGGCTTTCGTCCACCGGCTCGAATTTCAGCGTGCCGTTGTCGTTCACCACCTTCACGAGGCTGTTTGCAGCCTGCGAAATCGTACCCAGCGGGCCCTTGACGGTAATGCGTTCGTCGCTCAGGGCCACTTCTGCGCCTTGCAGCGCGATCGGGCTTTTACCTACTCGAGACATGTTTCTCTCCTTTCGGCCTTAAGCGACGTAGCAGATGACTTCGCCGCCAACGCCCGTTGCACGCGCCTTGCGGTCCGTCATCACGCCCTTCGGCGTCGACACGATTGCCACGCCGAGGCCATTCATGACCACGGGGATGTCGTTACGGCCGCGGTACACACGCAGACCAGGCTTCGAAACGCGTTCAATGCGCTCGATCACCGGACGGCCAGCGTAGTACTTCAACACGATGTTCAATTCAGACTTCGCACCTTCGGACTTCACTGCGAAATCATCGATATAGCCTTCGTCCTTCAGGACCTGCGCAATCGCAACCTTGACTTTCGACGAGGGCATTGTCACCGAAACTTTCTCAACCATCTGCGCATTGCGGATGCGAGTCAGCATATCGGCGATAGGATCACTCATGCTCATTTACGTTTCTCCTATTACCAGCTCGCCTTGGTCAGGCCAGGGATCTCGCCGCGGAACGCGATTTCGCGAATCTTGTTACGCGCCAGCCCGAATTTACGGAACGTGCCACGTGGGCGACCGGTAATTGCGCAACGATTGCGCTTACGGGTCGGGTTAGAGTTGCGCGGCAGTTGTTGCAGTTCCAGACGTGCTGCGTAATGCTCTTCGTCCGACTTGCTCATATCGCCAATGATCGCTTTCAGCTCAGCACGCTTGGGAGCGTACTTAGCGGCCAGGCGAGCACGCTTCTTTTCACGTTCGATCAGTGCCAGTTTAGCCACGGTAACCTCAGTTTCTGAACGGGAACTTGAAGCTGGCGAGCAGAGCCTTTGCTTCGTCGTCGGTCTTCGCAGTTGTCGTGATGCTGATGTTCAGCCCACGCAGTGCGTCGATCTTGTCGTAGTCGATTTCGGGGAAAATGATCTGCTCTTTCACACCGATGTTGTAGTTGCCGCGACCATCGAACGCACGACCCGACACGCCACGGAAGTCGCGCACACGGGGGAGCGCAACCGTCACGAAACGGTCCAGAAATTCGTACATTGCCTGACCACGCAACGTGACCATTGCACCGATCGGATAGCCCTGACGGATCTTGAAGCCAGCGATTGCCTTGCGTGCCTTCGTGATCACCGGCTTCTGGCCTGCGATCTTCGTCAGGTCGCCAACGGCGTTTTCGATGATCTTCTTGTCAGCAACCGCTTCGCCAAGGCCCATATTCAGGGTGATCTTGGTGATGCGCGGCACTTCCATCACGGACTTGTAACCGAACTTCTCGATGAGGCCGGGTACAACCTTCTCTTTGTAAAACTCTTGCAAACGAGCCATTTTTTTACTCCGCAGCGTCAGGCGCTCAGCACGGCACCGGTCGTCTTAAGGAAACGGACTTTCTTGTCTCCCTCGACCTTGATGCCTACACGCGACGCCTTGCCATTCGCGTCGACCAATGCGACGTTCGAAATTTGCAGCGGCATCGTCTTGGCTTCCACACCACCCGTCGTACCCTTCATCGGGTTCGGCTTGACGTGCTTCTTGACGAGGTTGATGCCCTCGACAATTACCTTGTCTTCGCCAACGGACAGCACGACGCCGCGCTTGCCTTTATCTTTGCCGGTGATGACGATAACTTCGTCACCTTTGCGAATCTTGTTCATCGCGACTCCTTACAGCACTTCAGGTGCCAACGAAACGATCTTCATGAATCGTTCGCTGCGCAACTCGCGCGTAACAGGCCCGAAAATACGGGTGCCAATAGGTTCGAGCTTGGCATTCAACAGCACTGCAGCATTGCCATCGAACTTGATCAGCGAGCCGTCCTGACGGCGCACGCCCTTGGCGGTGCGAACCACCACGGCGTTGTAAATTTCGCCTTTCTTCACGCGCCCGCGCGGCGTTGCTTCTTTGACGGTCACCTTGATGATGTCGCCAATGCTGGCATAACGACGCTTCGAGCCGCCGAGAACCTTGATGCACATGACTTCACGCGCACCGGTGTTGTCGGCCACTTCAAGCCGAGTTTCGGTCTGGATCATGGTTTATCTATCCCAACTTAATCCGGTCACACCACCATGGCGTACCCGGTCAGTCTTGGTCCCGTCAGCCAATCGGCTGCTTGGGTATGAACAGCAGCGACGGCAAACGAAACCCGCCATCGCAATCCGGTGAATCCTTCGGAACAGACTGGCGCCTGAACCGCTTCCCCCACCAACTTCGCCCGCGACGGGGCTCCCATAAAAGAGGGAAGACCGAGATTATAACAAATAATCTCGGTCTTGCAAGCGAAACTTACTGCGATTTCAACTACTTCTACAACTTTGCGGCGTCAGATGACGCGAGCAGCCTCGACCAGGCGAGCCACAACCCAAGCTTTCGTCTTCGAAATCGGACGCGTTTCCTGGATTTCAACGAGGTCACCCTCGTTGTACGTGTTCGCATCGTCGTGCGCGTGGTACTTCTTCGAACGCACAACGTACTTGCCGTAGATCGGGTGCTTCACGCGGTGCTCAACCAGCACGGTGACCGTCTTGTCCATCTTGTTGCTGACGACCTTGCCGACCAGCGTCCGCTTGAGCGAGGTTTTTACGCTATCGTTCATTTCTGGTTCGCCTTCTCAGTCAGGACGGTCCGCACACGTGCGATGTCGCGACGAACCTTCTTCAGTTGGCTCGTGTTCGTGAGCTGCTGGGTCGCGAGTTGCATGCGCAGGCCGAATTGCGCCTTCAACAGGTCCGACAGCTCCTTGTTGAGCGCGGCCTGATCTTTCTGGTGAAGTTCGGAAGCCTTCATCATTTACTCCTTAGGCGCCGAGCTGACGCACGATAAACGTCGTCTTGAGCGGCAGCTTAGCTGCAGCCAGACGGAACGCTTCGCGTGCCAGCTCTTCGGTTACGCCGTCCATTTCGTACAGCATCTTGCCCGGTTGAATCTCCGCGACGTAGTACTCAGGGTTACCTTTACCGTTACCCATACGTACTTCAGCCGGCTTGTGCGAGATCGGCTTGTCCGGGAAGATGCGGATCCAGATGCGGCCACCACGCTTGATGTGACGCGTCATCGCACGACGTGCCGCTTCAATCTGGCGCGCGGTCAAGCGACCACGACCGATAGCCTTCAGGCCGAACTCACCGAACGACACCGCGTTGCCGCGGGTAGCGATACCGGTGTTACGACCCTTCTGCTCTTTGCGATATTTTCTGCGTTTCGGTTGCAGCATCGTTATTCTCCAGTCTTCCCGCCGTCGCCGGCACCGCCAGCACGACGGGGAGCGCCACGGCGTGCACCTGCCGGGCCACCACCTTCACCATCGCGACGCGGACGACGATCGCCACCCGGACGTGCGTTGCGGCGCGGACGCTTTTCTTCGGCGACTTCTTCAACCACCGGTGCGTCGTTGCGGCCGAGCGTGTCGCCCTTGTAGACCCACACCTTCACGCCGATGATGCCGTACGTCGTCTTCGCTTCCGAAGTTGCGTAGTCGATATCAGCACGCAGCGTATGAAGGGGCACGCGACCTTCGCGATACCATTCCGTACGAGCGATTTCGATACCGTTCAGGCGGCCAGCGCTCATGATCTTAATGCCTTGAGCACCCAGACGCATTGCGTTTTGCATCGCACGCTTCATCGCGCGGCGGAACATAATCCGACGCTCGAGTTGTTGCGTGATCGAGTCAGCGATCAGTTGCGCATCCGTTTCCGGCTTGCGGATTTCTTCGATGTTGACGTGGACCGGAACGCCCATGCGGCGTTGCAGTTCCGACTTCAGCAGCTCGATATCCTCGCCCTTCTTACCGATGACGACACCCGGACGCGAGCTATAAATCGTGATGCGCGCGTTTTTCGCCGGACGCTCGATAACGACGCGACCAACCGAAGCGTTTTTCAGCTTCTTCTTCAGGTATTCACGAACACCGATGTCTTCCTGCAACATCGCCGCGAAATTGTTGTTGTTCGCGTACCAACGCGACGCCCAATTGCGGCTGACGGCCAAACGGAAGCCAGTCGGATGAATTTTCTGTCCCATCGTATGACCCCTTAATTCCCGACCGTCACAGTGATGTGACAGGATTGCTTCTCGATGCGGTTACCGCGGCCTTTAGCGCGCGCAGTAAAACGCTTGAGCGATGCAGCCTTGTCGACCATGATGCTCGTTACCTTGAGCTCGTCGATATCGGCGCCTTCGTTATGCTCCGCATTCGCGATCGCCGACAGCACGACCTTTTTCACGATTCCCGCAGCCTTCTTCGGCGAGAACGTCAGAACGTTCAGCGCCTTGTCGACCGGCAAACCGCGGATCTGGTCAGCCACAAGGCGCGTTTTCTGCGCCGAGATGCGGGCACCGCGATGAATTGCTTTCACTTCCATCATGAGCCCCTTATTTCTTAGCCTTCTTGTCGGCTGCGTGACCCTTGAACGTCCGGGTCAATGCAAACTCGCCAAGCTTGTGGCCGACCATGTTTTCCGAGATGTACACCGGAACGTGTTGACGGCCGTTGTGCACAGCAATCGTCAAACCGATGAAATCCGGCAGAATCGTCGAACGACGCGACCATGTTTTGATCGGCTTCTTGTCACGCGCAGCGGCTGCCGACTCAACTTTCTTCAGCAAATGGGCGTCGCAGAACGGACCTTTTTTTACAGAACGTGCCATTGCCTACTCCTTAACGCTTGTGACGGCGCTGGACGATCATGCTCGTCGTGCGCTTGTTGCTGCGGGTGCGATAGCCCTTAGCAGGCGTGCCCCACGGGCTCACCGGATCGCGACCTGCAGCCGTCTTGCCTTCACCACCACCGTGCGGGTGATCGACCGGGTTCATTGCAACGCCACGCACCGTCGGGCGGATACCGCGCCAGCGGTTCGCGCCAGCCTTACCGATTTGACGGAGGCTGTGCTCTTCGTTGCCAACTTCACCAATCGTCGCGCGGCATTCAACGTGAACGCGGCGGATTTCACCAGAGCGCAGGCGGACCTGTGCGTAGATGCCTTCACGAGCCAGCAACATCGCCGACGTGCCAGCCGAACGCGCCATTTGCGCGCCCTTGCCCGGCAGCATTTCGATGCAGTGGATCGTCGTACCGACCGGAATGTTGCGGATCGGCAGCGTATTGCCTGCCCGGATCGGAGCTTCCGAACCCGACATCAGTTGCTGGCCAACCGTCACACCCTTCGGAGCGATGATGTACTTGCGCTCGCCGTCTGCGTACAGAACCAGCGCGATGTTCGCGCTACGGTTCGGATCGTACTCAAGACGTTCGACCTTTGCCGGAATGCCGTCCTTGTTGCGACGGAAATCGACGACACGGTAGTGATGCTTGTGACCACCACCCTTGTGACGCGTGGTGATGTGGCCGTTGTTGTTACGGCCGGCGGTCGTGGATTGCGAGTCGAGCAGCGGTGCGAACGGCTTGCCCTTATGCAGATCCTTGTTGACCACCTTGACCATCGCACGGCGACCCGGCGAAGTCGGCTTAACTTTAACGATTGCCATGATTACTTGGCCTCCGCTTCAAAGTTGATTTCCTGGCCGGGCTTCAGGCAGACGTACGCCTTCTTCACGTCCTTGCGCTTGCCCATGAAGCGGCCAAAGCGCTTGGCTTTGCCCTTCGAGACCAGCACGTTGACGGAATTGACTTCCACCTTGAACAGCAGCTCGACTGCAGCTTTCACTTCCTGCTTCGTGGCATCGGGCGCGACTTCGAACACAACTTGCTCGTTCTTGTCGGCCACCAGCGTCGCCTTTTCGGAGATCACCGGCGCGAGCAGGACCTGCATCAAACGATGATCGTTCTTGCGAATCTCGCTCATGACAGCAACTCCTCGATCTGGGCGACCGCAGCCTTCGTGATCAGGATCTTCTTGAAGTAGATCAGCGACAGCGGGTCGGCGTAACGCGGCTCGACAACTGCCACATGGGCGAGGTTGCGCGACGCGAGGTACAGGTTTTCGTCAACCGTGTCGGTAATCACCAGCACGGAGTCGAGACCCATCGCCTTGAATTTTTCGGCCAGCAGCTTCGTCTTCGGCGCTTCGAGCGTCAGCTCGTCGACCACCGAGATGCGGCCTTCGCGGGCCAGCTGCGAGAAGATCGAGCAGAGACCTGCGCGATGCATCTTCTTGTTGACCTTGTGCGAAAAGTTTTCCTCGGGCGAATTCGGGAAAATCCGGCCACCGCCGCGCCACAACGGGCTCGACGACATACCGGCACGGGCGCGGCCCGTACCCTTCTGGCGCCACGGCTTCTTGGTCGTGTGCTTGACTTGCTCACGGTCTTTCTGCGCGCGGTTGCCGCTACGGGCATTCGCTTGATACGCCACCACAACCTGGTGAATCAGGGCTTCGTTGTAATCGCGGCCGAACACTACGTCCGACGCGCTAACGCCTGCACCTTCCTGACCATTGGCATTCAGGAGCTTAAGTTCCATTATTTCGCTCCTTTCACGGCACGCGTCTTCACGGCCGGCGTAACGAATACCTTGCCACCCTTCGCACCCGGAACGGCGCCCTTGACCAGCAACAGCTTGCGGTCAGCGTCGATACGAGCGATTTCGAGGTTTTGCACGGTTACCGTATCGTCACCCATGTGACCGGTCATGCGCTTACCCGGGAAAACACGACCCGGATCCTGCGCCATACCGATCGAACCCGGCACGTTGTGCGAGCGCGAGTTACCGTGCGATGCACGGCCGGATGCGAAGTTGTAACGCTTGATGGTACCGGCGTAGCCCTTACCGATCGACACGCCTTGCACGTCGACCTTCTGGCCCACTTCGAACAGGTCGGGACCGACCACGGTGCCGTTCGACAACTCGGCAGCCTTGGCAGCATCGATCTGGAATTCTTTGAGGATTTCACCGGCTTGAACACCGGCTTTGGCGAGATGACCGGCCAACGGCTTCGTCACGCGCGATGCACGGCGCGTACCGAATGCAACCTGCACGGCGGTGTAGCCGTCGGTTTCAACAGTCTTGATCTGCGTCACGCGGTTGTCGGACACGTCCAGCACGGTAACGGGAATCGAATCCCCTTCTGCCGTGAAGATACGGGTCATGCCAACCTTGCGACCTACGAGTCCAAGGCTCATCGTTTTCTCCATTCCCGACTGCGATTGGTCGGGGCTAATTTACAAAATGCCGGTGCCGTTTCGGGCGTGAAATCACGCTGCAGCACACCGACTTTTTTGCGCAAATGCGCGAAAAGCCTTGCATTATAGCGAGGCTTTTCGTTTTCCGCAAGCAATCAATGACTTAGCGTTGCCCGGCACGCCAGGCAACCTCTGGAAGCCTTATTGCAGCTTGATTTCCACGTCCACGCCAGCCGGCAGGTCCAGCTTCATCAGTGCGTCAACGGTCTTGTCCGTCGGATCGACGATGTCCATCAGACGTTGGTGCGTACGGATTTCGAGCTGATCGCGCGACGTCTTGTTGACGTGCGGCGAACGCAGGATGTCGAAACGTTGAATGCGGGTCGGCAGGGGCACCGGACCACGAACGATTGCGCCAGTCCGCTTTGCCGTGTCGACGATTTCGGCTGCCGATTGATCGATCAGGCGATAGTCGAAAGCCTTCAGGCGAATGCGGATTTTCTGGTTCTGCATGACAATTCCTTGGAAAGAGCGAGGCGGTATTGCGCCGCCAGATAGTAAAAGAACGTAGAGCCGGGCTGGGATAGGAGTAAGCGCTGAAGCGCCAACTCCTATCGACACGCCATGGTGCTGGCGCCCGGCTCCGGGCACCACTTACTGCAACTTCAACCCTTGATTTTACTCGAGAATCTTAGCGACCACACCTGCGCCGACCGTACGGCCACCTTCGCGGATTGCGAAGCGCAGACCTTCTTCCATCGCGATCGGGTTGATCAGCTTCACCGTGATCGACACGTTGTCGCCCGGCATGACCATTTCCTTGTCCTTCGGCAACTCGATCGAGCCCGTCACGTCCGTTGTACGGAAGTAGAACTGCGGACGATAGTTGTTGAAGAACGGCGTGTGGCGGCCGCCTTCGTCCTTGCTCAGCACGTACACTTCAGCCGTGAAGTGCGTGTGCGGGTTGATCGAACCCGGCTTCGCCAGAACCTGGCCACGCTCCACGTCTTCACGCTTCGTGCCGCGCAGCAGGATACCCACATTGTCGCCTGCCTGACCCTGGTCGAGCAGCTTGCGGAACATTTCCACGCCCGTGCAGGTCGTCTTCACCGTCGGCTTGATACCGACGATTTCGATTTCCTCGCCAACCTTCACGACGCCGCGCTCAACGCGCCCCGTCACCACCGTGCCGCGACCCGAGATCGAGAACACGTCTTCCACCGGCATCAGGAACGCACCGTCAACTGCGCGCTCCGGCGTCGGGATGTACGTGTCCAGCGCGTCGGCCAGATTCATGATCGCCACTTCGCCCAGCTCGCCCGTGTCGCCTTCCAGCGCCAGCTTGGCCGAACCCTTGATGATCGGCGTGTCGTCGCCCGGGAAGTCGTACTTCGACAGAAGTTCGCGAACTTCCATCTCGACGAGTTCCAGCAGCTCAGCGTCGTCCACCATGTCGCACTTGTTCAGGAACACGATGATGTACGGAACGCCAACCTGACGCGCCAGCAGGATGTGCTCACGCGTTTGCGGCATCGGGCCGTCTGCAGCCGAGCACACCAGGATCGCGCCGTCCATCTGCGCTGCGCCCGTGATCATGTTCTTCACATAGTCAGCGTGGCCCGGGCAGTCGACGTGGGCGTAGTGGCGGTTAGCCGTTTCGTACTCGACGTGTGCCGTGTTGATCGTGATACCACGTGCCTTTTCTTCCGGCGCCGCGTCGATCTGGTCGTATGCCTTCGCTTCGCCGCCAAACTTCTTGGTCAGCACCGTCGTGATCGCTGCCGTCAGCGTGGTCTTGCCGTGGTCAACGTGACCGATCGTGCCGACGTTCACGTGCGGCTTGGTCCGTTCGAATTTACCTTTAGCCATGTTTCTCTTCTTTCAAAAAGTTAATCGTTGAATGACTTGCCGCGCGATTACTTCGACTTGGCGTTGATGATCGCTTCCGACACGTTACGCGGTGCTTCGGAGTAATGCTTGAACTCCATCGTGTACGTTGCACGACCTTGGGTCAGCGAACGCAGCGAGGTCGAGTAGCCGAACATTTCCGACAGCGGGACTTCGGCGCGAACGATCTTGCCGCCGCCAACCATGTCGTCCATGCCCTGAACGATGCCGCGACGACCCGACAGATCGCCCATCACGTTGCCCATGTAATCTTCAGGCGTTTCGACTTCCACAGCCATCATCGGTTCGAGGATGACCGGTTGAGCCTTGCGCATTGCTTCCTTGAACGCCATCGAACCGGCCATGCGGAACGCATTTTCGTTCGAGTCGACGTCGTGGTACGAACCGAACGTCAGGTGAACCTTCACGTCAACGACCGGGAAGCCTGCCAGCACGCCAGCCTTCAGCGTTTCCTGGATACCCTTGTCGACTGCCGGGATGTATTCACGCGGAATCACACCGCCCTTGATCTCGTCCAGGAACTCGTAGCCCTTGCCCTGCTCATTCGGCTCGAGCGTAATGACCGCGTGACCGTACTGGCCGCGACCACCCGACTGCTTGACGAACTTACCGTCAACGTCTTCCGCCTTGCCGCGGATCGTTTCACGATACGCCACTTGCGGCTTGCCGACGGTTGCTTCGACGCCGAATTCACGCTTCATCCGGTCGACCAGAATTTCCAGGTGGAGCTCGCCCATGCCCGAAATAATGGTTTGACCCGATTCTTCGTCCGTTTGAACGCGGAACGACGGATCTTCCTGAGCCAGACGGTTCAGGGCCAGACCCATCTTTTCCTGGTCCGGCTTCGTCTTCGGCTCAACAGCCTGCGAAATCACCGGCTCCGGGAAAATCATGCGTTCGAGCACGATCGGGTGCAGCGGATCGCACAGCGTGTCGCCCGTGGTTGCGTCTTTCAGGCCGACAGCCGCAGCGATGTCGCCTGCGTGCACTTCCTTGATTTCTTCACGCTGGTTTGCGTGCATCAGCAGAATACGACCGAGACGTTCCTTCTTGTCCTTGGTCGCGTTCAGCAGCGTGTCGCCCGACTTCGTCGTGCCGGAGTACACACGGAAGAAGATCAGCTGGCCGACAAACGGGTCGGTCATGATCTTGAATGCGAGGGACGAGAACTTCTCGTCGTCAGCCGCGCGACGTTCAGCCTTTTCACCGTTTTCGAGTTCGCCCGTAACCGGCGGAATGTCGATCGGCGACGGCAGGAAGTCGAGCACGGCGTCCAGCATGCGTTGCACGCCCTTGTTCTTGAACGCGGTACCGCACAGCATCGGCTGGATTTCGCAAGCGATCGTACGGTCGCGCAGACCCTTGACGATTTCTGCTTCCGTCAACTCACCTTCTTCGAGGTACTTGTTCATCAGGTCTTCGCTCGATTCAGCCGCAGCTTCGACCATCTTCTCGCGCCATTCATTGCACGTGTCGACGAGTTCTGCCGGGATTTCTTCGTACGAGAACTTCGTGCCTTGGGACGCTTCGTCCCAAATGATCGCTTTCATCTTCAGCAGATCGACCACGCCCGTGAACGATTCTTCAGCGCCGATAGGCACCACGACCGGAACCGGGTTCGCCTTCAGACGCAGCTTGAGCTGGTCGTAGACCTTGAAGAAGTTCGCGCCGGTGCGGTCCATCTTGTTGATGAACGCGAGACGGGGAACCTTGTACTTGTTAGCCTGACGCCACACGGTTTCCGACTGGGGCTGCACGCCGCCCACTGCGCAATACACCATGCATGCGCCGTCGAGCACGCGCATCGAGCGCTCAACTTCAATCGTGAAGTCAACGTGGCCCGGGGTGTCGATGATGTTGATGCGGTGCTCAGCGCGGTCGCCGGCCATGCCTTTCCAGAATGCCGTGGTAGCAGCGGACGTGATCGTGATGCCGCGTTCCTGCTCCTGCTCCATCCAGTCCATGGTGGCAGCGCCGTCGTGAACTTCACCAATCTTGTGGTTCACGCCGGTGTAGAACAGGATGCGCTCGGTCGTCGTCGTTTTGCCGGCGTCGATGTGAGCGCTAATACCGATGTTACGGTAGCGCTCGATAGGTGTCTTGCGAGCCACTTTGATCCTCTATTGGGATGACGCGATGCGAGAAAATACCCATCGCGCTGTAACACAAACGGGCGAGGCGCTTTGTAAGCGCACCCGCCCGGAATTTCTTTCCGCTTTTTCTGCTAAACCCGGGTTCGGGAAGCTTAGAAACGGAAGTGCGAGAACGCCTTGTTGGCTTCTGCCATCCGGTGAACTTCGTCGCGCTTCTTCATCGCGCCGCCACGGCCTTCGGCCGCTTCGGAGAGTTCACCTGCCAGACGCAGGGCCATCGACTTCTCGCTGCGCTTCTTCGCGGCTTCACGCAACCAACGCATCGCCAATGCCATACGACGCGACGGACGCACTTCGACCGGAACCTGATAGTTCGCACCACCAACGCGGCGGCTCTTAACTTCCACCACCGGCTTGACGTTGTTGAGCGCTACCGTGAACACTTCCAGCGGGTCCTTGCCACCCTTGGTCTGGATCTGTTCGAAAGCGCCGTACACGATGCGCTCAGCAACCGACTTCTTGCCGGAGAGCATCAGCACGTTCATGAACTTAGCTACATCTACGTTACCGAATTTCGGATCCGGCAACACTTCCCGCTTGGGGACTTCGCGACGACGCGGCATGTTTCTTCCTTTAACTTTTCAGTTGGAGCTATTTTTTAGCCCCGCGGCCACCAACTAACCCGATTCATCTCTAACGACTTACCAGCCTGGTCGGGTGACCACTTACTCGACAGCACCGGCGATTCCGGCACCACCGCTATTACCGCCTTTACAGGCGACCTGAAACTACACTGGCCGGCTAATTACTTGCCAGCCTTGGCACGCTTCGCACCGTACTTCGAGCGAGCCTGCTTACGATCCTTGACGCCCTGGGTATCCAGCGAGCCACGAACCATGTGGTAACGCACACCCGGCAAGTCCTTAACACGGCCGCCGCGAATCAGCACGACCGAGTGTTCCTGCAGGTTGTGGCCTTCACCACCGATATACGAAATAACTTCGAAGCCGTTCGTCAGACGAACCTTGGCAACCTTACGCAGTGCCGAGTTAGGCTTCTTCGGCGTCGTGGTGTACACACGGGTGCACACGCCGCGACGCTGGGGGCAGTCCTGCAAAGCCGGGCTCTTGCTCTTCGTCGTTTCCGACGCGCGGCCTTTGCGAACCAGTTGATTGATGGTTGGCATTGTTTATTCCTGAAATTGAACAAAATCGACGCATCTGTTTCCGGGCAAAGCAGAAACGATTGCGCATCGAACTTCCGGGCCGAGGGGTCGGCGCACGAATTGACTTCGCACACAGGCATTCCAAGAACCGGAACCTAGCATAATATTCCGAAAATGCTAAGGGAGTCAACAGGTTGCAATGTTTCGCACGCCTGCCGACCTCAAACTGCGCTCGCTGGCGCTTAGTCGGCGCCGACGACTTCCAGCAATTCGTCGCCGAAACGGTCCAGTTTGCGGGCGCCCATGCCCGGAATGCCGCGCAAATCCTCAATGGAATCAGGGCCGTTGCGGGCAATTTCGGCCAGCGTGGCGTCGTGGAAGATGACGTAGGCCGGCACGCCGTCGCTTTTCGCAGTCTCCGTGCGCCAGGCGCGCAGGCGCTCCCAGCGGGCGCGCTCGCGCGGACCCATGCCGATCGTCGGGTCGGCGCGTTCGCTGGTGCGGCTGGAAGACTGGCGGGTACGCGTCGGTTTCACGTAGCGACGCATTGTTACGTTCTGCTCGCTCTTCAGCACTGCTTTGGCGGCTTCGGTCAGCACCAGCGAGCCGAAGCCTTCGTGGTCGACGGCGAGGTAGCCAAATGCGACGAGCTGGCGAAAAATGGCGCGCCACTCCGGCTCGCCGAGTGCCGCCCCGATCCCAAAAGTGGTGAGCTTCTCGTGGCCGCGCTGCAAGATCTTCTCGCTACGGTTGCCACGCAGAATATCGATCAGGTGCCCTGCGCCAAAGTGAAAGCCACTCGCCCGCTGCGCGCGGAACACACATGACAACGCCATCTGCGCTTCGCGCGTCGCGTCCCACGTGTCGGGCGGTTCGATGCAGTTATCGCAGTTGCCACACGGCTTGCTCGACTCGCCGAAATACGCGAGCAGCCGCACCCGGCGGCAAGTCGCCGCCTCGCACAGCCCGAGCAACGCGTCGAGCTTGCCGGTCTGAACACGTTTATGCGCGTCGTCGGCGTCGGACTCGTCAATCATCTTGCGCTGCTGCACGACGTCGCCTAGACCATACGCCATCCAGGCGTTCGCCGGCATGCCGTCGCGGCCGGCGCGCCCGGTTTCCTGGTAGTACCCTTCGACACTCTTCGGCAAATCAAGGTGAGCCACGAAGCGCACGTCCGGCTTGTCGATCCCCATACCGAACGCGATCGTCGCGCACATCACGATGCCTTCCTCGCGCTGGAACATCTCCTGATGCTTCTGGCGAATTTCGAACTCCATGCCGGCGTGGTACGGCAACGCGCGCATCCCCTTCTCTTTCAGCCACTCAGCCGTTTCTTCGACCTTGCGACGCGACAGGCAATAGACAACGCCGGCGTCGGTCGTACCGTCCGGTTTCGAGTGTTCAGCGCGAATAAAGTCGAGCAACTGCGTGCGCGCATTGTCCTTTTCGACGATGCGATAGCGGATGTTCGGGCGATCGAAGCTTGATACAAAGATGCGCGCGTCATCGAGCGCGAGACGGTGGATGATTTCGTCGCGCGTGATCGCGTCAGCGGTCGCGGTGAGCGCGATGCGCGGCACGTTCGGAAAGCGCTCGTGCAGCACCGACAGCTGAATATACTCAGGACGGAAATCGTGACCCCATTGCGACACGCAATGCGCTTCGTCGATGGCGAACAGCCCGATGCGCGTGCGCTCGAGCAACTCCTGGAAACGGGGCGTCATCAACCGTTCCGGCGCCACGTACAGCAAATCGATTTCGCCTTCGCGCAGCGCACGCTCAGTGGCCATCGCTTCGGCGCTCGACAGCGTCGAATTCAGATACGCAGCCCTAACGCCGACTTCCTTCAGGGCAGCGACCTGGTCCTGCATCAATGCAATCAGCGGGGACACGACGATCCCCGCTCCGCAGCCTGCCTCCCGCCGCACCAGCGACGGGATCTGATAGCACAACGATTTGCCGCCGCCCGTTGGCATCAACACGAGACAATCGCCTCCGCCAGCGACGTGTTCGACAATTTCGCCTTGCTGTCCTCGGAATGCGGGGTAGCCAAAAACTTCGTTGAGGATTTCGAGCGAACGGGACATGAATTGGAGAGAAGCAGCGTGATGCCGGTGACACGAATTTTACCAACGCATTCGTGCTGCGCCCGCGCTTTGCGACAACGTTAGCCGTTCGGCCGACGAATCCACAAAAAACGCACAAAAATGAGGCGCCCGCGGTGCATGGGACAGGAGTAAGTGCTAAAGCACTAACTCCTGTCGACAAAAAAAAGCCGCTCAGTCGAAACTGAGCGGCTTCGCTGGCTTGTGAGCCCAAGCGGCTTGCGCCGCCCGGACTTACTCGCCTGAGTGCTGCTGTTCGGCAGCCGGGGTTTCCGGCGTACCGAATTCGAACGACTCTTCTGCTGCGATCTGATCGAAACGCTCGCGGTCGGACAGTTCCTTGCTCTTGCGTGCCTTGTGGAACGCGAGACCCGTACCAGCCGGAATCAGACGACCAACGATCACGTTTTCCTTCAGCCCGCGCAAATCGTCGCGCTTGCCCATGATCGCCGCTTCGGTCAGCACGCGGGTCGTTTCCTGGAACGACGCCGCGGAGATGAACGAATCGGTCGACAGCGATGCCTTCGTGATACCGAGCAGCACGTTGTCGTAGGTTGCCGGGATCTTGCCTTCCGCAGCCATCCGGTCGTTCTCGTCGAGCATATCCGAGCGCTCGACCTGTTCGCCCATGATGAAGCGCGTGTCACCGTTATCGACGATCTGCACGCGGCGCAGCATCTGACGGACGATCACTTCAATGTGCTTGTCATTGATCTTCACGCCCTGCAGACGATACACGTCCTGCACTTCGTCAACGATGTAGCGCGCCAGCGCTTCGACGCCCTGCAAACGCAGAATGTCGTGCGGATCAGCCGGACCATCGACAATCATTTCGCCCTTGTTGACGACCTGACCATCGTGCACCAGAACCTGCTTTTCCTTCGCGATCAGGAACTCGTGCTGATTGCCTTCGAGGTCCGTGATAACGAGACGCTGCTTGCCCTTCGTGTCCTTACCGAACGACGTCGTGCCCGTGACTTCCGCCAGAATGCCGGCGTCCTTCGGCGAGCGCGCTTCGAACAGTTCGGCCACACGCGGCAGACCACCGGTAATGTCGCGAGTCTTTTGCGATTCAACCGGGATACGTGCCAGCACTTCACCGACCTGCACTTGCTGACCGTCCTTCACGGTGATCAGAGCGCCAACTTGGAAGCCGATCTGCACCGAGTGCTCGGTGTTCGGGATCTTGACTTCTTCGCCGTTCGCGTCGAGCAGCTTGACCTGCGGGCGCACCGTCTTCGACGCTTGCGAACCGCGGCGCTTCACGTCGATCACGACCAGCGTCGAGAGACCCGTCACATCGTCGATCTGCTTGGCAACCGTCACGCCTTCTTCGACGTTTTCGAACTTCACCGTACCACCGTACTCGGTGATGATCGGACGCGTCATCGGATCCCACGTCGCCAGTTGCGTACCGGCCTTGATCTGAGCACCATCCAGTTGCAACAGCGTCGCGCCGTACGGCACCTTGTGACGTTCGCGCTCGCGGCCGTGGTCGTCGGTGATCATCGCTTCGCCCGAACGCGAGATGACGATCTGCTCGCCCTTCGCGTTGGTGACGTAACGCATCGTCGCCGTGAAACGCACCGTACCGTTCGACTTGGCTTCAACCGACGAAGCCACTGCTGCACGCGATGCCGCACCACCGATGTGGAACGTACGCATCGTGAGCTGCGTGCCCGGTTCACCGATCGACTGAGCAGCGATCACGCCAACTGCTTCACCGACGTTCACCGACGAGCCACGACCCAGGTCGCGGCCATAGCAGGCTGCGCACAGACCGTAACGCGTTTCGCAAGTCAGCGGCGTACGCACGCGCACTTCGTCGATGCCGAGGCGTTCGATTTCTTCGACCGCGTCTTCGTCGAGCAACGTGCCCGTTTCGTACAGCGTTTCCTGCGTTTCCGGATTGACGACGTCAGCCACCGTCACGCGGCCGAGGATACGGTCACGCAACGCTTCGACGACTTCACCGCCTTCGACCAACGCCTTCATGGCGACGCCGTTGGACGTACCGCAATCGTCCTCGACCACCACCAGATCCTGCGTCACGTCGACCAGACGACGCGTCAGGTAACCCGAGTTTGCCGTCTTCAGTGCCGTATCAGCCAGACCCTTACGTGCACCGTGGGTCGAGATGAAGTACTGCAACACGTTCAGGCCTTCACGGAAGTTCGCCGTAATCGGCGTCTCGATGATCGAGCCGTCCGGCTTCGCCATCAGGCCACGCATACCGGCCAGCTGACGAATCTGAACTGCGGAACCACGAGCACCCGAGTCCGCCATCATGTAGATGGAGTTGAACGACTCCTGACGCGTTTCGTTGCCGTCGCGATCGACCACCGGTTCCGTCGACAGCTGTTCCATCATCGCCTTGCCGACCGCTTCCGACGTTGCCGACCAGATGTCGACCACGTTGTTGTAGCGCTCTTGCGACGTGACGAGACCCGACATGTACTGACGGTCGTATTCCTTCACCTTCTTGGCTGCATCGCCGACGATCTGTTCTTTCTGCGGCGGCACGAGCATGTCGTCGACGCAAATCGAAATACCGGCGCGCGTTGCCAGACGGAAACCCGACTGCATCAACTGGTCGGCGAAAATCACCGTTTCGCGCAGACCGCACTTGCGGAATGCGGTGTTGATGAGGCGCGAGATTTCCTTCTTCTTCAACGGCTTGTTCAGCACCGAGAACGGCAGGCCCGGCGGAAGGATTTCCGACAGGATTGCGCGGCCGACGGTCGTCGCGTACAGCGAGATCTTCGGCACGAACGCCGGTGCGCCTTCCGACTTGTCTTCGTTGTGGACCATTTCCGTGATCCGCACGTTGACGCGCGAGGCCAGCTCGACTTCCTTGTTCTCGTAAGCACGCAGTGCTTCCGACACGCCGGTGAACGTCAGGCCTTCGCCCTTGGCGTTCACTGCTTCACGCGTCGCGTAGTACAGGCCGAGCACGATATCCTGCGACGGCACGATCGACGGATCGCCGTTGGCCGGGAACAGGATGTTGTTCGACGCCAGCATCAGCGTACGCGCTTCCATCTGCGCTTCGAGCGACAGCGGCACGTGCACAGCCATCTGGTCACCGTCGAAGTCGGCGTTGAACGCCGCGCAAACGAGCGGGTGCAGCTGGATAGCCTTACCTTCGATCAGCACCGGCTCGAAAGCCTGAATGCCAAGACGGTGCAGCGTCGGCGCACGGTTCAGCATGACCGGATGTTCGCGGATCACCTCTTCGAGGATGTCCCACACCACCGGCGTCTGGTTCTCGACTTCCTTCTTCGCAGCCTTGATGGTGGTAGCAACACCCATCACTTCGAGCTTGTTGAAGATGAACGGCTTGAACAGTTCGAGCGCCATCAGCTTCGGCAGACCGCACTGATGCAGCTTCAGCGTCGGGCCGACGACGATCACCGAACGGCCCGAGTAGTCGACGCGCTTACCGAGCAAGTTCTGACGGAAACGACCGCCCTTACCCTTGATCATGTCAGCGAGCGACTTCAGCGGACGCTTGTTCGCGCCGGTCATTGCCTTACCGCGACGACCGTTGTCGAGCAGCGAATCGACGGCTTCCTGCAGCATCCGCTTTTCGTTGCGGACGATGATTTCAGGCGCCTTCAGTTCGAGCAGACGCTTCAACCGGTTGTTACGGTTGATCACGCGGCGATACAGGTCGTTCAGGTCCGACGTCGCGAAGCGGCCACCATCCAGCGGCACCAGCGGACGCAGTTCCGGCGGCAGCACCGGCAGCACTTCGAGCACCATCCAGTCAGGCTTGATGCCCGAACGCTGGAAGGCCTCGAGCACCTTCAGGCGCTTCGCATACTTCTTGATCTTCGCTTCCGAACCCGTGTTCTTGAGTTCAGTGCGCAGCATCTCGACCTGTTCGTCGATGTTGATCGCGCGCAGCAGTTCGCGAACGCCTTCCGCGCCCATCTCGGCACGGAATTCGTCACCGTACTCTTCGACCTTGTTGTAGTAATCCTCTTCCGTCATGATCTGCCGCGCTTTCAGCGGCGTCATGCCCGGATCGATCACCACGTATGCTTCGAAGTACAGCACGCGTTCGATGTCGCGCAGCGTCATGTCGAGCACCATGCCCAGACGCGACGGCAGCGACTTCAGGAACCAGATGTGAGCGACCGGCGAGGCCAGCTCAATGTGGCCCATCCGTTCGCGACGCACCTTCGCGAGCGTCACTTCGACGCCGCACTTTTCACAGATCACGCCACGATGCTTCAGGCGCTTGTACTTGCCGCAAAGGCATTCGTAGTCTTTGATCGGCCCGAAAATCTTCGCGCAGAACAGACCATCGCGTTCCGGCTTGAACGTCCGGTAGTTGATGGTTTCCGGCTTCTTGACTTCACCGAACGACCACGAACGGATCTTGTCTGGCGAGGCCAGACCGATCTTGATCGCGTCAAAAACTTCAGGCTGTTGGACTTGCTTGAATAGATCGAGCAGAGCTTTCATTGCTTTCTCTCCGTAGTCCGATTAGTTGCGGTCGAGGTCGATATCGATACCGAGCGAGCGGATTTCCTTCACGAGCACGTTGAAGGATTCCGGCATGCCGGCGTCGATCACGTGATCGCCCTTGACCAGGTTCTCATACACCTTGGTCCGGCCCGCCACGTCGTCCGACTTCACCGTCAGCATTTCTTGCAACACGTACGATGCGCCGTACGCTTCGAGCGCCCACACTTCCATTTCACCGAAACGCTGGCCACCGAACTGCGCCTTACCGCCCAACGGCTGCTGCGTCACGAGCGAGTACGGGCCCGTGGAACGCGCGTGCATCTTGTCGTCGACCAAGTGGTGCAGCTTCAGGTAGTGCATGTAGCCGACAGTCACCGTACGTTCGAACATCTCACCCGTGCGGCCGTCATACAGACGCACCTGGTTCTTCGACGGCGTCATGCCGAGGTTCTTCGCGATGTCGTCCGGGAATGCCAGATCCAGCGCGCGCGACATTTCTTCTTCCGTCGCACCGTCGAACACCGGCGTGGCAAACGGAACGCCTTCGCGCAGGTTCTTCGCCAGTTCGACGATTTCGTCGTCCGTGAAGCTGTCCAGCTCTTCAGCGCGGCCCGACTCGTTGTAGATCTTGGTCAGGAATTCGCGCAGTTCAGCGATCTTCGCCTGACGTTGCAGCATTTCTGCAATACGCCAGCCGAGGCCCTTCGCGGCCCAACCCAGATGCACTTCGAGAACCTGACCCACGTTCATCCGCGACGGCACGCCGAGCGGGTTCAGAACGACGTCAGCCGGACGGCCGTCGGCCATGTACGGCATGTCTTCGATCGGAACGATCTTCGACACCACACCCTTATTACCGTGACGGCCGGCCATCTTGTCGCCAGGCTGCAGACGACGCTTAACAGCCAGATACACCTTGACCATCTTCAGCACGCCCGGCGGCAATTCGTCGCCTTGCGTGAGCTTCTTGCGCTTTTCTTCAAACGCCAGATCGAACTGGTGACGCTTCTGTTCGATCGAGTCCTTGATAGCCTCGAGCTGTGCCGCTGCTTCTTCGTCCGCGAGGCGGATGTCGAACCAATGGTAATGGTCGAGATCTTCCAGGTAAGCCTGTTCGATCTTCGTGCCCTTCGCGAGCTTCTTCGGACCACCGTTTGCGACCTTGCCGGTCAGCATACGTGCGAGACGCTGGAATGCATCGCCTTCCACGATACGCAGCTGGTCGTTCAGGTCGAGGCGATAACGCTTCAGTTCATCGTCGATGATCTGTTGCGCACGCTTGTCGCGCTGAATGCCTTCACGCGTGAACACTTGCACGTCGATGACCGTGCCGCTCATGCCCGACGGCACGCGCAGCGACGTATCCTTCACGTCCGAAGCCTTTTCACCGAAGATCGCGCGCAGCAGCTTTTCTTCCGGCGTCAGTTGGGTTTCGCCCTTCGGCGTGACCTTACCGACCAGCACGTCGCCTGCTTCGACTTCAGCGCCGATGTAGACGATGCCCGACTCGTCGAGACGGCCGAGTTGCACTTCAGCCAGGTTCGAGATGTCGCGCGTGATTTCTTCCGGTCCGAGCTTCGTATCGCGAGCTACGACGTTCAGTTCTTCGATGTGGATCGACGTGTAACGGTCGTCAGCAACCACCTTCTCCGAGATCAAGATCGAATCTTCGAAGTTGTAGCCGTTCCACGGCATGAACGCGACCAGCATGTTCTGGCCGAGAGCCAGTTCGCCGAGGTCGGTCGATGCACCGTCAGCCAGCACGTCGCCACGCGACACGATATCGCCGACCTTTACGATCGGGCGCTGGTTGATGTTCGTGTTCTGATTCGAACGCGTGTACTTGATCAGGTTGTAGATGTCCACGCCGACGTCGCCAGCAACGGCTTCATCGTCGTTCACGCGGATCACCATACGGCCTGCGTCGACGTAATCGACCACACCACCGCGGAATGCCTGAACCGTCGTACCCGAGTCGACTGCCACCGTGCGTTCGATACCCGTACCGACCACGGCCTTTTCAGGACGCAGACACGGCACAGCCTGACGCTGCATGTTCGAACCCATCAATGCGCGGTTCGCGTCATCGTGCTCGAGGAACGGAATCAGCGATGCTGCCACCGAGACGATCTGCGACGGCGCCACGTCCATGTACTGGATGCGGTCCGGCGTCACCATCAGCGTTTCGCCTGCTTCACGCGACGACACCAGTTCGTCGGTCAGCGAGCCATCAGCAGCAACCGCCGCGTTCGCCTGAGCGATCACGTAACGGCCTTCTTCGATCGCCGACAGGTAATCGATCTGATCCGTCACCTTGCTGTCCACAACCTTGCGATACGGCGTTTCGAGGAAGCCGTATTCGTTCAGGTGCGCGTACAGTGCGAGCGAGTTGATCAGGCCGATGTTCGGACCTTCCGGCGTTTCAATCGGGCACACACGGCCGTAGTGGGTCGGGTGCACGTCGCGGACTTCAAAGCCAGCGCGCTCACGCGTCAAACCGCCCGGGCCAAGTGCCGATACACGGCGCTTGTGGGTGATTTCCGACAGCGGGTTGGTCTGGTCCATAAACTGCGACAGCTGCGACGAACCGAAGAACTCGCGAATCGCCGACGAAATCGGCTTCGAGTTGATCAGGTCGTGCGGCATCAGGTTTTCGCTTTCGGCCTGGCCGAGGCGTTCCTTCACAGCACGTTCGACACGCACGAGACCTGCGCGGAACTGGTTTTCCGCCAGTTCGCCGACGCAACGCACACGACGATTGCCCAAGTGGTCGATGTCGTCCACTTCGCCCTTGCCGTTACGCAGTTCGACCAGGATCTTGATCGTTGCGAGGATGTCGTCGTCTTGCAGCGTCATCGGGCCGACGATTTCGTCGCGACCGACACGGCGGTTGAACTTCATACGACCCACCTTGGACAGGTCGTATGCGTCTTCGCTGTAGAACAGACGGTTGAACAGCGCCTCGACCGCTTCTTCGGTCGGCGGTTCGCCCGGACGCATCATGCGGTAGATCGCAATGCGTGCAGCCATCTTGTCCGCGGTTTCGTCGATACGCAGCGTCGACGAGATGTACGGACCTTGATCCAGATCGTTCGTGTAGAGCGTCTGGATGTCTTTGATCTTCGATTCGCGGAGCTTTTCGAGGACGGTTTCGGTGATTTCGTCGTTCGCGTTAGCGATGACTTCACCCGTGTCGCCGTCGACAACGTTCTTCGCGAGCACGCGGCCGAGCAGATAGTCTTCCGGCACCGAGATGAACTTCGTCTTCGCGTTGTCGAGATCGCGAATGTGCTTGGCGTTGATCCGCTTGTCCTTCTGGACGATCACGTTGCCATCACGGTCCGTAATGTCGAAACGTGCGACTTCACCACGCAGACGCTCCGGCACGAATTCCATCTGCGCGCCTTCCGGCATCAGCGTGAAATTGTCGAACACGAAGAAGTTTGCGAGGATCTGTTCCGGCGTCAGGCCAATAGCCTTCAGCAGGATCGTGACCGGCATCTTGCGACGGCGGTCAACGCGGAAGTACAGCACGTCCTTCGGATCGAATTCGAAGTCGAGCCACGAGCCGCGGTAAGGAATGATACGGGCCGAGAACAGGAGCTTGCCCGAGCTGTGCGTCTTGCCCTTGTCGTGTTCGAAGAACACGCCAGGCGAGCGATGCAACTGCGAAACGATCACGCGTTCCGTGCCGTTGATGACGAACGAACCCGTCGGCGTCATGAGCGGAATTTCGCCCATGTACACTTCCTGTTCCTTCACTTCCTTGACGACCGGCTTGCTCGGCGATTCCTTGTCGAGCAGCACCAGGCGCACTTTCGCGCGCAGTGCTGAGCAGTACGTCAAACCGCGCTGCTGACATTCCTTGATGTTGAATGCCGGCGGCGACAGCATGTAGCTGACGAACTCTAGACGAGCGAACCCGTTATGCGAAACAATCGGAAAAACGGACGTGAACGCAGCTTGCAGGCCTTCCGGCTTGCGCTGCGTGGATGACGTGTCTGCTTGCAGAAACGTGCTGAATGATTCAAGCTGGGTAGCCAGCAGGAAAGGTACTTGGTGAACGATGGGGCGCTTCGCAAAACTCTTGCGAATGCGCTTCTTCTCGGTGAAGGAATATTGCATACGATCTCCGAATCACGGCGGGCATTGTTGTCGAGGCAGGATACCTTGATGAGACAACCCGAGTGTTCACCGACTGAGACCCGATGGCCGTCCGATGGCTTGAACGAGCCTAGAAGCTTGGTGGTTGGCCGCTACCAACCGCTGGCTGACGGCAGCGGATGCCTATGTTGCCCGCTACCCGACCAAACTTGCCTTCTGCAGTCGCTTCAGAAGACAAAGAGAAGCGCCGGTCAATATTGCCGATAGGCGATTTTCTTTGGCTTCTGGGACCCCTGTTCTTGCCGAAACCGGCTGACAAAAACATGGTTCCCACAAAGCACAAAAAGGCCGGCGGTGGAAAACCGCCAGCCTTCGCACAACGCGCCGAAACTTACTTGATTTCAGCCTTCGCGCCGGCTTCTTCCAACTTCTTCTTGGCTTCTTCAGCAGCAGCCTTCGGTACCGATTCCTTAACAGGCTTCGGTGCACCGTCGACCAGGTCCTTCGCTTCCTTCAGGCCGAGACCCGTCAGTTCACGAACAGCCTTAATGACCGAAACCTTGTTCGCGCCGACTTCCGTCAGGTTGACCGTGAATTCGGTTTGCTCTTCAGCAGCAGCAGCAGCGCCGCCGCCTGCCGGGCCTGCCACTGCAACAGCAGCTGCCGACACGCCAAACTTTTCTTCGAACGCCTTGACCAGCTCGTTCAGTTCCAGAACCGACATCGAGCTTACTGCCTCGAGGATGTCATCTTTTGCGATTGCCATTTGAAATACTCCTAAATTGAATTCGGATACAGCCAGCGATCAATCACGCTCGACTGAAGTGCGTTACGCAGCAGCTTCTTCGCCTTGTTTCTTTTCTGCCAGCGCGGCCAGAGCGCGCGCAAAGCCGGAAACAGGTGCTTGCATAACGTACAACAGCTTGGAGAGCAGTTCTTCGCGGCTCGGGATGTTTGCCAGCGCTTGCACGCCAGCCTTGTCCATCACCTTGCCTTCGTAGGAACCAGCCTTGATGATCAACTTGTCATTGCTCTTGCCGAAGTCGTTGACGACCTTAGCAGCGGCAATGGCATCTTCCGAGATGCCGTAGATCAGGGGACCGGTCATCTGCTCTGCCAAAGAAGCAAACGGGGTACCTTCAACAGCGCGACGCGCCAGCGTGTTTTTCAACACGCGAAGGTAAACCTGTTGCTCACGCGCTTTCGCGCGCAGCTTGGTCAGATCGCCAACCGTGATCCCACGATACTCAGCCAGAACCACGGTCTGGGCTTTCGCGACTTGCGCGGCAACCTCAGCAACGACGGCCTGCTTGCTTTCTTTATTGAGTGGCACGGTTAACCTCCAGATTCGATACACGCAGCGTGCGCCTTGTGTACCGCGTTCAATAACGGCGTCCGACCAGTCAGGAGTATTTCGACCGCTCGATGCCCACATTGCTGCGGACATCCAACGGTTTCATCACTACAAAACCTTTTCGGGTTCGCCATCTGCGTTGGCTTTGCATTAAGGGTTCGCCTACCTGCTGCGTTCCCGCCAACGGTCTTTGACAACCGGTCGCTCGATGCAAACTGCCATCTTGCGACCGCCCAAAGCCCATAAAACCACCTCGACTCACATCGAGGCGATGAAATTTATTACTGTGCTGCGAGCGATGCCTGGTCGACGCGAACGCCAACGCCCATCGTGCTCGACAGTGCAACCTTACGCAGGTACACACCCTTGCTCGTTGCCGGCTTCGCCTTTTGCAGCGCGTCGACGAGAGCGTTCAGGTTGCTACGCAGAGCCGTCGGCTCGAACGAAGCACGGCCGATCGTGGCGTGGATGATACCGGCCTTGTCGACACGGAATTGCACCTGACCAGCCTTGGCGTTCTTGACTGCAGTCGCGACGTCCGGCGTAACCGTGCCAACCTTCGGGTTCGGCATCAGGCCGCGCGGGCCGAGGATCTGACCGAGCGTACCGACAACGCGCATCGTGTCCGGCGAAGCGATCACGATGTCGAAGTCGAGCTTGCCAGCCTTGACTTGTTCAGCCAGGTCTTCCATACCGACGACTTCCGCGCCGGCTGCACGAGCTTGCTCAGCCTTTTCGCCTTGTGCGAACACAGCCACGCGAACCGACTTACCGGTGCCAGCCGGCAGCACGACCGAGCCACGAACCACTTGGTCCGACTTCTTCGCGTCGATGCCGAGTTGCACTGCAACGTCGATCGACTCGTCGAACTTCGCGCTTGCGCATTCCTTCACGAGCGACAGAGCTTCGTCGATCGCGTACAGCTTTTGACGATCAACCTTGGCTGCAAATGCTTGCAGACGTTTTGAAAGCTTAGCCATTTACACGCCCTCCACGGTGATGCCCATCGAGCGGGCGCTACCAGCGATCGTACGAACCGCTGCGTCCAGATCAGCTGCCGTCAGATCGGGCATCTTGGTCTTGGCGATGTCTTCAGCTTGAGCGCGGGTGATCTTGCCGACCTTGTCGGTATGCGGCTTGGCCGAACCCTTGTCGATCTTCGCTGCCTTCTTGATCAGAACCGTAGCCGGCGGCGTCTTCAGAACGAACGTGAAGCTCTTGTCCGCGAACGCGGTGATCACGACCGGAATCGGCAGACCCGGTTCCATAGCTTGAGTCTGCGCGTTGAACGCCTTGCAGAACTCCATGATGTTCAGGCCGCGCTGGCCCAGTGCCGGACCGACCGGCGGCGACGGGTTGGCTTTACCTGCAGGAATCTGCAGCTTGATAAAGCCGATGATTTTCTTTGCCATTTTGAAAACCTCTTAGGAACGCCGCCCTAGTACAAGCGGACATTCAGTGAGTAGTAGCGCGCGTTCGCCAAAAAACAGACTACTTACGCTCCTCAACGGCCATTACGCGGACCGTAAGCGCGAAATACGGAACGCACCGACCGGTGCGCCCCGTAGAATTCTGGATTACAACTTTTCGACCTGGCCGAATTCCAGCTCGACCGGCGTTGCGCGGCCGAAGATTGTAACGGAAACACGGACGCGCGACTTTTCGTAGTTCACTTCTTCGACGCTGCCGTTGAAATCCGTGAACGGACCGTCCTTCACCCGCACCATCTCGCCGACTTCGAACAGGGTCTTCGGACGCGGCTTTTCCACGCCTTCCTGCATTTGCGACATGATCTTCTCGACTTCCCGCGGGGAAATCGGGCTCGGACGATTACGCGCACCGCCTACGAAACCCGTCACCTTGGCCGTGTTCTTCACGAGGTGCCACGTTTCGTCTGTCATTTCCATTTCCACAAGCACATAGCCCGGGAAGAAACGACGCTCGGTCACCGATTTGTGACCGCCTTTCACCTCGACCACTTCTTCAGTCGGAACGAGGATTTGACCAAACTGGTCTTGCATGCCGGCACGTTCGATGCGCTCTTGAAGCGCACGTTGCACGCTCTTCTCCATGCCGGAGTAGGCGTGCACCACGTACCAACGTTTGCCGCTCGGGGATGCCGGAGTATCACTCATATCATTTCCAACCCAGAATCACCGAGAAAATCGCCCATTCGATGGATTTGTCGCTAATCCAAAGAAAGATCGCCATAACGAACACAAAGCCGAACACTACGAGCGTTGTCTGGGTGGCCTCTTTACGAGTCGGCCAGACAACCTTGCGAACTTCTTTGTACGAGTCTTTGGCGAAAGCGATGAAACCCTTGCCAGGCGCGGAGAGAAGACCGACTGCAACACCCGCGATAGCGCCAACAGCCAAGGCGGCTCCGCGGACGTACCATTCCTGGCCGCTGAGCCAGAAGAACCCCACGAACCCGGCCAAGACCAACAATACGCCCGCGACGAGCATCAGCTTGTCGCCGGATGTATTTACAGTTTCGACGGAAGGATTCGCCATAACACCTTAACGAAGCGCCATATACAGCGCGAGAGTTGGCAGGGGCAGAGGGAATCGAACCCCCAACCTTCGGTTTTGGAGACCGACGCTCTGCCAGTTGAGCTATACCCCTAAACCATTTTGGGGTTGACGACACCGCCAACCCCGAAACTACCGATCAACGAGAACTTTCTGGCGTTACTCGAGGATCTTAGCGACCACACCTGCGCCGACCGTACGGCCACCTTCGCGGATTGCGAAGCGCAGACCTTCTTCCATCGCGATCGGGTTGATCAGCTTCACCGTGATCGACACGTTGTCGCCCGGCATGACCATTTCCTTGTCCTTCGGCAACTCGATCGAGCCCGTCACGTCCGTTGTACGGAAGTAGAACTGCGGACGATAGTTGTTGAAGAACGGCGTGTGGCGGCCGCCTTCGTCCTTGCTCAGCACGTACACTTCAGCCGTGAAGTGCGTGTGCGGGTTGATCGAACCCGGCTTCGCCAGAACCTGGCCACGCTCCACGTCTTCACGCTTCGTGCCGCGCAGCAGGATACCCACATTGTCGCCTGCCTGACCCTGGTCGAGCAGCTTGCGGAACATTTCCACGCCCGTGCAGGTCGTCTTCACCGTCGGCTTGATACCGACGATTTCGATTTCCTCGCCAACCTTCACGACGCCGCGCTCAACGCGCCCCGTCACCACCGTGCCGCGACCCGAGATCGAGAACACGTCTTCCACCGGCATCAGGAACGCACCGTCAACTGCGCGCTCCGGCGTCGGGATGTACGTGTCCAGCGCGTCGGCCAGATTCATGATCGCCACTTCGCCCAGCTCGCCCGTGTCGCCTTCCAGCGCCAGCTTGGCCGAACCCTTGATGATCGGCGTGTCGTCGCCCGGGAAGTCGTACTTCGACAGAAGTTCGCGAACTTCCATCTCGACGAGTTCCAGCAGCTCAGCGTCGTCCACCATGTCGCACTTGTTCAGGAACACGATGATGTACGGAACGCCAACCTGACGCGCCAGCAGGATGTGCTCACGCGTTTGCGGCATCGGGCCGTCTGCAGCCGAGCACACCAGGATCGCGCCGTCCATCTGCGCTGCGCCCGTGATCATGTTCTTCACATAGTCAGCGTGGCCCGGGCAGTCGACGTGGGCGTAGTGGCGGTTAGCCGTTTCGTACTCGACGTGTGCCGTGTTGATCGTGATACCACGTGCCTTTTCTTCCGGCGCCGCGTCGATCTGGTCGTATGCCTTCGCTTCGCCGCCAAACTTCTTGGTCAGCACCGTCGTGATCGCTGCCGTCAGCGTGGTCTTGCCGTGGTCAACGTGACCGATCGTGCCGACGTTCACGTGCGGCTTGGTCCGCTCAAACTTACCCTTGGCCATTTTCGACTCCTAAGAGGATTTATCCGTACGTTGCGCCGCGCGCAAACAATCACCGAGTACTTCTGGTGCCCATGGGCAGGATCGAACTGCCGACCTCTCCCTTACCAAGGGAGTGCTCTACCACTGAGCCACATGGGCGCTACTTCTTTGTTACTGGAGCGGGTGAAGGGAATCGAACCCTCGTCGTAAGCTTGGAAGGCTTCTGCTCTACCATTGAGCTACACCCGCAAGGATCCATGGATTCCCAACTACTGCTACAGCTTGCATTCTGGTGGAGGAGGTTGGATTCGAACCAACGTAGGCGTAAGCCAACAGATTTACAGTCTGCCCCCTTTAGCCACTCGGGCACCCCTCCGCAGAGAACTGATGATTATGAGGGAACAACCGCTTGCTGTCAAGGCTTGCTTGACCGTTCCAAACTCATAGCTCTCACTTATATAGTGATTCCAGCTCCGACCGTAAACGCAGAAACCCCACCTTTGTGGGGTGGGGTTTCTGGTCTTGCAGGGGAGCCTGACGATTACCTACTTTCACACGGGAATCCGCACTATCATCGGCGTG